>NZ_LIRK01000724.1 GCF_001419765.1 Streptomyces torulosus
CGGCAGCTGTCCACGGCCTCCGCCGGACCCACCCAGTGCACCTCGTCGAACGCCTCGTAGGCGACGTTGCGCGGATGGATGCTGCTGCCCAGCCCGCGCATCAACCGCGGCCGGGCCGGCTGCCCGAAGATCGTGGAGCCGGTGGAGTCGACGCCGATCAGACCGAGTGCGGGCCAGTGCCGTCGCAGCGGGCCGATGATGCCCGCGCTGTGTCCGCCGGTGCCGACACTGCACACCAGGATGTCCACATGGTCGAGCTGCACCGCGAGTTCGGCCGCAAGGGACGCGTAACCGGCCGTGTTGTCGGGGTTGTTGTACTGGTCGGGCCAGTACGCGCCGGGCAGCAGGGCGAGCAGTTCCCGCAGCCGGGCGAGCCGGGCCGCCTGCCAGCCGCCGCGCGGCGCCGGGCGGTCGACCAGCTCCAGCCGTACGCCGTGGGAGCGCAGCAGCTGCCGCATGGACGGCTCCAGTTCACTGTCGCCGACCAGCACCACCGGATGCCCGAGGGCCTGACCGGCGAAGGCCAGTCCGATGCCCAGGGTGCCGGACGTGGACTCCACGACCGGAGCGCCGGGCCGCAGCTCACCGCGCTCGCGGGCCCCCAGCAGCATGGACACGGCGGCCCGCGCCTTCATGCCGCCCGCCGAGAGCCCTTCGAGCTTGGCCCAGAAGCCGGGCTGCGGGCCGGGCAGGTCGGCGGTGATCCGCGCCAGCGGTGTACGTCCGACGAGGGACAGCAGTTCCGGCCGGGCGACGGAACGCAGAACGGTCGGCGAGGTCACCGGCCACCTCCCGGACCAGGACACTCCAGGCGGTAGCGGTGCAGGACACCGGGACCCGCGTCCAGCCAGAAGAACGGGTACGGCTCGGCGCACACGGCGCTCACCCCGTGCCCGAGGAAGCGGGGCAGTACCGCGCTGCCGGTCTGCGCGAACATCACCAGCTGACTGCCGTGCCGCAGGGCGTGGCGCCGCAGCGGTTCGAACGTGTCGTTGCCGAGCGTCATCCCGGAGACGAGCAGCGCGTCACAGCGGCCGGCATGGCCGAGCGCGTCGGTGACGACCTCCTCGCCCCACTCCGTCACCCCGCCCTTGAGATCGCACGGTACGTACCGGAGCGCACGGGAACGCAGCGCTTCCAGCAGGGAGTTGACGACCCCGACGACGAGGACCGTCGAGCCCGCCGGCAGGTCGAGCAGGTCGACGACCGCGTTCGCCCGCGCCCGGGACTTCTCCAGGGAGGTGCCGGCCGGCAGGGGGAACGGACGCGCCCCGTTCCCGGGGGTGTGCGGGGTGACGTGCATCAGATAGGCGTCGAGCGCCGCCACCCGCACCGGCGCCAGCGGATGGTCCAGCAGTCGGGCCACATCGGCGCCCACGCAGTCGTCGATCGCCGTGTCGGGCAGGGCGCCCGGCTCGACCGCGCAGGAGCCGACGGCACCGGCGAGCCGCAGGCTGAGCACCTCGTTGCGGTAGCCGGTGCCGCGCCCGTCGTGCCGTACGGCCTGCCGGGTCGCGAAGGCCACCGCGATCCGCAGGGTCCTCGGGTCGGGACCGAGTTCCCCGGCCCGGGCCCGCTCCAGCAGTTCCTCGTACGTGGCCGCGCGGGCCGTCATGGCGATGGTCACCGGATCACCAGCCCGGCGCTCAACTCGCCGAGCAGCGCCTCGACCTGAGCCCGCGCGCCCTGCCCATGGGGGTCGCCCACCATGACGTGCCCGAGGTACTCGTTGTTGCTGCCGGCCGGCCTGACCGGCCGTCCCGCCTCGGCGAGCTGCGCCTCCAGAACCCCGTCGGCGCCCCTCAACGGGGTGTCCTCCAGGGCGTCGAGCGTGCCCGACACCTCGGGCACGAGGAAGCCGACCGCCGCGCTGCGCAGCCCGGTCTCGCGGCGCGTCAGGTCGGGCGCGACACCGAGGGCGACGTCGACGGCGGCAGCGGCGAGATCGATGCCGGTGACATGCCGGATCAGTTCGGTGATGCGGTTCCCGGCGGGCCGCGGGTTGACCTCGACGACACGGGGTCCGTCCGGGGTCAGCTTGATCTCGGTGTGCGCCACGACGCCGTCGGTCAGCCCGAGGGCCTTGAGCGCGCCGAGTGCCGTCTGCTCGGCGGCGTCCGCGTCGGCCGATGACAGGTCGGCGGGGAACATGTGCCCGGTCTCGATGAACGCCGGTGCCCCGCCGAGGCTCTTGTCGGTCACCCCGACGACGTGCACCGCTCCCGCGTACGAGACGGTCTCCACGCTCACCTCGGGGCCGGTCAGCAACTCCTCCAGGAGCACGGCGGGCGCCCGCCGCTGCCCGCGCGCGTTCAGTGGGAAGTCGGCCAACGCAGCCACGGCGGCCGCCAGTTCGCTCTCGTCGTCGACGCGGCGCACATACATGCCCGCGCACAGGTCGACCGGCTTCACGACCAGCGGATATCCGATGTCCCGTGCCGCCCGCGCGAGATCGGCCCACTCCTCGTGGACGGCGAAGCGCGGCCCCGGCACCCCCGCGTCGGTGAGGACGCGGCGGGTGGCGTCCTTGCGGCAGGCGTTCTCGACCGCCTCCGGGCCGGGTCCGGGCAGCCCGAGGCGCCCGGCGATCCGGGCGACGGCCGGCAGGTAGTAGTCGCAGGACGAGATGACCCCGTCGAAGCCGAACACGCCGTCGAGCCGCTCGATCTCCGGCAGCAGGGTGCCGAGGTCGTTGGTGTCGGCCGTGATCACATGGCGCGCGCCGAGCAGGGGGTGCGCGGTGCCCTCGGGGGCCGAGCGCAGGTAGTGGTGCAGGTCGCGGGTGAGGAACGTGAACTCGTGTCCGCCCTCCCGAACGGCCCGTGGCAGCAGCCTGCTCATCGATCCGACCCAGCTCTCGACCACCAACAGATGAGCCACGGCTCCCCTTTTCGTGCGGTGTGGTTCAGGCGTCAGGGCAGCCCGACGGCGCCTCGACAGGGAGGCGCCCGGGTTGACATGCTCACCTTATCGATAATCATTTTCATTGTCATGTGGTTGGAGTGGCGGAGCGGGGGAGACGTTCTCCCTGTGACGAACCACCAGTTGACGACGCTGTTCCTCGCCCTCGCCCTGATCTCCCTGCTCGCGTTCGGCGCGGGCGCGCTGGCCCGGCGGCTGAGGCAGCCGCCCGTCGTCGGCGAGGTCCTCCTCGGTGTTCTGCTCGGCCCGACGCTGCTGGGTGAGGCGGTCTCGGGCGCCCTCTTCCCCGACGACGTCCGGCCCTTTCTGACCGCACTGGCCAACCTGGGCGTGGCCCTCTTCATGTTCACCGTCGGCGCGGAACTCGACACCGGACTCCTGCGCGGGCACCGGGTCGTGGCCGGTACCGTCGCCGCCGGTTCCGTCGTCCTGCCCTTCGGGCTGGGCGCGCTCCTCGCCCTCCACCTGTTCGACAGCCACCCCACCGCCGACCGGACCGGGTTCGTGCTGTTCATGGGCGCCGCGATGTCCGTCACCGCGTTCCCGGTGCTGGCCCGCATCCTCACCGACCGCGGGATCCGCCACACCTGGCTGGGCGCCGTCGCGCTGGCCTGCGCCGCGATCGACGACGTACTGGCCTGGACCCTGCTCGCCGCGGTCGTGGCGATATCGGGGGCGGCCACCGGATCGCAATGGCTCCTGCTGCTGTTCGTGCCCTATGTGCTGCTGATGTTCGCCGCGGTCGGACCCGCGCTGCGCCGCTTCCTGGCCGGGCCGTGGGCGGCGGACCGGGGCCGTTCCGCCTCGACGGTCGTCACCCTGGCCGGTCTGCTGGCATCCGCGGCCTTCACCGAATGGATCGGACTCCACTTCATCTTCGGGGCGTTCCTCTTCGGCGCGATCATGCCGAGACGCGCCGCGCGCGACACGGGTGACGGCCGGCCGGACCCCGCCGCTCAGGTGCCCGTGCCTTCGGGGCGGGTCTCGGAACGGATCTCGGAACGGATCTCGCACCTCAACGACCTTCTGCTGCTGCCCGTCTTCTTCGTCGTCGCGGGCCTGAAGGTCGATCTGTCGGGCATGGACGGCGGCGATCTGACCGAGCTGGCCCTCATCCTCGTCGTGGCCGTCGGCGGCAAGTTCATCGGGGCGTTCGGCGCGGCCCGCGCCACCGGACTGCCGGGCCGTCCGGCGGCGGCGCTCGCCGTCCTCGTCAACACCCGCGGTCTGACCGAACTCGTCATCCTGACCGTGGGCCTGCGACTCGGGGCGCTGGACGACCGGTTGTACTCCTCCATGGTCGTCATGGCCCTCGTCACGACGGCGATGGCGGGGCCCCTCCTGCACCTGATCCTGCCCACGCGCCCGGCGGCACAGGACCTTCCGGACGCCGCCCCCTACCCGATCTCGACCACCCGCGCCCAGTCCGGCGGTGAGTCCGGCACGTAGTCGGGGTCGTCCTCGTCCCAGGAGTGGCCGTGCCGGGGGAACAGGCCCACCACCGTCCGGCACGCGGGCCGGGTCGACGGCCACGGTGTCTGACCGTCGGTGAGGACCACGACGACATCGGGCCGGGGCCGCGACCGCAGAGCCCGGGCGAAGCCGCTCCGCAGATCCGTACCTCCGCCTCCCACCAGGGGGATGCCCTCCGCCCGGCACAGCGGATGGGCGATCCGGGCCGCCGCGTCGCAGGGCACCACGGTGACCAGGTCGCGTCTCCCGCCCACGGCACGGGAGATCGCGGCCACCTCCAGCAGCGCGCTGCCCAGTTCGGCGTCGCTGACCGACCCGGAGGTGTCGATGATCACCGAGACCCGGGGCGGGGTCCGCCGCAGACTGGGCAGCACCGCCCCGGGCACCCCCGCCGACCGCCGGGACGGCCGGCCATAGGTGTAGTCGTCGCCCCCGCCCGCGACGGCGACCGCCGCACGCACCGCCGCGCCCAGCAACTCGCGCCAGGGTTGAGGCGGATGAAACGCGTCCTCCGCCCACCGCCGCCACCCCTCCGGGGCGTGGCCCGGGCGCCCCTTGATGCCCTGGGCCACCCGGAACCGGACCCCGTCCTTCTCCTGCTCGCTCAGGCCGTGCGCCCCGTCCGGACCGAGGTCCCACTCGCGCTCCAGCCCGTCGGCGCCGCTGCCGCAGTCCAGCCAGGCCAGATCGTTCATCAGCGGCCCGAGCCGGAACAGCCGCAGGTACTCCTCCATGAGCAGTCCCTCGTGCAGCCGCAGTGTCGCCGGCTCGACGGCGCCCTCCGGCTTGACCAGCCCGTCGCCGAACGCGTCGTCGTTGATCTCGCAGTCCGCGGCGATGTTCATCCGCAGCCGGTCCCCGGGACCGGTCAGCCCCAGCTCCTTGGCGATCCGGTCGCCGCGCCCGTGGTGGTCGCGCAGCAGATGGGACACCTCGTGCACCCAGACGCCCGCCAGTTCCTCCACCGGTGTGCGGTCCACGAAGGCCGGGGAGATGTAGCACCGCCAGTGCGGGTCGACGGCCATGGTGGGCACCTGCCGGGACACGACGGGATGCAGCGCGAACAGCGCCGTCGCCAGATAGGGCCGCGCCCTCGCCGCCTGGAGCCGGGCCGTGAACAGCTTGTCGCGGTCCAGTGCCGCGTCGAGGCGCGCCCTCGTCGTGTCGGCGCTCATCGGCGGACCTTCGTCGCGGCGGCGCGGCTCGCCGCCTCGTCCGCACGCCGGGACAGCGTGACCACTCCGGCGAGCTGCTCGATCTCCGCCGGCACGTCCCAGTCCGCCCGGCGCAGCGAGGCGAGCGTCGTCGCGGGGACGACCACCAGATCCGGGGCGCCCGTCTCCAGCGCCCGGACCAGCAGCGACCACGCGGCGTCCCAGCGGGGCTTCTCCGGGCGCGCCCGCACGGCCGCCACCACCCCGTCGAGCACCGCCTGACGCAGATCCCCCCGGTCGGGCAGCTCCGCGCCCGCCGGGTCCGCGAGCAGCTCCTCGGGGTCCGGCAGGTCCATCCGGTCCAGGCTCGCCAGCAGTTCCAGCCCCGGACCGTCGCCGACGGTGCCTCTGACCAGCAGGGACAGGACGTCGCGGGAGACCCCGGAGGCGGTGGCGAAGGCGATCAGCCGCAGGGTCATCTCCCAGCTGCGCGGCGAGGGCCAGGCGCCGCCCCGCCGGCTCTCGCTGTTGGGCAGCTGGTGCACCAGCTTGGGGCGGGCGGCGAGCAGCCCGCACACCGCGCGGCGGGCGTGGTCGACGGCTTCCGGGAGCCGCTCCGGGGCGAGCCGGGGCAGGGTCGCGCGCGGCCAGGTCCCGCCGAGACCCCGGACGACGACCTCGTGGTCGTGGGTCCACTGCAGGTGTACGAACCGGTTGGCGAGCGGCGGGCTCAGCTCCCAGCCGTCGGCCGCCGAGGACCGGGGATTGGCGGCGGCCACGATCCGCACCTCGGACGGCAGTTGGAGCGTGCCGATCCGCCGCTCCAGCACCAGCCGCAGCAGGGCGGCCTGCACGGCCGGCGGCGCGGTCGACAGCTCGTCCAGGAACAGCAGGCCCCGCCCGGCTCGCACCAGGCGCACCGCCCAGTCCGGCGGCGCCATCGGTACGCCCTGCTCGGCGGGATCGTCGCCCACGACGGGCAGGCCCGAGAAGTCGGACGGCTCGTGCACGCTCGCGATCACCGTCGTCAACGGCAGGTCCAGCGCGGCGGCGAGCTGGGTCAGCGCCGCCGTCTTGCCGATCCCGGGCTCACCCCACAGCAGTACGGGCAGATCGGCGGCGACGGCCAGCGTCAGCGCCTCCAGCTGGGTGTCGGGCCGGGGCTCGGTGGTGGTGTCGCGCAATAGGGTCAGCAGGGCGTCGGCCACATCGAGTTGGGAGGCGAAGGACCCCTCCATGGAGGGGGAAAAAGGGGCAAAGGGTGCGTAAGTCGTCATGTGTGATCACCTTTGGGTGTGTGGTGGGG
>NZ_LIRK01000725.1 GCF_001419765.1 Streptomyces torulosus
GTTGTGGTTTCTCGCGCAGTTCCCCGCGCCCCTGAAGGGTTCGGGCCTGCGGCCCGGCCTTCATCCTGAAAAGCACGGGGCGCAGCCCCGGTCGCTTTTCAGGGGCGCGGGGAACTGCGCGAGAAACCACGAACCACCCGCACCCGACCACCCGCACCCGACAACGCGGCCTACCGAGCCCGAAGGACCCGCAACCCCGCCACCAGCTCCCGCATCACCGTCACCCCGTCCAGCGTCAGCACCGACTCCGGATGGAACTGCACCCCCGCGAACCCGGCCCCCCGCAGCGCGTGCACCTCCCCGGTGGCGCTGCGGCTGACCTCCACCCCGTGCGCGGCCAGCTCCCCGGCCGCCCCGTCGTCGCAGCGTGCCACGAAGCTGTTGTAGAAGCCGACGACCTCCTCCCGCCCGAACAGGTCGATCGAGGTCTGCGCCCCCTGGTACGGCACCTCCTTGCGCACGATCTCCAGCCCCAGCTCCGCCGCGATCAGCTCATGCCCGAGACACACCCCGAGCACCCCGCACGAGTGGTCCCGGAGCACCTCGGCGGTCAGCTCCCGCAGGAACCGCATCTTGGGGTCGTCCGCGTCCCCGGGGTCCCCGGGCCCCGGCCCCAGCACGACCACCCCGGCATGCCCGAGCACGGCCTCCCGCAGCCCGGGCTCGTCGTACCGCCGTACCGTCACCTCCAGCCCCGACGACCGCAGCAGATGCGCGAGCATCGCGGTGAACGTGTCCTCCGCGTCCACCACCAGCGCGTGCCCGGTCAGCTCGGCCGTGCGGTCCTGCATCCGCAGCCAGAACGGCGCCAGCGAGGCGCGCCGCCCGTCCAGCGCCGCCCGCACCCGGGGGTCCTCCGCGAGCCCCGGCCGCACCCGCTCCCGCTCCGGCCGCCCGGGCCGTACCCCGAGCGCCGCCAGCACCCCGGCCGCCTTGGCGTGGGTCTCGGCGACCTCGCCCGCCGGATCGGAGCCCCGGACGAGCGTGGCGCCGACCGGCACCCGCAGCCGGCCGTCGCCCGCGATGTCGGCGGTCCGGATGAGGATCGGCGAGTCCAGGGTCTGCGCCCCGCCCTCGTCCCGGCCCAGCAGCGCGAGGGCCCCCGCGTAGTACCCGCGACCCCCCACTTCGTGCCGTTCGATGACCCGGCAGGCGTTCTGCACGGGCGACCCGGTGACGGTCGCCGCGAACATGGTCTCCCGCAGGACGTCCCGCACGTCCAGCGAGGAGCGTCCGCGCAGCTCGTACTCGGTGTGCGCGAGGTGCGCCATCTCCTTCAGCCGGGGCCCGATCACCACCCCGCCCATGTCGCCGACCGTGCACATCATCTTCAGCTCCTCGTCGACGACCATCGAGAGCTCCTCGATCTCCTTGCCGTCGGAAAGGAACTCCAGCAGGTCCTCCGGTGTCGGCCCGCCGGCCGGATAGCGGTACGTGCCGCTGATCGGGTTCATCACGACGGTCCCGCCGGACATCCGGACATGCACCTCGGGGCTCGCCCCCACGAGGGTCCGCCCACCCGTCTCCCGCCGCCGCCCTTCCAAGGAAGGCCCTTCGGGCCCTTCCTGTTCCCCGGTGTGCACCACGAACGTCCAGTACGCGCCCCGCTCGCCCTCCAGCAGCCGTCGGAACAGCGCCAGCGCGTCGGCCCGGCCGAAGCCCGGGATGCCGCCCTCGTACGTACGCCGGATCACGAAGTTCGCGCCCTCGCCCCGCCCGATCTCCTCGCGCAGCACCCGGCCGACGATCCGCGCGTACTCCTCGTCGCCGACGTCGAAACCGCCGCCCTCGACCCGCACGTCGTGCGCGGGCAGCTGGGCCAGTGCCCGCTCCAGTGGCAGCGCGTACGACTCCTCCGGCACGAGCACCGACAGGGGGGTGCCGTCGTCGCGGACGTCGAAGCCGCGTTCGCGGATCTGCCGGAACGGGACGAGGGCCAGCCCCTCGTCGGGGAGGTCGGCGAGCCGCTCGCAGGTGGTGACCGGGCCGATCAGCACCTCCACGGTGTCGTGGTCATGGAGGCCGGGGGTGCGGCGGCGCAGCAGCGCGAACGGTCGGGGGTCGTGCAGGAGTCGAGCCAGGTCCATCGGGTTCTCCTCGTGGCTGATCGGAGCGTGATCAGTGCGGTGATCGAGGAGGGACGGCCCGGTGGTGGAAACACGGAAGGCCGCCCCTCGGGCGGCCTTCGCGAAGTCGTGCGTACGCGCAGTCAGTGGGCCGCCGGATGAGCGGTCCACCACCAGTTCTGGTTGCTGTGCGCGAACATGCGCCGCAGACTACCGGAGGCGTTCCGGTGGCGCCACGGGCCGCGCCCGCGGGTCCCGTCCCGATCGAGCGGGGTTCGTCTCACTTGATGAGCAGGGGAATGGACGCCCGACATGACCCCGTAATGTGGACGTCGTGACCGTGAACGCTAAGTCCAGCGCGAGCGCTGGCAACACCTGGCGAGACCTGCCCGCGGCGCAGCAGCCCGAGTACCCCGACACCGAGGCTCTGCGCGCAGTCGTTGCGGAGCTCGAGTCGTATCCGCCGCTCGTCTTCGCGGGCGAGTGCGACCAGCTGCGCGCCCGGATGGCGTCCGTCGCCAAGGGAGAGGCGTTCCTCCTCCAGGGCGGCGACTGCGCCGAGGCCTTCGACGCCGTCTCGGCGGACCACATCCGCAACAAGCTGAAGACGCTGCTCCAGATGGGCGCCGTCCTCACGTACGCGGCCTCCGTGCCCGTCGTGAAGGTCGGCCGCATCGCCGGGCAGTACTCCAAGCCCCGCTCCAAGGGCACCGAGACCCGCGACGGCGTGACCCTGCCGACGTACCGCGGCGACTCGGTCAACGGCTTCGACTTCAACGAGGCCGCCCGCGTCCCGGACCCCGAGCGCCTGAAGCGGATGTACCACGCCTCCGCCTCCACGCTGAACCTGGTCCGCGCCTTCACCACCGGCGGCTACGCCGACCTGCGCCAGGTCCACGCCTGGAACCAGGACTTCGTGAAGTCGTCCCCGTCCGGCCAGCGCTACGAGCAGCTCGCCCGCGAGATCGACAACGCGCTGAACTTCATGCACGCCTGCGGGACCGACCCGGAGGAGTTCAAGACCGTCGAGTTCTTCTCCTCGCACGAGGCGCTGCTGCTCGACTACGAGTCGGCGCTGACCCGCGTCGACTCGCGCACGGGGCAGCTGTACGACGTCTCCGCGCACATGGTGTGGATCGGTGAGCGCACCCGGCAGCTGGACCACGCGCACATCGAGTTCGCCTCGAAGATCCGCAACCCGATCGGGATCAAGCTCGGCCCGACGACCACGGCCGAGGACGCGCTGCAGTACATCGAGCGCCTCGACCCGGAGCGCGAGCCCGGCCGTCTCACCTTCATCGTGCGCATGGGCGCGGACAAGGTCCGCGACAAGCTGCCCGAGCTGGTCGAGAAGGTCACCGCGTCCGGCGCGACCGTGGCCTGGGTGACCGACCCGATGCACGGCAACACCTTCGAGGCGGCCTCGGGCCACAAGACCCGCCGCTTCGACGACGTGCTCGACGAGGTCAAGGGCTTCTTCGAGGTCCACAAGTCGCTGGGCACCCACCCGGGCGGCATCCACGTGGAGCTCACCGGTGACGACGTCACCGAGTGCGTGGGCGGCGGCGACGAGATCTTCGTCGACGATCTGCACCAGCGCTACGAGACCGCCTGCGACCCCCGGCTCAACCGCAGCCAGTCCCTCGACCTGGCCTTCCTGGTCGCGGAGCTGTACCGCGACTAGTACGGGCGTGACGACACAGTGGAGTGGGGCGCGGATCACATACGATCCGCGCCCCACTCCACTTTTGCGCTCCCTGGCCGCCGGGTAAGGTTAGGTTAGCCTCACCGATCATCGTTCGGGGACGGCGTTACGTATCGATCCCGGCGGGAGGTGAACCGCGTGTACGTCTGCAGTTGCTTCGGTGTCACCGAGCAGCAGGTCAAGAAGCACGCGGCGGACGGCGCCTGCACCCCTCGCCAGATCGCGTCGGCCTGCAAGGCGGGTACGGACTGCGGTTCGTGCGTCCGCCGTATCCAGGCGATCCTGGGCAGGGGCGCGTGCCCGCGCCGTGATTCGGCCGGTCAGGGGCAGCCCGCCTTCTCCGAGGTGCAGGAGCTCGAGGAAGCCGCCTAGCCCGTCCGGCGCGGCCCCTCGACGCGAGGAATCAGCTCTCCGGCTGTTCGATCAGCTGTGCGATGTACAGCGCCTCGCCGAGCTTCTCCAGCAGCTCCAGCTGGGTGTCCAGATAGTCGATGTGGTGCTCCTCGTCGGCGAGGATCGACTCGAAGATGTTCGCGGACGTCACGTCGCCCTTGGCCCGCATCACCTCGATGCCGCGCTTGAGGCGGTCGATCGCCTCGACCTCGATCTGCCGGTCCGCCTCGAACATCTCCTTCACCGTCTGGCCCACGCGGACGTGGAACAGTCGCTGGTAGTTCGGCAGGCCGTCCAGGAAGAGGATCCGGTCGGTGAGGACCTCCGCGTGCTTCATCTCGTCGAACGACTCGTGCCGGGTGTACTTCGCGAGCTTCGTCCAGCCGAAGTTCTCCTGCATCTTCGCGTGCAGGAAGTACTGGTTGATCGCGGTCAGCTCGGCCGTCAGCTGCTCGTTGAGGAATTCGATGACCTCGGGGTCGCCCTGCATCGCAAAGGCTCCTTCCAAGCGGGGAACTGGGAGGTTGCGCCGCGATGATTGCACCGGCATCGAAGATCGTCCAGTAAGTGCAAGCTTAGTAAGTTAGCCCAGCCTTAGTTCGTTTTGTCCGAGTCGGGTGGGGGCTGGTCATGTGCACCACTCGGGGTCTGTCAGGATGGAGTCATGGGTCAGCCGGTGGGACGCGAGTCGGGAGATCGCGCATCTGAGAACGCGGCACAGCCGCAGCTTCCGCCGGGACAGCGACTCCAGCGCGGCTGGCCGGTGACGCACTACGGCCCCGTACCCAAATTCCGCCCCGAGCGGTGGGACTTCCGGGTCTTCGGCGCCACCGCCGACGGCGAGAAGCGGAGCTGGACCCACGACGAGTTCACCGCACTGCCGTACGCCTCGGTCGTGGCCGATCTGCACTGCGTGACGAAGTTCAGCATGGTCGGCGCGGAGTGGGGCGGCATCCCCGCCCGGACGATCCTGGAGATCGCGCCGCCGGCCGCCGAGGTCACCCATGTGATGGTGTGGGCCGAGTACGGCTTCAGCTCCAACCTCCGGCTCAGCGACTTCGCCTCGGACCGCACGATCTTCGCCACCCACAAGGACGGCGAACTGCTCACCGCCGAGCACGGCTTCCCGCTGCGGCTCGTCGTGCCCCACCTCTACGCCTGGAAGGGCCCCAAGTGGGTCCGGGGCATCGAGTACATGACCGCCGACCGGCGCGGCTTCTGGGAGGAGCGCGGCTACCACAACATCGGCGACCCGTGGCGCGAGCAGCGCTACTCCTACCAGGAGGAACCGGGGGAGGGGCCCGAGCTCTGACCGAGCCCGGCGCCTCAGCCGTCGCGGAGCTTCTTCAGGCGTTCCACGTCCGCCGCGTGGCCCTCCTTGCCGCCGGGGGTCTCGATGATCAGGGGGACGCCCTCGGTGGCGGGGTGGGTCATCAGCGCGCGGAACGGGTCCTCGCCGATGTGGCCGGAGCCGATGTTCTCGTGACGGTCCTTGTGGGCGCCGACGACATCCTTGGAGTCGTTGGCGTGGATCAGTTTCAGCCGGCCCTCGCCGACGGTGTCCACCAGCAGGTCCAGCGTCCGGTGCATGCCGTCGGGCCCGGTCAGGTCGTGGCCCGCCGCGAAGATGTGGCAGGTGTCCAGGCAGACGCCGAGCTTCGGGTGGGCGTCGAGCGCCTCGAAGTACGGGCCGAAGTCCCAGGTCCGCGAACACAGGGAGGCGCCCTGGCCGGCGGTCGACTCCAGCAGCAGATACGGGTCGTCGTCGTGGGTCAGCTCGTCCAGCAGCGGCAGGAGGTGCGCGCGCACCTNNCGGTCGCGCTCCCGGTGTGCACGACCACGCCGAGGGCGCCGATCTCCCGGCCCCGGCGCAACGAGTGCCGCAGCGACTCCACGGACTTCTCGACCGTCGCCTCGGTGTGCGAGCCGAAGTTGATCAGGTACGGGGCGTGCACGTACGCGGGGATCGACTCGGCCGCACAGGCCGCCCGGAACTCCTCGTCCTGCCGCGGGTTCCCGACGGGTGTGGCCCAGCCCCGCGGGTTCGCGACGAAGACCTGCACGGTCTCGGCCTTGAGATCACGGGCGTAGGTCAGCCCGACGGAGTTCAGCCCACCGGCGACGGGCACATGCCCGCCGACGGGGTTGCGCGCGGCCCCGGACACGGGGGCGGGGGAGGAGACGGGAGC
>NZ_LIRK01000726.1 GCF_001419765.1 Streptomyces torulosus
CCCCCACACCCCCTTCAGAAGACTTCGGGGGTGTACACCCGCTACGCGCGTAGATATGCTCGTCTGGTGACCATGTCCACTGCCGCACCCCACGCCCTAGCCGACGTCACCGCGTCCGACAGCACACTGCGCCGCTTCCTCCACGGACTGCCCGGTGTGGACGCGGTCGGCCTGGAGGCGCGCGCCGCCTCCCTCGGCACCCGTTCCATCAAGACGACCGCCAAGGCGTACGCCATCGACCTGGCCATCTCCATGGTCGACCTGACGACGCTGGAAGGCGCGGACACCCCGGGCAAGGTCCGGGCGCTCGGCGCCAAGGCGGTCCACCCCGACCCCATCGACCGCACGACCCCGTCCACGGCGGCGGTCTGCGTGTACCCCGACATGGTCGCCACCGCCAAGACGGCCGTCGCGGGGTCCGGCGTGAAGGTCGCCTCGGTCGCCACCGCCTTCCCGGCGGGCCGTGCCCCCCTGTCGGTCAAGCTGGCCGACGTGCGGGAGGCGGTCGCCGCCGGCGCGGACGAGATCGACATGGTCATCGACCGGGGCGCGTTCCTCGCGGGCCACTATCTGAAGGTCCACGAGGAGATCATCGCCGTGAAGGAGGCCTGCGGCGCCGCCCGTCTGAAGGTCATCTTCGAGACCGGCGAGCTCTCGACGTACGACAACATCCGCCGCGCCAGCTGGCTCGGCATGCTCGCGGGCGCGGACTTCATCAAGACCTCGACCGGCAAGGTCGCGGTCAACGCCACTCCCGCCAACACCCTGCTCATGCTGGAGGCCGTCCGCGACTTCCGCGCCCAGACCGGTGTCCAGGTCGGTGTGAAGCCGGCCGGCGGCATCCGCACGTCCAAGGACGCGATCAAGTTCCTGGTCCTGGTCAACGAGACGGCGGGCGAGGACTGGCTGGACAACCACTGGTTCCGCTTCGGCGCCTCCTCGCTCCTCAACGACCTGCTGATGCAGCGCCAGAAGCTGGCCACCGGCCGCTACTCCGGCCCCGACTACGTGACGGTGGACTGATCACCATGGCATCCGTATTCGAGTACGCCCCGGCCCCCGAGTCCCGCGCGATCGTCGACATCGCGCCCTCGTACGGCCTGTTCATCGACGGCGAGTTCACGGAGGCGGCCGACGGCAAGGTCTTCAAGACCGTCAGCCCCGCCTCCGAGGAGGTCCTCTCCGAGATCGCCCGGGCCGGCGAGGCCGACGTCGACCGCGCCGTGCAGGCGGCCCGCAAGGCGTTCGAGAAGTGGTCGGCGCTGCCCGGCTCGGAGCGCGCGAAGTATCTCTTCCGTATCGCCCGCATCATCCAGGAGCGCAGCCGTGAGCTGGCGGTCCTGGAGACGCTGGACAACGGCAAGCCGATCAAGGAGACCCGCGACGCCGACCTGCCCCTGGTCGCCGCGCACTTCTTCTACTACGCAGGCTGGGCCGACAAGCTCGACCACGCCGGCTTCGGCGCGAACCCCCGGCCGCTGGGCGTCGCGGGTCAGGTCATCCCGTGGAACTTCCCGCTGCTGATGCTGGCGTGGAAGATCGCCCCGGCCCTGGCCACCGGCAACACGGTCGTCCTCAAGCCGGCCGAGACCACCCCGCTGACGGCGCTGTTCTTCGCGGACATCTGCCGCCAGGCGGGCCTACCCAAGGGCGTCGTCAACATCCTCCCCGGGTACGGCGACACGGGCGCGGCCCTGGTCGCGCACCCCGACGTCAACAAGGTGGCCTTCACCGGCTCCACTGCCGTCGGCAAGGAGATCGCGAAGACGGTCGCGGGCACCCGCAAGAAGCTCACCCTGGAGCTCGGCGGCAAGGGCGCGAACATCGTCTTCGACGACGCCCCGATCGACCAGGCCGTCGAGGGCATCGTGAGCGGCATCTTCTTCAACCAGGGCCAGGTCTGCTGCGCGGGCTCCCGCCTCCTGGTCCAGGAGTCGATCCAGGACGAGCTGCTCGACTCCCTGAAGCGCCGGCTGTCGACGCTCCGCCTCGGCGACCCGCTCGACAAGAACACGGACATCGGGGCGATCAACTCCGAGGAGCAGCTGACCCGGATCACCTCGCTCGTCGAGCAGGGCGAGTCGGAGGGCGCCGAGCGCTGGTCCCCGGCGTGCGAACTGCCGTCGGCGGGTTACTGGTTCGCGCCGACGCTGTTCACGAACGTCACCCAGGCGCACACCATCGCCCGCGACGAGATCTTCGGCCCGGTGCTGTCGGTGCTGACCTTCCGCACCCCGGACGAGGCCGTCGCCAAGGCCAACAACACCCAGTACGGCCTGTCGGCGGGCATCTGGACCGAGAAGGGCTCCCGGATCCTGGCCGTCGCGAACAAGCTCCGCGCGGGCGTCGTCTGGTCCAACACGTTCAACAAGTTCGACCCGACCTCGCCGTTCGGCGGCTACAAGGAGTCGGGCTTCGGCCGCGAGGGCGGCCGCCACGGCCTGGAGGCGTACCTCGATGTCTGACCGTTTGAGCGTCTTCAAGACCTACAAGCTGTACGTCGGCGGGAAGTTCCCGCGTTCCGAGAGCGGCCGGGTGTACGAGGTGAGCGACGCAAAGGGCAAGTGGCTGGCCAACGCACCGCTCTCCTCCCGCAAGGACGCCCGTGACGCGGTGGTCGCCGCGCGCAAGGCGTTCGGCGCCTGGTCCGGCGCCACGGCGTACAACCGGGGCCAGGTCCTGTACCGGGTCGCGGAGATGCTGGAGGGCCGCAAGGGCCAGTTCGTCCACGAGGTCGCCGACGCCGAGGGGCTGTCGAAGTCGAAGGCCGCCGCCCAGGTGGAGGCGACGATCGACCGCTGGGTCTGGTACGCGGGCTGGACCGACAAGATCGCCCAGGTGGTGGGCGGCGGGAACCCGGTGGCGGGCCCGTACTTCAACCTCTCCTCCCCCGAGCCGACCGGTGTGGTCGCCGTCCTCGCCCCGCAGGAGTCGTCGTTCCTGGGCCTGGTCTCGGTGGTCGCCCCCGTGATCGCCACGGGCAACACGGCCGTCGTGGTCGCCTCCGAGACGGCCCCGCTCCCGGCGCTGTCGCTGGCCGAGGTCCTGGCCACGTCCGACGTGCCCGGCGGTGTCGTGAACGTCCTGTCCGGCCGTACGGCGGAGATCGCGACGCCGCTCGCCGCGCACCAGGACGTCAACGCGATCGACCTGGCCGGCGCGGACGACGTCCTCGCCAAGGAGCTGGAGATCGCCGCGGCCGACAACCTGAAGCGGGTACTGCGTCCACAGCCTGTGGACGACTGGTCGGCGATGCCGGGCATCGACCGCATGACGGCGTTCCTGGAGACGAAGACGGTCTGGCACCCCACGGGGTCGCTGGGCGCGTCGGGTTCCTCGTACTGACGCACGCCGGGGCAGGCGCGGGCCGGCCCGTGGACGACAGGGGTCGTCCACGGGCCGGCCGCGCGGTTTCCCGCATCCTCTCGCAGGGGGCTGGACTCAGCGCAGGCCGCCCAGCGCCTGCCCCACCACCGGGATGCTCCCGATCGACGGCGCCTGCGCCACCGGGCCGGTCAGGTCCCTCGATTTGACGGCCTGGAAGTCGGCGAGCCGGGTGCCCACGCCGTTGTCGAGCGGGTCGACGCCCGTGCCGGCGAGGGGGTTGGGCTTGAGGCCGGCGACCGGGCCGGTGACGTACCCGACGGTGTCTTTCAGCGTCTGGAGGCCCGCCTGGGGGTCGACCTTGCCGAGCGAGGTGGGCCGGGTGCGCAGCACGTCGACGACGGGGGCGGCGCCGTCCGCCGCGGCGGCCGTACCGGCGCCCGCGCCGAGTGCGACGCCCGCGGTCGTGACGGCGAGCAACGCGCGCCGGGCGAAGGGGGACTGGGGGGCCGAGTGTCGAGCCATCAGTGTGGTCACTTTCTACTGCGGAAAGTAAGCATGGAGGCACACACGGTAGTTGAGGTGTGATGTGCGCTCCAAGGGCGACCCGCCGACTCGGCGGGAGCCGCGCGATGCCTCACACTGGACTCTCGTGAGTTCGCATCCCCCGATACCGACCCGGGTCGTCCTGCTGTCCGGTCCGTCCGGCTCAGGCAAATCCCTCCTCGCCGCCCGCTCCGGCCTGCCCGTGCTGCGGCTCGACGACTTCTACAAGGAGGGCGACGACCCGACGCTGCCCCTGGTGGAGGGCAGCACGGACATCGACTGGGACCATCCGCTGTCCTGGGACGCGGACGCCGCCGTCGCGGCGATCGAGGAGCTGTGCCGCACGAGCCGTACGACCGTCCCGGCGTACGACATCTCGCTCAGCGCGCGCACCGGCTGGGAGTCCCTGAGCATCGAGCGGACCCCGCTGTTCATCGCCGAGGGCATCTTCGCCGCGGAGATCGTGGGACGCTGCCGCGAACTCGGCGTCCTCGCGGACGCGCTGTGCCTGACCCGGGGCCCGGTGACGACGTTCCGCCGCCGCTTCCTGCGCGATCTGCGGGAGGGCCGCAAGTCGGTGCCCTTCCTGCTGCGGCGCGGCTGGCGGCTGATGCGTCTGGAGCGTTCGATCGTGGCCCGGCAGACGGAGTTGGGCGCCCACGCCTGCGACAAGGGCGAGGCGCTCGGACGGCTGGCGTCGGCCGCGGCGGGCCGCCGCGCGCAGACCCCCGCCTAGACAGCAGACCCCGGCCCGGCTACACGAACGCATACAAAAAAGCGGGACTGGACGGACCCCCGGCCCTCCAGTCCCGCTTCCCCCGTTG
>NZ_LIRK01000727.1 GCF_001419765.1 Streptomyces torulosus
GCCGTCGGCCCGACGGCGCAGTTCACCGTCGACCGCGTACGGACCGTCGCCAAGGCCGACTTCCCGGCGGCGGAGGTCTACGGGAACGTGGACCGCCCCGAACTCCGTCTCATCACCTGCGGTGGCCCCCGCTCCGGCGAGGAGTACCGGGACAACGTCATCGTCTTCGCCACGCTGAGCGCCACCGGCCGTACGGGCGGGCGGCGGGGGAGGGGTGACCGGTCACGGCACCGGCTCGCCCGTACGGCCGGTGGCGCTCAGCGTGGCGAAGACGATGACGTTGTCCCGGTACTCCTCGCCGGAGCGGGGGCCACCGCAGGTGATGAGACGGAGTTCGGGGCGGTCCACGTTCCCGTAGACCTCCGCCGCCGGGAAGTCGGCCTTGGCGACGGTCCGTACGCGGTCGACGGTGAACTCCGCCGTCGAGCCGTCGGCCCGGCGCGCGGTGATCCGCGCGCCGCGCCGCAGCCGCGCGAGCCGGCGGAAGACACCGTCGCCGTAGGCCCCGACCGTGACATGCCCCAGGATCACCGAGGGGCCGGTCTGCCCCGGCGTCGGTGAGTGCCGGTACCACCCCGCCCGGTCGTGCTCCGCCACCGGCGGCACCTCCACGCTCCCGTCCGCCGCCAGCCCCAGCCCCATGACGGGCGTGTCCACCCCGATGGCCGGGATCAGCAGCCTGACCGGCACGGAGCGCGCCAGCGGCGACGGCGACCTGCCCGAGGAGGGCGACCCACGGGACGCGTCCGACGACGGGGGAGACGGGGCCCTGTCGACCGGGGGAGCGCCCGAGTCCCGGCCCCCGGCCCCGCCGCTCCCTTGACACCCGACGAGCAGCGAGGCCGCCGCCACGGCGACGAGGGAGCGCCGGGAGAGCGCCGCGGTGGGCGATGTCATGCCGCGTCGCCCCGGCGGCGCCGGACGAGGACGATCGCGCCGGCTCCGCCGACGAGGGCCGCGACGGCGCCCGAGCCGACGAGCACAGCCCCGGTCCCGGAGCCGTCCGACCCCGCCGCCTCCCCGGTGTCGGGCGCCCCGCTCGGCACCACGGAGACCTGGCTGGGCACCGGAGACGGCTCGGTGGCGTTGTCGTCCTCGGTGGGCTCGGGCGTGGCCGACTCCTCGGCGGGACCGGCGGTGGACGGCACCGGGGTGGGGGTGGAGG
>NZ_LIRK01000728.1 GCF_001419765.1 Streptomyces torulosus
GTTCGGGACGGGGTGGCGGTGGAGTTCGGCTTGTCCTCGAACGGCCGAGCCGAAGCCGTGACGGTGACAGTCGTCCCGGGCGTCGCATCCCCCACCCCGAGCCCGGCACCGGAGTCACCGTCCTGCCGCATCAGCAGCACACCCGCCACGACCAGCAGGCCCGTCACCAGCGAAAGCCCCACGGTGAGGGCCGGCCTTCTCCCTGCCGGCAACCCGGGCGCGGGGGTTCGTGAACCGGGCATCGCGGTGGTGGCGACACGGGGAAAGTCCGCGGTCGCCGTGGGCTGCTGGTCCATCCGGCCGGGGTCGAACGCCGTCGCCGGGTGCGTGACGGCCCGCAGAGACTCCGAACTCCGACGCACGGAAGAGAAGACAGGAGCCGGGAGCCATGGACGTCCGCTCTGACGATCGGGGCGCGGACGGCCCGCCAGCATGCCGGGGACCTCGGCCGGGGAGGGCCGGTCGGCGGGATCGCGGGCGAGGCATGTGCGTACGACGGTACGCAGATCCTGCGGCAGGGACGACAGCGCAGGGGTACGGCCCTCGATGACGTCGACAGCGGGCGACTGGCGTTCCGAGGAGCCCGTTCGCGGGCCCGCCGTCTCGGTGAGGAGCACGCCGAGGGAGAACATGTCGCTGAGCGGACCCACCTTCTGGCCGAGCAACTGCTCGGGGGAGGCGTAGGCGGAGGTTCCGACGAACTGTCCCGTCGAGGTCAGTCCGGCCTGCCGCACCGGCCGCGCGACCCCGAAGTCGACCAGCCGGGGTCCATTTTCGGAGAGGAGGACATTGGATGGTTTGACGTCGCGGTGCACGATGCCCGCGACATGGATCGCGCCGAGTGCCTCCGCGATCCCCGCTGCCAGAACCCGCACACTGTCGGCCGGCAGTGGACCGTGGGAGGCCAGGACCTCCGCGAGGGTGGGGCCGAGTACGAGTTCCGTCGCCAGCCAGGGCACTTCCGCGTCGGGATCGAAGTCGATGAGCTGCGCGATGTATGAGCTGCGGACACTGCGGGCGACCTCGATCTCACGGGCGAAGCGTTCCCGGTAACCGGACACCTTCGACAGCTCGGGCCGGATCGTCTTGAGCGCCACCAGCCGCGTGCCACCCATAACGCGGGCAAGGTACACGCGGCCCATGCCGCCGGAGCCCAGACGACCCATCACTTCGTAAGGCCCCACGCGCTCGGGATCGACCCCGTACCGAAGCGGCTCCACCACGCTGCACCCTCACCCGTCCGTCGACGTCCCCCGGAGACGACCACGCCGTCTACCGGGAAGCCGTGACCGATGGTCCAGGTGGGCCACACAAGCAGCAGACGGGCAGGCCGTGCTGCCGAACCGGCTCACCATCAGAGCCGGAAATACATTCTGACGATCCATACCCACCCACCACAGGGCGTGCAGCGGCGCGACGGGGCGCACAGAGACGGGTGAGCGCTCCCGTGATCGTGCTCGGGGGTCGCGTGGTCCCGACTGATGGATTCAGCCAGGCAACACAACCCCTAACGACCCCTATTGATATGGCGATGGAACCCCGCGAACTGCACGGTCAGGCACACCGAATGGACCCCACTGTTCGGGACTGTTCGGGCCCACGCCGACGAAGCCGCACGCGCCGGGATGCCGACCCCTAGAAGCCCAGCACTTCGCCGTACTCGATGGCGCCGTTGGGCAGCGCGAAGCCGAACGGGGTGAGCGACTTGCCCTGCGGGTACGTCTCCTCGGTGCTGGTCGGCACGAACCAGACGCCACCCGACTTGGGGTCCCCGGCGTTCTCCCCGGGCGCGCTCACCGCGGTGTCCCACAGACCGTCGCGGTTGTAGTCACCGACGGCCACCTGGGCGCCGAACCGGTCGCCGGCCTCGGCCGTGCCCGGCATGTTCGGGGTGCTCTGGCTGCGGGCCAGACCGCCGTAGAGGCCCTTCTCCGTACCGTTCATGACGACGTATCCGCCCGCGTCCTTCACGGTGCCCACGTCCTCACCGGGCACACCGACCACCAGCTCGGGACGGCTGTCACCGTTCAGGTCACCGGCGGACAGCGCGGCGCCAAAGTCGTCGCCCTGCTCGGCGGCACCGCCGACCTCCGGGCTCGACTGCGTGATGCAGTCGTGCTCGGTGCCGAACTTCGCGGTCTTCGAGCCCTTGAGGAGGAGCACCGCACCGCCGATCCGGTCCTCGCAATGCGTCGTCTCCGTTTCGGGGTTGGGCTGTACGAGCCCGACGGCGAGGTCGTCGGTGCCGTCCTGGTCGAAGTCGGCGGTGGTGAGCGCGCTGCCGCGGTCGGCGTCGCTCCACCACTGGGCGGGCTCGGCCTGGTCGTCCCACCGCGTGATGAAGGTCCCGGAGTCATCCAGAGCCCGCCACGTGGTGGCGAGGTCGTCCCGGCCGTCACCGTCGAAGTCGCCGGTGGCAAGGGCACTGGTGCGGCCGCCCATGCTGTACCTGCGCAAGGTCGTGGGTGTCACCGGGTCGGCGGTGAGCGGGCCCGGCCGGAACCGGAGCGCGCCGTGCTCCTCGCCGTTCTCGCCGTACACGAGGTCGGTGTCGCCGTCGCCGTCGTAGTCACCCGTGGCGATGGTGCTGCCGATGCCGCTGTACTCGGACGTACCCCTGGCCACGGTGGTGCCCTTGACGTTCCACCCCGAGCCGTCCAGAACCGTGATGGTGCCCTCGTCCTTGAGCTGGTCCGAGGTGAGCGACTCGCCGCTCGCACCGACGACGAGTTCGAAGACGCCGTCGCCGTTCACGTCGACAGGGGCCAGAGAGGAGCCGAAGCGGTCGCCCGCCTCGGGCGTTCCGGGTACGCCGGTCTCCGCCTGGCTGATGACACCGGTGGACTGGCTCGGGCTCTGTGGTCCGCCGAAAATCACGCTGACGTAACCGGCCTTGGCCTTGCCGTCCACCGTGGCGTCGGGCATACCGACCGCGATGTCCGCGTATCCGTCGCCGTTGAAGTCGAACCGCGGAACCGTCGCAGCGGCGGCGCTCCCGGCGAGCGGCAGGGTCAGGCCGGTCGCGGTGAGTGCCGCTACGGCGGCGGTGGCGGCCAAGGTGCGTGCGCGCACGGTGAACTCCCCTAGTCAAAGCAGAAAATGAGGGCGAAGGCTTACGGGGATGTGACTCACGAGGCGTACGAACGGTTGTGTGAAAGTTGCCGCCCGATGGACACGACTGCGACGTAGTGCAGGGGGCCGGTTAGACATCACAGGTATCGAGCAGGGCATCCGTGTGTCGCGCGGGGAGGACGCTGCCTGGACCAGTGCCTTGGCGGCCGGAGCATCCGCGACGGCGGACGTGGCGGTGCCGTTCATGGACTTGGTCTGGGAGAGTCGCGTAGCCACGCCGGTAGGCCCGGCTTTACCGGTGACCGCTGGCGGGGAATGATCACGGGCGGTTGGATGCGGTCGTGAGTGTCCGCCGGTGGCTGCTGCTTCCGTGTCTGTGGCCGGTCAGAGGCCGTCCACTCGCGTCACGGCGTCGCCGACGCGCACTGTTCCGGGTTCCACGACGTCGAGGTAGACGCCGACGCAGGAGAGCCGGCCGAGGTCGAGAACGGGTATGCGGTGCTGGTTCGCGACGGTGCGCATGATCTGAGGGTCGGGCGGGAGGTCGCCGTGGCCGAGAGTGGGGACCACGCATCGAGGTGTGGGCACCAGAGGGCGCAGGAGGGCTTCGCCGATGCGCAGGTGGGTACCGATCCAGGCGGCTTCGATGAAGCCCGGCTCGCCCGGGGTGTCGATGACGAGGTTGGGGCGGAAGCGGCGAGGGTCGAAGTCCGCCCGCGGGGTAGGCCGAGCGCAGCCGTGCCAGCGTCGCCGTGGTGACGAGGTGGAGGGTGCCGTAGTCGAAGAAGCTTCCCGGTGGCGTACTGCCGGAGGTGATGGTCGCACCGGTGGCGTCGGTGAAGGTGGTGGCACGCAGGCGGTCGGGGATTCCTCCCCGGTGATCGGGAACGGCCCGCTCCAGCCGCCCGCCGTGTTCTGGTGGGGTGTCCGACAGGACGACGCGGCGGCCCAGCAATGCGGACAGCCGTGTGTCCAGGTGAGGGCGACCGGCGGGCAGCTCGGCTCCGTCCGGGAGTCGCACGGTGACGGTCAGGTCGTCGGTCATTCTGCTGCGGCAGGTGAGCAACGGGCCCCACTTGCGGAGGTGCTTGGCGCTGCCGACCGTGCCCGCCTCGTCGAGGACGGCTGCCATCCGGTCTCCCCGCAGCCCTCGTTCGGTGATCACCGCGGGGGGCGATGTCTCTCCCAGCATGGACTTCACCGGGTATCGGTGCAGGGCTTTGACGGTGCCCACGGCTTGGTTGCCTTCCTTTCGTCTCGCCGATGCGGCCGAGGCCGGATCAGGGCCGGATCACGGCGACGGGGTCCCCGACGCCGATGGTGCCCGGCGCGGTCACGGTGCCCAGTGCGTCCAGACGCATGTCATGCGCCTTCGCGATCGTCTTCAACACGAGCGGCGAGTGCGGCAGCCCCTGCTGGGACTCATTGACCATGACGCAGCGCTCGCTGGAGCGTACGAACGTGACGCACACCGTGCCGCCGATGCGGACGGTGGAGCCGAGCCACTGGTCCTCCACGAACGCGGGTGTGCCCGGTGGTGTGCGGATGAGGAGGTTGGGCCGGAACCGGCGCTCGTCGACGGCGGTTCCCGCGAGGGCGGTGCGCATCCAGTCGAGGGTGGCGGTGCTCAGCACGCTCAGCGGAAGCTGGTCGAAGTGCGAGACGGACCCTTCACAGGCCACCTCGACGTCCTGGCGCCGGAGGTAGCGGCGCAGGTAGGCGGTGGCATCGGCCACCGGCACCCCATCCGGGTCGAGCAGCTCCGGCTCGCCCAGGCATTCCGCTTGCCGGTAACGGGAGCGCAGCCGTAGCAGGCCGGGCATCCTTCGGAACCGGCGGGTGTTCTTGCCCGAGCCGAACCTGCCCTCGGCGTCCCGTACCGCATACAGCCGGTCACCCAGCAGACCCCGCTCGTCCAGATCGGCCGACTCCAGCCGTTCTCCTCCTGTGGACTTGATCGGGTATCGCCAGATCCGCTCGACGGTGCCCAGCCTCATCCCCACCCCTTTCCCGGCCGACGGCCGGCTCGACATCCCCTGAACACTCAGTCGGCTTCCACGACCACACGCAGACCGAAGCCGATCAAAACGACGCCCGTCACACGCTCCAGCGCGACGCGCACACGCGGCCGTTCGAAGAAGGAGCGGGCCGCGGACACCGCATGGGCGACACATGCCAGCCAGGCGAGGCTCAACACCGCATGCACCAGCACCAGCAGACCCATGCCCGCCGCCGCGGGCAGACCGCCCGGGGCCAGGGCGGGGAGCAGCCCGACGTAGAAAACAGCGATCTTGGGGTTGAGCACGTTGGTCGCCAGGCCGGTCCAGTACCCGTTCCCGACCCCCGTCGTCCGGTGGGATGTCTTCAACGGCACGCCGTGGCGGGCACTGAACAGCGCACGCGCCCCCAGAAAGAGCAGATACGCCGCTCCCAGGAGCTTCACGACGGCGTACGCCTCGGCGGAGGCCGCCAGAACTGCCGCAAGCCCGACCACACAGAACACGCCCCACACCAGCAACCCGGTGACGACGCCTGCCGCGACACGGGCGGCCTCCCTACGGCCGGAGGCGATCGCGTGCTGGGTGACGACCGCCATGTCAGGACCCGGCACCACCGTCACCAGCACGCCGATCACCCCAACGATCTGCGCCCCCCACAGGCCCAACTCCCCACGCTTCCAACACGGTTACGGCTCCTCGGTATCGTCAGGCCCAGCAACGGCACCAGCACTGGCTGTGGCCAATCGCCGGGCCTCCATCACGGCGGCGGGGATGTCCTGCACGGGGAACAGCACATGCCGGACCGTCCCGTCCGGCCCGACGACGAGAATCAGCCGCTTCAGACGCAGCCGACCCGCCCCTCGGAACGTCGGCAGCCGCAGGGCCGCAGCCAGCCGTTGCCCGGCATCGGAGAGCAAGGGGAACGGCACTGCTTCGGCGAGCGCGAAATCGGCCTGCTCGTGCGGAAGCTGCGTACTCACTCCACGCACTTCCACCCCAGCCCGCCGAAAGTCGGGCCAGGCATCCTTGAACAACCGGTTCTCCAGCGTGCAGCCGACGGCTCCGGGGATGGGTTCGTCCCACTCGACCCCCGTGCCGGGATACGTGAACAGGACGGTCCCGGCACAGTCCGGCGCGACGACGGGCAAGTCGACGCCGTGCGTGCTGGGCAGTACGAGCCCCTCCGGCATGCAGGTGCCGATCTGGGCGTGTACGCGGGCGTGTTCCGCCCCGTCCGGTGCCGCCGTCCCGGTGACCGTTCCGTCCCCGAGCACCCACCGGTCACCCCAGTCCTGCATCGCGACCAGCAGCGGCAACAGCGCCGCCCCGGCGTCGGTGAGCAGGTACTCGTAACGGTCCGGACGGCGCTGGTAGAGGCTGCGGCACAGCACGCCACGCTCGACGAGCCGGGCCAGACGCTCGGCGAGAACCTTGCGGGAGAGACCGAGTTCGGCGGCGAGCGCGTCGAAACGCAGATGCCCGCGAGCGATCTCGCGCAGCACGAGCACGTTCCACCAGTCGCCCATGACAACGGCGGCCTGGGCGATGCCACAGGTCTCATCCGCCCGATGCATCTTCATGCCGTCATTGTGAGTTCCTTTTCGGAACTCACCACGCTCCTTATTGAACTCTCCGGTTCGGCGTGGAGTGAAGGGACAATGCCACGCGATGCCAACTCTGCCGTCCCATCCGAGGCGCTCAATGTGCTTCCATCTGGCGGGCCCGGTCGCGCAGTTACGCAAGGCAGGCACGGAGGCGGGAGTTGAGGCGTCCCACCTGGCGGCGACGGCAGCAGCGGGCCGTTGCCGCGAACGATGGGGGATGCCGGTCAGCCTGGTGCACGAGCGCGCTGCGTCTCCCAGCCTGCCGAGTACGTCCGCCCTGTCCAGGGACGAAGATCCCGGGGCGGGGCAGACGACCCGGTGACCGCGCTGATCGCGGCCTCGGTAGTGACCCTCACCTGCTGGTGAAGATGCAGTGGTCCACCACTGCGCTATGGGTGAACGGTTGCTAAGTGGTCGGCTCCGTAAGTCCTTCGGGGGTTGACGTCGGAGGCAGTTCTGTGTCTGGCGTCTGCTCAGATGTCGGGGGCGGCGAGGTGGAGATGGCAGGCACAGTCGAGTGCGTCTGTCCGGGCTGCCGGGGCCGCCGGTTCCGGAGCGAGGTCCTCGCGGTGCGCTACGACGGGTACGACATCGCGGAGGTGCTGGCCGCGACGGTGGACGAGGCGCTGACCGTCTTCCGGGGCGTACGGCAGATCGCGGCCCGGCTGCAACGGCTCTCGGACGTGGGCCTCGGCTATCTCCCGCTGGGCCAGCCCGCCACCACCATCTCCGGCGGCGAGGCCCAACGCCGCAAGCTGGCACAGGAGTTGGGGCGCCGTGCGACCGGCCGCACCCTCTACCTCCTCGACGAGCCGACCACCGGCCTGCACGCCGCCGACACCGCCCGCCTGCTCGACGTACTCCAACGCCTCGTGGACGCGGGTCACTCGGTCGTCACGATCGAGCACAACCTCGACGTCATGCGCGCCTCGGACTGGATCATCGACCTCGGCCC
>NZ_LIRK01000729.1 GCF_001419765.1 Streptomyces torulosus
GTGGAGGCCGTGGGTGTGGAGGCCGGGGGTGCGGAGGCCGACGATCCTCATCTCGCCATCACGGCCGCCGTGCAGGACGGGCGGCATGCCGAGGCCGACGCTCTCGCCGCCCGGTGGGAGGAGGCCGCCCGGCGCGAGTTCGGGCCGGGGACGGCGCAGGAGCTGCACTGGCGTGAGGTGCGGGCCGACCTGGCGATGTTCGCCGGGGACGCGGCGCGCAGCTGCGAGACCTGGATGGGCGTGGCCGAGGCGCGGCTGGCCGCGGGGCAGGACGTGCGGGACCCGGCGGTCGAGGCGGCCGTCGACCGGGCCCACCATCAGTGGGGGCAGATCGGCGACCCAGGGCGGGCCGGTGAACTGGGGCTGCGGCTGGTCGAGTTGCGGAGCCGGGTGCCGGGGCGGCGGGAAGGGGCCCTGCACCATGTGCGGCAGCACCTCGCCGAGTTGAGGTCGGCCCAGCACGTACCCGGTTAGTCGAGCCGGGCCGATGAGCCGTCGTTCCGTTCGTCGTTGATCGATGAGCCGTCGATCAGAGTGCGCGCCGGGCCGACCTCGGAGGGGGAGTTGTGCGAGGTCACACCGATGATGTGCCCCCGCACGCCGATCACTTAAGCGGGCGGGGATCCGGATCGGATCGGAGCTTGATCAGAGTTTGATCCGAAACCGGTCAACCCTCGGTAAAAAGCACCTCCCCTTGCCAACTGTTCACACCGCCTCCGCATCAGAGGGGCGCCGGGAGCCGCACCCTGAACCACGCGCCGTCGCCGGAGGGTTCGAGAAGGACCGTGCCGCCGTGGGCCGTCGCGATCGCGGTGACGATGCTGAGGCCGAGTCCGCTGCCCGGTGCCTTGGTGGCCTCGCCGCGGACGAAGGGCTCGAAGAGGCGGGCGCGGAGTTCCTGCGGGATGCCGGGGCCGTCGTCCATGACCTCGATGACGCGGTAACCGTCCTCCGTGCCGAGGCCCAGCGTGGTGGTGGTGCCGGGCGGGGTGTGGACGCGGGCGTTGTTCAGCAGGTTGGCGACGAGCTGGTGCAGCCGGAGCGGGTCACCGGTGACGGTGTGGTCGCCGGGCGCGAGGAGCAGCCGTACGGGGTGGTCGGGGTGGCAGTCCCGGGCGGCGGAGGCGGCGTCGCGGCAGAGCTGGGCGAGGTCCACGCAGGTCAGTTGCAGGGGTTGGCCGAGGTCGAGGCGGGTGAGCAGGACGAGTTCGTCGATGAGGGTGCTCATCCGGCCGACCTCGGTGGCGATCCGGCCGAGCGCCTCCTGCCGCATGGGTTCGAAGGCGGGGTCGCCGACGCGGGCGAGTTCGGCGTAGCCGGAGATCGTGGTGAGCGGGTTGCGCAGCTCGTGGCCGGCGGCGGCCATGAACTCGCGCAGCCGGCGTTCCGCGTCCTGCTGTTCCCGCCTCTCCCGGCGGCCGAGGCGGCGCGCGCCGAACAGGACGGTGGCGAGCAGGGGGACGGCGGCGGTGGTCTCGACCTGGACGAGGCGTTCGACGGCGCGGCGGTCCTCGACCGTCGAGCGGGCGGTGACCACGTAGCTGCCCTCGTGGGTACGGCCGGCCAGGGGGACGCGCATCACCTGGGCGCGGTAGGCCTCACCGAACCCGGAGGGGTCGGTCCGCGCCGCGTACGCCTTGAGGCGGCCGGGGGTGAGGGAGGGGAAGGCGGGCAGGCCCGCGGAGCCGGGGTAGCGCTCCACGACCCTGCCGTGTGCGTCGAGGACGAGGACGAGGGTGTTCTCGTCGAGGAGGGGAGGGGTGAGCGAGGCGGGCCGCTCGACCGCCCGGCGCGCGGCCGGTTCACGGGCGTCCGGGGCCGCCGGGCCGGCCGAGTCCGGCCGGGAGGGGATGGCCGGGTCCGGGGCCGGGTCCGAGTCGGGCCCGTTCCCCGTGGACGATCGTGCCGGGGCCCGGTCCGACGTCGAGGGGGCGGACGAGGACACGGACGTGACTCCGGCCGCGGTCCCGGACTCGGCGCCGCCGGCCTCGGACTCGGGGTCAGCCCCGGACTTGGGGTCGGCCCCGGACGACGTCCCCGTGCCGGACGAAGCGTCAGCCGCCCTGGACTCGGCGCCAGCCCCGGCCGCGGTCCCCGTACCGGACCCGGTGCTCGCATTGGACTCGGCCTCCGCCTTGGACTTCCCCCCTGTCCCGGAGCCCGCTCCCGACGTGCTTCCGGTCTCCGTCCCGGACCCGGCCCCCGTCCCGGACCCGGTCTCCCCCTTCGCCGCGGACCCGGACGCCGCCCCGAACGGACACGCGGATCCCGGAGTCGCCGCGGGAGCCCCCGAAGCCCCCGAAGCCCCCGGAGCAGCCGGCGCCCCCGGTGCCGAGCCCGGCGCTGGTGCCGACGTCGCGTCCGGCGAGGCGTCCGGCGTCCCACCCGGCGCGCCCGGCGCCGATGCCGCCGCCGACCTCGACGCCCCGGACCCCGCCGTCGACTGTCGCGGCGCTCCCGACGGCGGGAAGGCGAGCCGGCTGAACCGCTCTATCTCACGGTCGGTACGGGTGGTCAGATGATGGGCGAGGGTGTGCGCGGAGAGGGCACCGAGGGTGCCGAGGGTGGCCAGCGTGGCGATCAGCCAGAAGGCGACGGTGCGCCCGCCCGCACGGGCGGAACGCAGGGGATGC
>NZ_LIRK01000073.1 GCF_001419765.1 Streptomyces torulosus
ACGACACCGGGAGCCCGTCCCGGTGGGGACGGGCTCCCGGTGTCGTCGGGTGCGTGCGCTGTGCGGTGCGTGTTGCCGGGTGGTGGCGTGGGCGCCGGTCAGACGGTCGCCAGCGGGGCCCGGTCGTCGGTGTACTGCGTGAGGGGCGTGCCGCCGGCGAGGGGGATGGCGGCCAGGTACTCGGGCGGGAGCGCGAAGGCCTCGACGAGGGTGGTCATGTGGGGGGCGAGGTCGGCGATCACGGTCTCGATGGTCTTGGGGAGGCCGCGTACGTGATCGGCCGTCATGAGACCCTCGGCGAGCAGGTCGCCGGTGTGCTCGCCGATCTGCTTGAGGAGGAACAGACGGCACAGGCTGTGCAGCAGGAACCGGGCCGTCGGCTGGGTCGCCTGCGCGGCCGTCGCGAGGAAGGCGTCCGCCGCCTGGAGACGGGCGTGGGCCGAGACGACCTCCAGGGCGGCGGTCGACGCCTCGTTCCAGCGGCCCACCGGATCCCCGGCGGGGCTCTCGCGCAGGGCGGTACGGGCGCGGGCCTGCCAGATGGACTCGGCCTCCGCGAGCAGACCCCGCAGGAACGCCAGATCGGCGAGTTCCTGGTCCGGGGAGACGGGGCCGAGGTGGCCGCGTTCGACCGTGTCGTGCCCGAAGAGCATCTCGCCGCCGGCCTTGAGCCAGACGACAAGATTGTCGCCCTCCGCGGTGATCGCGCTCTCCAGGTCCTGCTGGAGCTCCGAGAGGCCGTTGACCCGGAACAGCCCTTGCGCGCCGCAGCGTTCCCGGCACTCGAGCGTGATGTCCCGCGCCTCCCAGGTGATCCAGCCCTTGGCGATGGCCACCAGACGCTCCACCTCGGCCCGGTCCGCCGAGGTGTGCTCGGCCCACCGGGTCACCACGTGGCGGTGCAGGAACGTCATCGCGTACCCGGTGGCGAGGGCGTGCAACAGCCGTCCGTGGTGGCTGCGGTGCGCGGCGAGCGGCAGCCGCTGCCCGGACTTCGGCCCGCTGATGTGGCGCCGGTGGGCATGCCGTACGGCGATGGCGAGCGCCGTACGGGACACCCCGATCGCGGCGGCGCTCATGCACAGCTTGCCCGTGGTCACCCGGCCGATGGAGCGCAGGAACCTCTTGCGCCGGCTGCCCACACTGCTGGTCACCGTGCCCTCGGGGGAGAGCTGGCCGTGCTCGGCCTCCAGCAGCGCCTCCCGCGGCAGCCACACACGGTCGAAGGAGGTGAGGCAGTGGTCGACCGAACTGCCGAGCTTCGGCGGCAGCGCGCGGACCGTGATGCCGGGCAGGTGCCCCACCTCGTCGCTGAGCGGCACCAGGAAGAGGAAGACCCCCTTGTCGTTGCCCTCGACCATCAGCCGTGCGGCCACCAGGGCGCTCTTGGGGCCCCCGACCAGGCTGGTGTTGGGCATGAACTTCTGGGCCCCCGGGTGCGGGGTGTCGAGGACGAAACCGCCGGTGGCCGGGTCCAGCGTCGCGGTGGTCTCCATGGCGGCCGCGTCGTTGCCGTGATCCAGTTCCGTGCAGAGGAACGTGCCCGTGCGGTTCATCGACACGTACTCCGACAGATCGTGCCGGTAGCCGTCGTGGTCGACGAAGCTGCCCAGGAACAGGTTGTAGTGGATGCCCGACAGGGTGCCGAGGGCACCGTCGACGAACCCCGTCCACTCATGCAGGCTGGCGAGCATCCGAGGGTCGGAGGCCAGGGTCTCCGGGTTGTCGACCGCGTCGTTGACCAGGCGGAGCCGGTCGTACGACAGCGCCGTGCGCTCGTCCGGTGAGAGTCCCGGGCGGTAGGCGAACGCCTCACCGCTGACGAGGGTGCGCCAGGTGTCGTGGACACGGGCCCGGTCCTGCTGGTCGAAGAGCAGGTGGGTCAGTTCCTCGGCGGCTGTTCTCTCACCGTCGTGGCCGACTGGAGGTGGATTCGAAGCAACGCGGTCGGTTTTCTGCGCGTCTGTCTTGGCAGAGGCAGACGTGTCGAGCGTGAGCAAGGTCATGGTCACGACCTCTTCCCCCTGATTAGAGCCCAGTAGTTGGGATCACAGGCTTCAGAAGATACGAACCAACCGGTTTTTATTCAAGACGTCTTTTGCTGGTTCCTGACTCCTTGACGCGACCTTGACGCTGGACGGCCATGGGCGGGCACGGGAGTAAGCGGTATCCATCGGGCGTCAACTTCTACGCCGCTGGCCTGCAAAGATGGCGATCCAGCCGAGAGATCGAGGGCGATGGAAGGGGTCCTGCGGGCAGGGTTGCAAAACAGGGCGCTCGGTCTTATTCTCGGTCTCGCCAGTCGGTTTTGAGGCTCCGCAGCCCGGAGTCCGACCGGACCGCAAAGCCTTCGGCTTGCTCAGGTACTACAGAGCGTTACCTTCTGATATCATACGTACCTGACGGTATTTTTCGCTTACGGGGGGCGTACGGAGGTGTGTGGTGGCGCGGCAAGAGCGAGCGATCCGGACGCGGGAGAAGATTGTCGTCGCGGCCGCCGCGGTGTTCGACGAAGTCGGATACGAGGCGGCGACCATCTCCCAGATCCTCAAGAAGGCCGAAGTCACGAAGGGCGCGCTGTACTTCCACTTCGCCTCGAAGGAGGAACTCGCGCAGGAGGTCCTGGCCAAGCAGGTCAGTGCCGTGCCCGCCGTCCAGGAGCAGGACCTGAGGCTCCAGTCGGCGATCGACGAGGCGCTGCTGCTGGCACATCTGCTCAGCACCGGTGACCCGCTGGTGCGCGGCAGCGTCCGGCTCACCGTGGAGCAGGGTGCCCTGGACGGCCTGGACCGCCAGGTGCCCATGCAGGGCTGGGTGGATCGCTCGGAGGGGATGTTCGCCCGGGCCAAGGCGGACGGTGAACTGCTGCCCGACACGGATGTGGCCTCCATCGCCAGGGTGTTCGTGGGCTGCTTCACCGGAGTCCAGGTGCTGTCACACATCCTGACGCAGCATCAGGACATGGTGGAGCGGGTGTCCGACCTGTACCGGCATCTGATGGCCTCCATCGCGGTCCCCGGCGTGCTCGTACGCCTCGACTTCTCGCCCGCGAGGGCGGAACACGTGTGGAACACCGCGCGGGCACAGGCCCGGGCGGGAGAGGAAGTCGCGCTCGGCTGAGCGCGCACGATTCACGGCGTGCCACGGGCGCCGTTCAGCCGGACGCGGGAACTGCCCAGTGCGATACCGACCGACCGAACGGAGAGCACCGTCTGATGGAAACGATCGCCTGCCCTTACGCCCTGGACCCCGCGGCGCGAGACCTGGCCGGAGAGGCCGCCGCGCTGCGGGAACGGGGATCGGTCGCCCGGGTGAGCCTGCCGGGCGGAGTGCCGGCCTGGGCCGTCAACCGCCATCGGTACATCAAGCAACTGCTCGCCGATCCACGTGTCTCGCGGGACCCCCGGCGGCACTGGCCCCCCTACCGTGACGGGCTGATCACCGAGGAGTGGCCCCTTTACCCGTGGGTGTCCGCGACGACCATGCTCTTCTCCTACGGAGCCGAGCACACCCGGCTGCGCAGACTGATCGCCGGCGCGTTCACCACCCGGCGGACCGAGCTGCTCAGACCGTGGGTGCAGGAGATCTCCGCCGGGCTCACCGACGACCTGGCCGCCCTGCCCGCGGGCCGGGAGACCGATCTGCTGACCTCGTACGCCGCCCTGTTGCCCATGGGGGTGATCTGCGAACTCTTCGGTGTGCCCGACGAGTTCCGGCGCCCCCTGGCCGTCGCCATCAGCACTTCGGTCAGCGCCTCGGCCACCCCGCAGGAGATCAACGCCGCCCGGATACGCATCGGCGAGATGCTGGCCGAACTCGTCACCGCCAAGCGGGCCCGGCCCGCGGACGACCTCACCTCCGCGCTGATCGCCGCACGGGACGACGACGACCAGCTCAGCGAGAAGGAACTGGTCGACAGCCTCTACCTCATGATCGCCGCCGGCCTGGAGACCACGACCGGCGTGATCTGCAACGCCGCCGCCGCGCTGCTCGACCACCCCGAGCAGCTCGCCCACATCCGCTCCGGCCGCGCGAGCTGGACCGACGCCGTCGACGAGACCGTCCGCGTACACAACCCCGCCGCGTACATCCCGCTGCGGTTCGCCGTCGAGGACATCACGCTCGACGACGGCGTCACCATCGAGCGGGGCGACGCGATCATCGTCAACTTCGCCGCGCCCGGCCTCGACCCCGAGCGCTACGGGGACGACGCCGCGGCCTTCGACCTCCTGCGCACCGACCGCGACTCCCTCGCCTTCGGCCACGGCGTCCACCGCTGCCTCGGCATGCCCCTCGGGCGGATGGAGGCGGCCATCGCCCTGGAAGCACTCTTCGGCAGGTTCCCCGAGATGCGGCTCGCCCGCCCGGTGGCGGACCTCCCTCCCATGCCGACCTTCCTCTTCAACGGGTACGCCTCCCTGCCGGTGGTACTCCGCCCCGAGTGAACCGGCGCCCCCGAGAGGGGCGTTGACCCGGACGAAAGTGATGCGCCCCGCGGCCGACTCCGGCCGCGGGGCGCCGTCGTGTGCGGTGGCGGTCGTGGGGTGGTCGGGTGTGGAGTGCCGGCGTGTGGCTTTTCGGCGTTTCCTGGGGAGGGGTGACGAATTCGAGGCGCTCTCGAGTCCGTATACATACCGTCATGATCAGTACACCTACAGTCGACTTCATTCAGAGGCCATCTAGAAACCGCTGAGGCGGTTTGATAATCTCTTTACGCACGGGAATGGGCGGCAGGCCCAGCGGGGGCATCCCGGGCACAGGTCCGCACTGGTCCCCTGCGTAGTAACGGAGCGCCCCATGGCCAAACAGGAGCGCGCGGTGCGCACGCGTAACGCGCTCATCGAGTCCGCCGCCGAGCTGTTCGACCGGGAAGGCTTCGAAACGGCGTCCCTGTCCATGATCAGCGCCAGGGCCGGGGTCAGCAGCGGGGCGCTGCACTTCCACTTCGCCAGCAAGGCGGACCTCGCCGACGCGGTCGGTCAGGCGGCGGCCCTGCGACTGGGCCGGATCACCACCCAGGACGCCGGCGACACGTTGCAGTCCCTCATCGACGCCACCTACGCCCTGGTGCGGGCGCTCGGCCATGACGCCGTCCTGCGCGCCGGGTTCGACCTCGGCGACGGGTCCGGCCGGGTGCGCTCCGGCGCCGGGCTGCGCCGGGCCTGGCAGGAGTGGGTGGAGGAAGTGCTGACCAAGGCGGATATGGAGGGGGCCCTCGCGCACGGGGTCTCCGCGGAGGACGCGGCCGCCGTGGTCGTCGCCGCGACCGCCGGCCTCGAGTCCCTCGGCCGGCACGATCCGCGCTGGCTCACCCCCGACTCCCTGTCCCGCTTCTGGCGACTGCTGCTGCCCCGGGTGGCGTGTACGTCCACGCTGGGGACGCTGCGGCCGTCGGGGAGTGGGGGGATGCGGCGGGGTG
>NZ_LIRK01000730.1 GCF_001419765.1 Streptomyces torulosus
ATAAGGGACAGGTGCGGGGCGGCGCCGGGGGAGAGCCGGGAGCGCCGCCCCCTGGTTACGGCTTGCGGGCTATCGCCCCGTACATCGCGATGTCCTCGTCGCGGATGTTCTGCTCGCCGGTGCCGTCCGGGTGCCACTTGTGGACCTGGACGATGCCCGGCTCGACGAGTTCCAGGCCCTCGAAGAACTCATGGGCCTCGTCGATGGTGCGCAGCCGCATCGGCATGTCGCGGGCCGCGTACTCGCGGGCGACCCGGCCCACCTCCTCCGGCGCGAACTCGGCGGTGCCGATGGTCATCGCGAGGTAGCTGCCGGACGGCAGGGGTTCGAGGAGCCGGCGCACGATGCCCACCGCGTCGTCCTCGTCCAGGACGAAGTGGACGATCGCGATCACGGTGAGCGCGACCGGCTGGGAGAGGTCGAGGGTCTCCAGGAACTCGGGGGAGCCGAGAACGGTCTCCGGGTCCTGGAAGTCGGCCTCGATGTACGCGGTCCTGCCCTCGGGGGTGCTGGACAGCAGTCCCTGGGACAGGGTGAGGACGATGGGGTCGTTGTCCACGTAGACCACCCGCGACTCGGGGGCCACCGACTGGGCGATCTCGTGGAGGTTGGGGGAGGTGGGGATGCCGGTTCCGATGTCGAGGAACTGGCGCATGCCGGCCTTCTCGGCGAGCCAGCGCACCGCGCGGTTCATCCAGTCGCGGTTGGCGCGCATATGGACCGGCAGGGCCGGCCACTCGTGCGCCATGGCGTCACCGGCCTCCTTGTCGGCCGGGTAGTAGTCCTTGCCGCCGAGGATGTAGTCGTAGATGCGCGCGGAATGCGCGTGCTCGGTGTCGATCCGGTCGGCCGGCCATCCGTTGTCGGGCAACGCCGCCCCTCCCATCAGGTCGTTCGGTCCAGGTGCGTGGTCGGGCAAAAGCCCGGGGTCCGGTGTGCGTCGAACCCCGGTTCAGCAAGTGGTGCGTCAACACAGCTTGGCAGCAGGGGGGTTCACAGCAGGAAGTCGGCCTCGCCCGCCTTCACTCCGGCCAGGAACGTGGTCATCTCCCGTGGGGTGAAGACCAGCGCGGGGCCGTCCGGATCGGTCGACTGGCGTACGGCGACCCGGCCGTCCGCCAGCTTCTTCACCTCCACGCAGGCACCGCCCGCGTCGTCGCTCCAGGGCCGGCGCCAGTCGTGGGCGCCGAGGTCGCGGGCTGGCATGCCGTTGCGTACGTCGCGGATGTCACGTATCGAGTGGCGCACTTCCTGGGATATGTCGTGGTGCACGTCAGAGCTCCTTGCGTAGGGCGCCGAGGAGGGCCTCGGTCTTGCGGGGCGGCGCGGACTGCGCGCCCAGCCGGTCCATGGCCTCGCGGTAGACGACAACGTCGCCCCCCTTGTCGAGGTACACCGCGCCCACCAGACCGTTGAGATAGACGATGTCCGGCAATTCGGGTGCCCTGAACCGGAAGAGATGGAACGCACCGGCCCGCATCGCGGGATGCGGGCCGTTCCGGAACGGCATCAGCTGCACCGTCACATGCGGCAGCCGGTTCATCTCGATCAGATGGTCGATCTGGGCGCGCATCACGTCCGGCCCGCCCACCGGCCATCGGAGCACCGTCTCGTCCATCACCACCCACAGCCGAGGCGGCTGCTCCCGCGTGAGCAGTTCCTGGCGGCGCATCCGCAGCGCCACCCGGCGCTCGGTCGCCTCGGTCGCCGCGTGCGGATTGCCGGCGCCCAGCAGGGCCCGCGCGTACGCCTCGGTCTGCAGCAGCCCGTGCACGAACTGCGCCTCGTACGCGCGGATCTGGAGCGCCGCCTGCTCCAGGCTCAGATACGCGGCGAACCAGTCGGGCAGGACGTCCCGGTAGGTGTGCCACCAGCCGCGTTTGTTGGCCTCGCGGACCGATTTGAGGAAGGTCTCGATCTCCTGCTGGTCGCCCACCCCGTAGACCTGGAGCAGTTTCTCGACGTCCGGCAGGCGCAGCCGGGCGACCTTGGCGGCTTCCATCCGGCGGATCGTGGAGTGACTCACCCCGATCGCCTCACCGGCCTGCTCGAACGTGAGGCCTGCGCGGGTGCGCAGTTCCTCCAGTTGCCGGCCGAGGATCATGCGCAGTACGGAGGGGGCCCCGCCCCAGTCGGTCTCCGCGGTCACGCCCACCTCCTCGCCTCGATGACGCAGTCTGGCACGATCTTGGCGCGAAGGATGGCCTCCTGCGATCGACGAATTGCAAATTTCAACTTGCTGGTTGCGAGGTGTTGTTCACGGATGCCAGAGTGGGAGCACCGTCACGGCTTCGGTGAACGCTGGGGCTGCGCGGCCAGGTTGGGGGAGATGTGGCCGCAACTCAGCGCTGTGCGCAGCGAGTTGCACGACCCTCGCGGCGTATGGCGAGGCCGGCCGTGGCACCGGCACCACTGACGGTGCGAAGGGCCCACGAAAGGCATACGGCGATGGCTCCGCCCCTCCTCCCCCAGTCGTCGGACCGGTTACCCCCGGCCATGTGTCCACCCACCCAGAGGGTGGCCGCCTACGAGCCTCACAGAGCGGGCGTTTTCGGACTGCCCGCGGTGCCCGCCTCGGCGGGTGAGGCACGCAGAACGGTCCGCGAACTGCTCGAAGAGTGGGGAGTGACTCCGGACCTCCGCGAGGACGCCCTCCTCATCACCTCCGAACTCGTCACCAACGCGCTGACCCACACCACGAGCGAGTGGATCGTGTGTCGGCTGCACCTCACCGGGCAGCGGCTCCGCATCGAGGTCGAGGACCAGAACTGCGGTCACGCCCAGCCCGCCCGACGCCGACCCGGACCCGACGACCAGAACGGACGCGGGCTCATGCTGGTCGGCATGCTCAGCAGCGACTGGGGGGTCGACGAGACCCCACAACGGTCCGGTCGCGTCGTCTGGGCAGAACTGCCGTCGGAGGGCCGGGAAACCGCCGAGCCCGCCCCTCCGACGGCGTGACCTTCCACCGGGACCGCACGACCGGGTCCACGCTTCCCTCTCCGCACGGCGAGAGGGAAGCACGGTGAGCACATAGGGCCCTTCTGACGGATCTCCGCGGCGTCACGGCCCCCGGCACGCCCTCTCGCCGCACCGCGCGAAAGCCCCCGTAGCGCCGCTACGAGGACTTCCACGCGGCACGGCGAGAGCACGCACCGGACGCCGCTCCTTCTCCCACGGAGATCCGTCAGAAGGGCCATAGCCCTGGATCGACGTCTGGTCCTGTCGGCCGCCGCGCACGTCGACCCGGAGAGGACGATGCGCCCGATCGCCGAACGCGGCCGGGCCCAGGTGGTCGGGCCACGGCGGGCGCCGAAGGCGCGTACCACCTGGCCGGCGGTGTGCTCAGCTGTGTTCCGGCGGTGACCCACCGGCGCCGGTCGTGGACTCCGACGGCGCCGGGGACGCGTTCGCGGCGGGCTGTCTCTTCGGCCGTCTCACCGGCGGACCATCGCACCGGTGCGGCCTCTTCGGCGCCATCGCCGGCGCGTACGCCTGCACGGTCCCCTCGATCCGCACCGACGCGATCGGCCGCGCCGAACTCCTCGCCCACGCCGCAGAGCTGGAGCCCTGAGCGGCGCGGAGGCGCGGAAGCCCGTGCCGGGGGCGCCGCGCCGCGGGCCCGGCCGTCAGAGCTGTCCGCTCGCCGCCAGCCGGGCCTCAGCCTGGGCGCGGGCCGCTTCCAGCACCGCCAGCAGGACCGTCTTGCTGGACTGGCGCTCGCGCACGTCACACAGCACGACCGGCGTCGACGGGTCGAGGTCGAGGGCCTGGCGGACCTGCTCGGCGGTCGCCTCCCTGCGGCCGTCGAAGCAGTTGACGCCCACGGCGAACGGAATGTCGCGGGACTCGAAGAAGTCGATCGAGGCGAACGACGCGTCCAGACGGCGGGTGTCCGCGAGGACCACGGCCCCCAGTGCGCCCGTCGACAGGTCGTCCCACATGAACCAGAAGCGGTCCTGACCCGGCGTACCGAAGAGGTAGAGCACCAGCTCCGGCGAGATGGTGATACGGCCGAAGTCCATGGCGACCGTGGTCGAGGTCTTCTTCTCGACGCCCGCGAGGTCGTCCACGCCCACGCTCGCCGCGGTGATGCGCTCCTCGGTCTCCAGCGGGGCGACCTCACTCACCGAGCCCACCATCGTGGTCTTGCCGACGCCGAA
>NZ_LIRK01000731.1 GCF_001419765.1 Streptomyces torulosus
GGAACCGCCCGCGCCCCCGCGGACCCGGTCCCGCGCCGGACCCCGGCCGCGATCAGCGGGCCGTTAGGGTGGCGCCGTGGTGAACGCAGCGGGCAAGTTCGGGCCCTACAACCAGCCGGGCCCCGCCCCTACGGCCTCGGCCATCGGTGTGGGACACGCCCGCGTGCTGCCCCTCGGCGGTCAGAGCGGATCCGATCTCGTCCGCTCGCGGATCGCGCTGCGGATCCGCCTGCGCGTGGTGCGGCCCGGTGACCGACTGCCGGACGCCGGTGTCCTCGCCGAGGAGCTGGGGATCAGTGAGATCACCGTGCGCCGGGCGCTGGAGGGCATGTGCCAGGACGGCCTGCTCGACCGCAGGCGCGGCCGTGCGGGCGGAACCTTCGTCGCTCAGGCCTGGGACACCGTCGTCGCCCTGACGCACGACACCGAGGAGGCGGCCTCGCTGGACGCCTTCCATCTGCTGCTGGAGTGCGGCCTCGTGGCGCACGGTGCGGGAGAGGTGCCGGCCGAGCGGCTGGACGGACTGCGCGCCCTGGTCACGGACATGGAACGGACGGACGACCCGGCGCACCTCGCCGAGTTGGAGACCCGCTTCCACCTGGACCTCGCGGAGGTGCTCGGCGGTCCCGGGATCCGCGAGTTCGCCGCCGATCTGCTCGGCCGCCTGTGTCTGCTGCTGCCCGCGCCGCGGCCCGAGGCGCTACGGGAGCGGAACGGCTGCCACGCCGAACTCCTCACCGAACTGGGGCGGGGCGCGACCGATCGGGCCGTGCGGGCGGTGAAGGCGCACCAGCGTTCCCGGCACGGCTGACACCCGGTCCGGTCGGCGGCCGCCGTGTACCCGCCCGACAGCACGATCGTCGACATCCCGCGCACCCATCACGCCACACCACCGCACGAGGAGTTGCCGCCATGCCCCACCCCGGAGCCGGTCCGCTGTCCCCGCCGGGCCCCGCCGGCGGCGCGCCCCAGCGGCTGCGCGGCGGCGTCCTCGGCATGGCGGACATCGCGGCCGCCACCATGGCCAACGTCGGTCCGGCCATGAGCTTCTTCTTCGGTTTCGCCTTCCTCGCCACCACCGCGGGCGTGGCGTCGCCGCTGACCATCACGGCCGCGGGCATCGCCGTCGCGCTCCTCGGCAACACGCTGGCGGAGTTCTCCAGGGCGCACCCGTCGGCGGGCAGCTTCATCACGTTCGTCGGCAGGACGTTCGGGCCGGTCAGCGCGGTGACCACGGCACTGTTGGCGGCGGTGGGCTACATCATCGCGATGGCCGGCGTCGTCTCGATCTCCGGCGGGTTCGTGCAGATCACCCTGCACCACTACACCGGCGTGGACCTGCCGTGGATCATCTGGACGCTGCTGCTCACCGGGCTGGCGGTGCTGCTGATGCTGCGCGGCGTGGTGGTCTCCACGAAGTGGGCCGGCTACTTCTTCGGCGCCGAGATGCTGGTGCTGGTCGTGGTCTCGGTGGCGGCGCTCGTGGAGCACCGGGGCGCGCTGTCCTTCGACCCGTTCCTGCCCAGCCACATCAGCGACGGATTCAAAGGTCTGGCTGCGGGCTTCCCACTGGCGGTGTACCTGTTCATCGGCTGGGAGAACTCGGCGGCGCTCGCCGAGGAGACGGAGAACCCGCGGCGCAACGTCGGCCGCGCGGTGTTCTCCTCCGTCGCCATCATGACGGTGAGCTACATCCTGTTCGCCTACGCCACGGTGACCGGCTTCGGCTACGACGTGACCGCGCTCGGGGAATCCCGGATCCCCTTCATCGAGGTGGCCCACGACACGCTCGGCGTGCTGGCGTTCCTGGCCTACCTCGGCGGTCTGACCTCCACCCTCGGCGTGCTGATCGCGGGCATCAACTCCCAGGCCCGCCTCGTGTTCAACGCCGGACGGGAGGGGCTGCTGCCGTCCTTCTTCGGCTATGTGCACCCCACCCGACGCACCCCGAACAACGCGATCGTCACCTTCACCGCCATCGCACTGCTGATCATCGGCGGCTGGGGCCTCGGCCATCTGCTGGGCCCGGGCGGCGGCCCCATGAACCCGGTGGTCTTCTTCACCGAGTCCTCGACGCTCGGCGCCATCCTGATCCTGCTGGTGTATCTGGCGTCCAACATCGCGCTGCCGCTGTACTACCGCAGATACCGCCCGCAGGAGTTCCGGGTGGTACGGCACCTCCTCCTGCCCGCGGTCGGCACGGTGGCCATCCTGGTCCCGCTCTACTACCTCGCCAAGCCCGGCCAGCCCGCACCGTACAACTGGTTCCCCTACGCGGCGATCGCCACGCTGCTCGCCGCCGTCGGCTACGCGACCCTCCTGGTCCGCCGCGACCCGACCCTCGCCGAACGCGTCGGCTCGATCGTCGCCGACGCGGACTGAGCGCCGCGGCCACCGGCCGCCGGTGCTGTCTCCGGTGCTCGAAGGGCAGGTCGAGGCCGGGGATTCGAACCAGGCCGAAAGGTGTCGCCCCTGCCGCCGGGTCGAGCGCACGCTGAACCGCATCGTGCTCCTACTCGACCAGGGGACCAGGGGGAACACATGCGTGTCTTCGGACGTGTGCTGGCGGTGTCGGCCGTCGCCGCGGCGTTGATCACCGGATCGCTCACCTCGGCGACGGCGGCACCGGCTCGGTCCGGCACGACCGATGCGGCGTTGCTCGCCGATGTCTTCCATCTCGTCAATCGCGGCACCGGGCGCTGTCTCGACGCCTTCTTCTCCGGCGGCGGTGAGAACAACAACGCCGTCGGGCTGTGGGACTGCAACGGCGGCATCAGCGAGCAGTGGCGGCTCGTCTCCTCGGGCAACCCCGGCTATCCCTACGCCCTCGTGAACGCGAACAAGGGACGCTGCCTGGACTATCCCGCCGAGTCGGGGGGCACCATCGGCTGGCAGTTCAAGCTGTGGGACTGCAACCGTTCGGCGTCGCAGAATCTCAAGCTGGTGCCCTTCGGCGACTTCTACAAGATCTACGTACAGCGCAACGGGACCGCGCCGATGGACGCCTACGCCAGCAGCGGCGGCCTCAACGGCAACCCGGTCGGCATCTGGAACGAGACGGGCAGCCCCCTTCAGCACTGGACGTTGCAGCCGTACTGATCGGCCTTCCGTCGCGCCCGGAACCGGCACGGCACCGTGTCGTCCCCGGTGTCACACCACCCCCGCAGGTGTTCGCAGGAGCGCGCGGGTCGCCTCGTGGGTCGGGGCGGTGAAGACCGTCGCCGTGGGGCCGGATTCCACGCTGCGGCCCGCGTCGAGGACGGTGACGGTGTCGGTGCGGTCGGCGATCAGGGGGAGATCGTGGCTGATGAGGACGAGGGCCGTGCCGCGCTCCTCCCGCAGCCGGACCAGCAGGTCCATGATCGACTCGGCGGTGGCGGTGTCCAGTGCCGAGGTCACCTCGTCGCAGATCAGCACGTCCGGGTCGGCCGCCAGGGCCCGCGCGATGGCCACGCGCTGACGCTGCCCGCCGGAGAGTTCGTGCGGGTAGCGGGAGGCGAACTCGGCGGCCAGACCGACCTGTTCGAGCAGTTCCGCCACCCGGGCCGACGCCACGCCGGACGCGCACCGCCGGTGCAGCCGCAGCGGTCTGCCGAGGGCGGCGCCGACCGTACGGCTGGGGTTGAGCGCGCCGAGCGGGTTCTGCGTGACCAACTGGACGCGGCGGCGCTGTTCGCGGCTGCGCCCGCGCAGGCCCGTGCTCAGCGGCGCCCCGTCGAGACGGATCGTGCCGGCGGTGATCGGCTGCAGCCCGACCACGGCGCGGACGAGCGTGGTCTTGCCGGAGCCCGAGGCGCCGACGATGCCGGTCGCCGCCCCGGGAGCGACGGCCAGCGAGACACCGTCCAGCGCGGGAACGTCCGAACGCCGGCCGAACACCACGCACAGGCCGCGCACGTCGAGCACGGGGACGTCCGCCGATCCGGCCATGGACGCCCGGCGCCGCATCCGGCCTTCGACCTGGCCCTGCTCCGTGTCCCCGGCCGGAACCTCACTCAGGTCCCCCGGCGAACGCTCGGCCGAGGACCCGATCGAGTCCCCCGCCCGTCGGGCCCATGGAACCTCCGCCGGATTCCCCGCCCGGTCCTCCACCCGCGCCGTCGGCGCACCGCCCCGCCGGGACGTACCGGGCCCGGCCGCCTCCGCCCGGAGTTCCACCACCTCGTCCGCGATGCGTTCCACGAGGTCGGGGTCGTGGCAGGAGAGCGCCACCGCCAGGTCGTGCGCGCGGGCGAGGTGGCGCAGCAGGTCGCCGATGTCGTCGCGGAGTTCGGGG
>NZ_LIRK01000732.1 GCF_001419765.1 Streptomyces torulosus
GGGCCTGCCGGGCGGATGGCGGGGCAGGTGTTGGAGACCACGCCGCTGCGCTTGGCCTCGACGGGAACGCCGTAGGCCCGCCCGTTCGGCCCGGTCGGCACGAGCCGCTGCCGACGCCCGAGGGGGTGGGGTGCGCGGTCTCTCGCGGGTGCCGGTTCGTCGTGGCTCGTCGCGCAGTTCCCCGCGCCCCTCAGGGGCGGCGGTGTTCCCGTGGCACCGAGGGATCCGTGGCTCCCAGCGCCCCCGACCTGCCCTGGTGTCGGCGTCAGCTCTTTCGGTGGCCGATCAGGCGGGGCTTCTGTTCCAGGCCGTCCAAGCCGTGCCACGACAGGTTGACCAGGTGGGCGGCCACCTCCGCCTTCTTCGGGCGGCGCACGTCCAGCCACCACTGGCCGGTCAGGGCGACCATCCCGACCAGGGCCTGGGCGTACAGCGGGGCGAGTTTGGGGTCGAAGCCGCGGCTCTTGAACTCGCGGCCCAGGATGTCCTCCACCTGGGTGGCGATGTCGGAGATCAGCGAGGCGAAGGAACCCGTGGACTGGGGGATCGGGGAGTCGCGGACCAGGATGCGGAAACCGTCCGTGTACTCCTCGATGTAGTCCAGGAGCGCGAAGGCCGCCTGCTCCAGCAGCTCCCGCGGATGGCCGGCGGTGAGGGAGCTGGTCACCATGTCCAGCAGGCGCCGCATCTCCCGGTCCACCACCACCGCGTACAGGCCCTCCTTGCCGCCGAAGTGTTCGTACACCACCGGCTTCGAGACCCCCGCCTTCGCGGCGATCTCCTCCACCGACGTGCCCTCGAAGCCCTTCGCGGCGAAGAGGGTGCGGCCGATTTCCAGCAGTTGCTGACGGCGTTCGGCGCCCGTCATCCGGGTGCGGCGAGCACGCCGCGGCTTCTCATTGCTCGGGGTGCTGCTGGAGTCGGTCGCCACGGCGTCAATCATGCCGCCTCGGCGGGCGCCTTCCGGTGCTCGGAGCCGTCCTCACCCGTGATACGCCTGGAATCGATACGCGAGCGTGACGGCCAGCGCACGTCGTAGGCCCACCCCAGCTGTTCGAACCACCGGATCAGGCGGGCGGAGGAGTCCAGCTGGCCCCGTTCGACGCCGTGCCGGGCCGAGGTCGGGTCGGCGTGGTGCAGGTTGTGCCAGGACTCGCCGCAGGACAGGACCGCCAGCCACCACACGTTGCCCGAGCGGTCACGGGACTTGAAGGGGCGCTTGCCGACCGCGTGGCAGATCGAGTTGATCGACCACGTCACATGGTGCAGCAGCGCCACCCGGACGAGGGAGCCCCAGAAGAACGCCGTGAACGCGCCCCACCAGGACATCGTCACCAGGCCCCCGATCAGCGCGGGCAGTGCGAGGGAGACCATCGTCCACAGGATGAACTGGCGCGAGATCGTCCGCAGCGCCTTGTCCTTGATCAGGTCCGGGGCGTACTTGTCCTGCGGGGTCTGCTCCTCGTCGAACATCCAGCCGATGTGGGCCCACCACAGGCCCTTCATCAGCGCCGGAACCGTCTCCCCGTAGCGCCAGGGCGAGTGGGGGTCGCCTTCGGCGTCGGAGAACTTGTGATGCTTGCGGTGGTCGGCCACCCAGCGCACCAGCGGGCCCTCCACGGCCATCGACCCGGCGATCGCCAGCGCGATCTTCAGCGGGCGTTTGGCCTTGAACGAACCGTGCGTGAAGTGCCGGTGGAAGCCGATCGTGATGCCGTGGCAGCCCAGGTAGTAGAAGAACACCAGCAGACCGAGGTCCAGCCAGCTCACCCCCCAGCCCCAGGCCAGCGGCACCGCCGCGAGCAGAGCCAGGAACGGCACGGTGATGAAGAGGAGCAGCGTGATCTGTTCGATCGACCGCTTCTGCTCGCCGCCCAGCGTCGCCGAGACAGTGGGAGAGCCGGGCGCGGAACCCGGGGAGTCGTTCGCCTTCGGGGCGTCTTCGATCACATCGGAACTTGTGGTCATGGGGGCGTCCCCTAGGGGGTCGAGGGTGGAGAGAGGGGGGAGTGCCTGTCGACGACAGGCTGCGTGGGCCGCCTTACGGCATTCCCTACGGTTCCGTAACCTACGGCATCGTAAGTATGTCAGCGCGTCGCCCGGCGGCAAGAGCCCATCCGCCTCGCGTCCCGGCATCCAGGGGACATCTACCGCCACGGCGCCCAAAACGGGGGGCTTCCGACCCCCACATCTGGCACTCAGTGCCGTCAACCGGACACCTGGCGGCCTGCGCGTGACACCGGCCACCTATCCTGGTGTCGGTCGGACAGCGCGGTCCGCTCTGATTCCTGCCCGGAAGCCAAGCCCACCAAGCGGCGCCTGCACCTCCTCGAGTCGCTGGGCCGCCCTCCGGGTTCCCTCCCAGACGAGCTTCAACACTGCAAGGAGCCGCACCTGTGAGCAGTGCCGACGACCAGACCACGACGGTCAGCAGCGAGCTGCGCGCCGACATCCGGCGCCTGGGCGATCTGCTCGGCGAAGCCCTCGTACGCCAAGAGGGCCCCGAACTCCTGGAGCTGGTCGAGCGCGTCCGCCGCCTGACCCGCGAAGACGGCGAAGCCGCCGCCGCACTGCTGCGCGGCACGGAACTGGAGACCGCCGCCAAGCTCGTACGGGCGTTCTCCACCTACTTCCACCTGGCCAACGTCACCGAACAGGTCCACCGCGGCCGCGAACTGAGGGCACGCCGTGCCGCCGAGGGCGGCCTCCTCGCCCGGACGGCCGACCGCCTCAAGGACGCCGACCCCGAGCACCTGCGCGAAACGGTCCGGAACCTCAACGTCCGCCCCGTCTTCACCGCCCACCCCACCGAAGCCGCGCGCCGATCGGTCCTCAACAAGCTCCGGCGCATCGCCGCGCTCCTGGAGACCCCGGTCATCGAGTCCGACCGCCGCCGCTACGACACCCGACTTGCCGAGAACATCGACCTCGTCTGGCAGACCGACGAGCTGCGCGTCGTCCGCCCCGAACCGGCCGACGAGGCCCGCAACGCCATCTACTACCTCGACGAGCTGCACGCGAACGCCGTCGGCGACGTGCTGGAGGACCTCACCGCGGAACTGGAACGCGTCGGCGTCCAGCTCCCCGACCACACCCGCCCCCTCACCTTCGGCACCTGGATCGGCGGCGACCGCGACGGCAACCCCAACGTCACCCCCCAGGTGACCTGGGACGTCCTCATCCTCCAGCACGAACACGGCATCAACGACGCCCTCGACCTCATCGACGAGCTGCGCGGCTTCCTCTCCAACTCCATCCGCTACACCGGCGCCACCGAGGAACTGCTCTCCTCTCTCCAGGCCGACCTCGAAGCACTCCCCGAGATCAGCCCCCGCTACAAGCGCCTCAACGCGGAGGAGCCCTACCGGCTCAAGGCCACCTGCATCCGGCAGAAGCTGGAGAACACCAAGCAGCGCCTCGCCAAGGGCACCCCGCACGAGCCCGGCCGCGACTACCTCGGCACCAGCGAGCTCCTCCAGGACCTCACCCTCATCCAGACCTCGCTGCGCGAGCACCGCGGCGGCCTCTTCGCCGACGGCCGCATGAACCGCACCATCCGCACCCTCGCCGCGTTCGGCCTCCAGCTCGCCACCATGGACGTCCGCGAACACGCCGACGCCCACCACCACGCCCTCGGCCAGCTCTTCGACCGCCTCGGCGAGGAGTCCTGGCGCTACGAGGACATGCCCCGTGAGTACCGGCACAAGCTCCTCGCCAAGGAGCTCCGCTCCCGCCGCCCCCTCGCCCCCACCCCGGCAC
>NZ_LIRK01000733.1 GCF_001419765.1 Streptomyces torulosus
CCTCCACCCCCACCCTCTCCCGCCTCCGGCGCGTCGCCTCGATCACGCCTCGGGGTGAGTTCCTCGCCCCGCCCCGGATGACCGCCACCGCCGTACGCCTGTTCGTGCAGGTCTGTCTGGTCGTCTACCTCTGGCGGGGCCTGTACGCGAACACCGGCTCCAGCGCCGGGCTCGACGAGACCCAGGCCGTCGGATACGCCGTACTCGCCGTGCTGGCGGGCCGGATCCGGGGGCTGGACCGGCGTGCCGGGCGCGACACCGTCATCCAGCATCTGCACTTCGGCACGATCGTCTACTGGTACCTACGGCCCATGCGGCCCCAGCGCTACTACGCGCTCCGCGCCCTCGGCGACCAGGTGTACGGCTTCGGCTGGGTGCTCGGCGGTTACGTGCTCTGCCTCGACGCCGGGGTCGTCGCCCCGCCCGCCTCCGTCGAGGTGGCCGCGGTCTTCGTCGTGAGCATGCTGCTCGGTCAACTCGTCCTGTACTACGTGATGATGCTCGTCGACCTGCTGTGCTTCTGGACGCTGCGCAACGAGTCGGCCCTCCTCATCCTCGTCTTCGCCCAGAACCTGCTCTCCGGCGTGTACGCGCCGCTGTGGTACTTCCCGGACTGGTTCATCACCCTCAGCGCGTTCCTGCCGTTCCAGGCGACCCTCGGCGTGCCGCTCTCCATCTACGTCGGCCGTATCGGGGTCGGTGACGCGTTCGGGCAGATGGCGATCCAAGGGGTGTGGATCGTGCTGCTCGCCCTGCTCACCCGTCGGCTGTGGGACATGGCCGGCCGACGTGTCGTGGCCCAGGGAGGATGACCATGACCACACCGTCCACCAGTGGGGGCCCTACCGCGTCCGTGCGTGGGGTCCGTGCCGCCCGCGTCGTCTGGCGGATCACCAAGCTCAACTTCAAGGCGCGGCTGGAGTACCGGGGCGAGTTCCTGATGGGGGTCGCCATCGGGGCGATCTGGCAGGTCTCGATCATCGTCTTCGCCTCGGTGCTGCTCACCCGGTTCCCCGGGCTCGGCGGCTGGTCCAGCTCCGACGTCCTGCTGATCGCGAGCATGCGGATGCTCGCCCACGGGCTGTACGTGCTGTTCCTCGGCCGGATCCAGTACATGAACGTCCTCGTCCAGGAGGGGATCGTCGACCCCTGCCTGATCCGGCCCATGCCGGTGTACCGGCAGGTCCAACTCGCCTTCTTCCCCGTCAACGCCATCGGTGACCTGGTCGTCGCGGTCGGGCTGTTCGCCGCCGCGCTCCAGCGGAGCTCGCTGGACTGGACGGCGGGGCGGATCGCGTACGTCGTGGCGGGGGTTCTCGGCGGGATGCTCGTCGAGGCCGCGCTGTTCACGGCGCTCGCCGCCGCCGCGTTCCACTTCCCGGCCACCTCGTACTGGGCCCAGTGGCTGGAGGAGCTGATGGGCACCTTCGGCAGCTACCCGCTGAGCATCCTGCCGAAGGTCGCCTCCGCCGCGTTCACCTTCGTCGTGCCGCTCGCCTTCATCGCCTATTTCCCGGCCGGGGTACTGACCGGCCACGGCGGTGACATGGGCGTACCGCGGGCGCTCGCGGTGGCCGCGCCGTTCATCGGCCTCGTCGCCTTCGTCCTGTCACGGCTGCTGTGGAACTGGAGCCTCAGCCGCTACACGGGCGTCAACGGGTAAGACGTTCGTCACGGGGTGGGCGGCGCGGCTACGGCAGTCGCGTCGCCAACCCGTCCAGTACGCGCTCCAACCCGTACTGGAACCCCTCCTCCCGCGCGGTCCGCGGGTCCGCGCCGCGCTGTTCGGCGTAGCCCTCCCGCAGCAGCGGATAGTCCTGGGCGGCCTCCTCGGCGGCCGGCCACAGGCGCTCGACCAGCGTCTGCTCGTCCTGGCCGCTGCGGGCGAGGACGGTGAGCCAGGCGGCCTCGCTCGTGGCCATGCCGGTGACGTACGCGACGAGGGTGCCGAGGGCACGGTCCGCCTCGTCGGCCGGGAAACCGGCGGTGGTCAGCAGTTTCAGCATGGCCTCGGAGATGCGCATCCAGTTGGGGCCGAGGTACGACATGCCCATCTCGCCGAGCACGGAGGCGAGCCAGGGGTGGCGCAGGATCGTCGCGCGCAGGCTGTGGGCGCACCGGGCCGTGTCCGTGCGCCAGGTGGCGGGGTCGGGGGAGGCGGTGACCTCGATCTCGCCGTAGACCTCGTCGACGGCCAGTTCGATCAGCTCGTCCTTGTTGGTGACGTGACGGTAGAGCGAGGTGGCGCCCGCGCCCAGCCGGCCGCCGAGCTTGCGCATGCTGAGGGCGTCGATGCCCTCCTCGTCGAGCAGTCGCAGCGCCTCGGACACGATGTGTTCCCTGCTCAGCGCGGGCTGCTCCCGGCCGGTCCGGGGGCGGGTCCACACCGACTGGAAGCCCTGCTGCTCGGCTGGCATCGCCGGTTCCTCTCGTGTCGACGGCTGGTGGCGGCCACCGTAGCGCACGGCATTCGCAGGGTGCGTACGGGCGAGGAAGCGGGCGCACAGTGTTCGCACCGCAGCCGAAGGCCGGGCCATGACGCCCGCCCGTACGCGTCGTACGCTGGCCCGTACGCGTCAGACGCCGGCCCGTACGCGTCAGACGCCGGCCACCCGGCGGAACATGCCTGCCACCCGGAGCTCGCTCTCGATCCGGTGCACCGTCGCGCGCAGTTCCGGCAGGATCTCCTCCACGCACTGCTCCACCGATCGTCGGCTGCTGTGCATCGCGACGTTGACGGCGGCGGTGACGCGGCCGTCGCGGTCGTGGACGGGGACGGCGATGGAGCGGAGGCCCTCCTCCAGTTCGCCGTCGACGAGGGCGTAGCCGTCGGTGCGGACGCGTTCGAGGACGGTGAGGAGTTCCCGGGGGTCCGTGACGGAACGCGGGGTCAGCGGGATGAGGCGTTCGGGGAGGGAGACCTCCGGGAGGAGCCCGGCGAGCATCACGCGGCCCAGGGACGTGGCGTACGCGGGGAACCGTGTGCCGAGGGTGATGTTGACGCTCATGATCCGGCTGGTGGCGACCCGCGCCGTGTACTGCACCTCGTCGCCGCCCCGCACCTGGCGGAACTCTCCGCGAGGGTGCACGATTCGGCGTCCCTAGCGATCCTCACCGCGGGCGGCGACGAGGTACAGTA
>NZ_LIRK01000734.1 GCF_001419765.1 Streptomyces torulosus
ACCCAGGGGGCCGGGGGAGGTGGGGCGAACGGGTCAGGAGAGGTGGACGAGGCCAACGGGGCATGCGGACCGGGTGCGACGGGCCCGAACCCTCCGGTGGACGGCCCGAATCCCCCGGGCTGCGGCCCGGACTCCGCGGGCGGCGGCCCGAACGACATGCTTCCCCCTCGCTGACCGAAACGCCTCCGGCCGGCCGAAGTCGGCTGCTGTACACGGGCAAAGGCAACGGCGTGCAGCCCTCAACTCACCGATGCGATGATCGCACGCATGTCTGATCACGGGGCAGCCGGTGGCGCGTCGACCGGCGTACGCCGGTCGAGGATCGCCGACTACGCGGAGTCGACCACCCCACCGGAGCCGGTCCCGACGCCCCTCGACGGCGTTGCCACATCCCCCATCTCCGGCGAGGTCCCTGCCGACGAGGCATCCCTTGTCCGCCGCCGTCGGCGTGAAGGCGCCGCGCTGCTGGGCGAGTTCCGCCGTACCGCCGTGCTGCTGCCCCTCGGGGACGAGGACGCCCCGCTGACCGCCGACTTCGGAGGCATCCGCTGGATCTACGCCTTCTCGGACGAGCCCGCGCTCGCCCGGTTCGCCATCGCAAGGGGTGAAGGCGCTCGGGAGTGGTCGTACGAGCGGATCCTGGGCGCCCGGCTGCTGGACGTGGCGATCCCGGCGATGCCGGTCCCGTACGGGGTGGCGCTGGATGTCGGCAGCGAGGGCGAGGGCGCGCTGTTCCCGCCGGTACGGGGGATCGTGCCGGACGCGGCGGCGCTCGACCTATCCGGAGTACCCGACGTACCCGGCGTACCTGATCTACCTGTCGCACCCGGCATGGAGACCACGAACGAGAGCGGGGGGCCGGCGAGATGAGTGACGCCGACACGGGAAGCGGCGGCACCGGTACCGGCGGCACGGCCGGGGCGGACGCCAAGGACATCCAGCTCCAGGGCCTGGACCTCATCACTCAGGGCATCACGCTGGCCCTGGACGAACTGCGCGAGATCGGCATGCTCGGCGAGGCGGGCATGGGCCGGGGCTTCTCCGAACTTGCGCTCTCAGGCATGGAGTTGGGGCACGAGGGTCTGACCTCCACCCTCAACTCGTTCTGCGAGCGGTGGGAGTGGGGGGTGCGCTCGCTGGTCCAGGAGGGCAACGCGTTCGCGGACGCCGTGGGGCTGTCGGCGGGGACGCTGCACGAGACCGACCAGTACATCGCGGGCACGCTCAAGATCGGCGCGAACGCGGTGATGGGCAACCCGCACCTCTCCGAGGACGAGGTCAGCGGGATGACCTGGAGCGAGATCGGCGACCACCACGCCCTCGCCGACCCGGACTGGAGCGGAGAGTCCTGGGAGCGGGCGCAGGAGAACGTCGACCGGACCTGGAACGATGTCGGGGGCAACGGCTGATGGGCACGCTGGACGACCTGGGGGACCTCGCCGACTCGGCGCTCGGCAAGGGCGAGGAACTGCTGGACGGGGGCAAGAAGCTCCTCGGCGAGGGCGTCGACAAGGGTTCCGAGATCGTCGGTGACCGCCTGCGGGACGTCGGTCTCGGGTACGCGGCTGACAAGGTGGAGGACCTCGGCGACGAGTGGGCCTCGGACCTCGGGGCCACCCCCGGTGAGAAGCAGCTCGGCGAGACGTGGGAGGCCGACGAACTCGTCCACGGCGACCCGGCGCGCATCCGGGAGTCCGCGAAGCACCTGACGGACTTCCACACGGCCTTCGGCAAGGTCGGCGACGGCATGCGCAAACTCGACTCGTCGAACTGGAAGGGCGAGGCGGCCGACACGTTCCGCGAGCAGTTCGCGATGCACCCGAAGAAGTGGCTGCACGCGGCGGACGCCTGCGACAAGGCCGGCAAGGCGCTCGACGGGTACGCCGACACCGTCAAGTGGGCCCAGGGCCAGGCGCGGGACGCGATCGACGCGTACAAGGCCGGCCGGGAGGCGTCCGAGAAGGCGGTCGACGCGTACAACACCAAGGTCGACGCGTACAACGCCAAGGTGAAGGCCGGCGAGGACCCCGGGC
>NZ_LIRK01000735.1 GCF_001419765.1 Streptomyces torulosus
CCTGCTCAAGGCCGCCAACTCCTGAACCTCCGCACCCCAATCCCCTCACGAAGGCACTGACATGAGCACCAATGTCCTGCGCACCACCGACGGCTGGTGGGTCGTCCGAGGCGGCCGAGCCGTCCCCGTCGAGACCAAGGCCGTGACCACCGCAGAGCTGCTGGCCGACCGGCCGGCTGTCCGCGAGGCCGCCGTCTCCGGCGAACCGGGCACGCCCGTGGCCGACCTGGTCGCGCTCTCGCCGGTCACCACGCCCTGCCGGGTGGTCGCCCAGATGGTCAACTACCGCAGCCACGCCCGCGACTCCGGGTTCACCGGCGACATCCCGCCCGCCTTCTTCCGCAAGGCGTCCGGCTCGGTCAGCGGCCCCGGCGAGGCCGNNACGAGATCGAGCTCGGCCTCGTCATGGGCGCGTCCCTGCCCGTCGGCACGGTCGTCGAGGAGCGGGACCTGCCCTCGTACGTCGCCGGACTGGTGATCGCCAACGACGTCAGCGCCCGTGAGGTGCAGCTGACCAAGACGCAGTTCTACGAGAGCAAGTCGTACCCCACCTTCACCCCGACCGGTCCGTACCTGGCCCTGCTGGAGCCGGAGGACTTCTCCCGTCTCCTCGACCTGCGGCTGAAGCTGAGCGTCAACGGCGAGCTGCGCCAGGACCGCACCCTGGCCGACATGATCGTCCGCCCGGCACAGGCACTCACCCTGCTCGCCCGCTTCCAGACCCTCGACCCCGGCGACCTGCTGCTCACCGGAACCCCCGGCGGCACGGCCCTGAAGGCCCCGCCGAAGGCGGTGGAGAAGATCGGCGCGCTGCTGCCGCCCGCCGTGAAGTGGAAGGCCTTCTTCAAGAGCCAGGCCAAGAACCCGCACTACCTGAACCCGGGCGACGTGATCACGGCGACGATCGCGACCCCCGACGGCCGCATCGACCTCGGCGAGCAGCGCACGCCCGTCACGGACGCGAAATAACACCCGAGGTGAGCCGCACATGACCATCGATGAAGCCGCACGTGTGCCCGTCGTGATCGTCGGCGCCGG
>NZ_LIRK01000736.1 GCF_001419765.1 Streptomyces torulosus
GTCGACGGCGGGCGGGCGGGCACCGGCCGGCGGGTCTCCGCCGGCCGGCCAGGCGCCGGATCAGCCGGCCGGCGGCACCGCCGGGAACGCCTCCTTGGGGTCGCTGGTCGGCACGTAACGCTGCGCGGTCGCCGCGCTGGTCACGGGCACCAGGTCCTTGTGGATGACCTTGGCGACGGCCTGGATGCTGTTCACGCCGTACGTCATGTCGGGGTTGCCGTGGGTGAGGACGGTGATGCGGTAGTCACGGCCGCCGCCCTGGAACACGCCGACGGAGTGCACCCGCCAGCCGTGCGTGGCCCGCGACAGCCAGCCGTTCTTGACGTGCACCTTCACCGAGGACGGGGCCCCGGCCGGGGTGCCCCAGCGCTGCGAGGAGACGACCTGGTTCATCAGCTTCAGCACGTAGGCGCGGGCGTTGTCGCTGAGGACGGTGTTCTTCTCGGCGAGGAGCGCGAGCAGCCGCTGCTCGTCGCGGACCGTGATCTGGGTGAGGCCCCAGTAGTTGTTCGCGCCGGGCTTGGTCTGGGTCATCTTGGCGGCCGCCAGGAAGCCCTTGATCTTGGTCATGCCGAGCTGCTTCCACAGCGTGCTGGTGGCGGCGTTGTCGGACTTGGTGATCATCGCGGTGGCGAGCTTGGTCTCGCGGTCGGTGAGGAACCGGTTGGTCTTCTTGGCGTCCCACAGGAGCGCCGCGAGCACCGTCACCTTCACCACGCTGGCCGAGTCGTAGGCGGAACTGCCGCGCAGGGTGCAGGTGGTGTTGGTGGTCCGGTCGTAGACCCCGACAGCCATCGTGCCCTTGCGCTTGGCGACCGCCGCCGCGATGTCCTTCTGGAGTTTCTCGGCCAGCCCCGCCTTGTCCGAGGTGCAGGTGACCGGCGGCGGTGCGGCGACCGCGTTCGGCGCGAGGGCGACGGCCAGCGGTACGAGCAGACCGACCCCCATGCCCGTGGCGAGCACACGGGTCACGCGGGACGTCCGGCCCGTCCGGGACATCCGGTGAGTCATTAAGGTTTCCCCCTTGAGTGACGGCGAACGCACTCGTGGCACGTTCACCTCACTCGACTCGCAAGAATGACCGAAAGTTGTACGTCAGTTCGTAATTTCCGGCACGGGTTCGCGGCCAGTGCTAGCGTCCCGGGGCGACATCCCCCGAACTCCGACGAAACGGACATCCACCCGCCATGCCCCAGTCGTGGACCACGCGCGCCGAGACCGACGCGGACATCCCCGCCGTCCGTGCCGTCCATCTGGGGGCGTTCGGGCGGCCCGAGGAGGCCGACCTCGTCGAGGCGCTGCGCGCCGACGCCGGCTGGATCGACGGCCTGTCGATCGTCGCCACCGGGGAGGACGGCACGGTCGTCGGGCACGCGCTGCTGACCCGCTGCCACGTCGACAGCACTCCGGCACTGTGCCTGGCCCCGGTGGCGGTCCTGCCGGACCATCAGAAGACCGGGGCGGGGGCGGCGGCCGTACGGGCCGCGCTGCGGGCCGCCACGTCGATGGGCGAACGCTTCGTCGTCGTCCTGGGCCACCCGGAGTACCACCCCCGGTTCGGCTTCGGCCGCGCCTCCCTGCACGGCATCCGCCTGACCGTCGACGTCCCCGACGAGGCCCTGATGGCCCTCGCCCTCGACCCCGCGCACCCCCTGCCGAGCGGCACCGTGCACTACGCGGCACCGTTCGGCATCTGACCGGGCGTGTGCGGGGGCGTCGCACCATCGCCTCCGCACGCGAGCGCTGTGGCGGCGCGTGCGAGGCGCGGGGCGCGGCCCCGGCCGCTTTTCAGGGGCGCCGGGGAACTGCGCGAGAAACCACGGACCACCCGCACCCGCCAGGACCCCTCACGCCCACGGCCTGCTCAGCGGTCCTCGGCGCAGAGGGCCGCGTCCACCGCGCCCTGCAGATGGCGGAGGCTGTCGCCCGCCGCCGCCCAGGTGGTGGTGTAGACGGTCACGGTGCCCCGGCCGCCCATGGCCCGCCCTCCGGCGACCGAGCTGCCGGGGAGGTCGCCGCCGTGGCCCCAGTAGGCGCCGCCGCAGCTGAGGGGGATGGAGGAGACGCCGTAGCCGTAGCGGCTGCCCGGCGGGTAGACGTCGCGGCCGCCGACGTCGCTGGTGTCGGAGGTCATCAGGCGCACCGCCCAGCGGGGCAGGAGCCGGCCGCCGAACAGGCCGTCCCAGAAGGCGTTGAGGTCGCCGGGGGTGGTGACGAGCCCGCCGGACGCCCCGAACTCGTACCCCGGCAGTTCGGTCACGTCGACCCGGCCGGCCTCGGGGTGCGCGGGATGGATGCCGTAGTTGCGGGCGTGCGGTCCGCGCAGGGTCAGTTCGCCGGGCGCGGGCCAGTAGGTGTGGTCCAGGCCCAGCGGGCGCAGGATCGTACGCTCGACGTACGTCCGGTAGTCGGTGCCGGAGACCTTGTCGATCAGCATGCCGAGCACCAGGTAGTTGGTGTTGGAGTACCCCCAGTCGGTACCCGGCGGGAAGACGGGTTCCTTCGCCAGGGCGAGGGCCAGGTACTCCTCCTCGGTGCCGGGTCTGCTCCAGTCGACGAGCGTGGTGTACTCCGCCAGCCCGCTGGTCTGCATCAGCAACTGCCGTACGGTGATGTCGCGTCGGGCGAGCTGCGGCAGGTGGGCGCCCGCCCGGTCGCCGAGCCGTATCCGCCCGTCGGCGACGAGGCGCATCACCGCCGTCGCCGTGAACGCCTTGGTGTTGCTGGCCATCCGGAACCGGCCCGCGGACCCGACCATGGGCTGCCCCGACGCCATGTCCGCGACCCCGGCCCGGCGGGTCGTCCTCCCCTCGTGGGCGAGGGCCCCGGGCACCCCGTCCCGCTCGACGAGCAGATCCAACTGCCGTTGTACGGGGTCGGGTTGCCGGGCGGCGGCCATCGGGGCCGAGACCCCGGTGAGCGTGGCGGCGAGCAGGACGGCGGTCACGGCACGACGTGTGCGGCGCATCTGTGTTCCCCCTGAGTGATGACGTGCGTCTCCCCCGACCCTCCCAGCCCCGGCCGCCAAGATCACTGCACCGGGCCCCCGCATCACCCCTGGGGCAGGCCCCCTTGACGCCCTGGTCGCCGCGCGCCACCCGCTTGATAGGCAAGTCGTTGCTTGCCTATCGTGGAGGGCATGGCGGAGGATGTGTTCAAGGCGCTGGCCGACCCGACCCGGCGGCGCATCCTCGACGAGCTGGTGGAACGGGACGGGCAGACGCTGTTCGAGATATGCGCGCGGCTGGTCACCAAGCACGGTCTGGGGCTGTCCCGGCAGGCGATCAGCCAGCATCTGGCAGTCCTGGAGTCAGCGGGTCTGGTCGTCACGCGCCGCCAGGGCCGCTACAAGTTCCATGATCTGAACACCGAGCCCCTGGAGCGCATCATGACCCGATGGCTCAGGCCCGACGGACCGGAGAGCACCCCATGAGGATCCACATCACCAGCGTCTTCGTCGACGACCAGGAGAAGGCCCTGCGCTTCTACACGGACGTGCTGGGCTTCGTGAAGAAGCACGACGTCCCGATGGGCGGCACGGACCGGTGGCTGACCGTGGTCTCACCGGAGGAGCCCGAGGGGACCGAGCTGCTCCTGGAGCCCTCCGGCCACCCGGCGGTGCGGCCGTACAAGGCGGCCCTGGTCGAGGACGGCATCCCGGCCACGTCCTTCGCCGTGGACGACGTCCCCGCGGAATACGACCGCCTGAGCGCGCTCGGGGTGCGCTTCACGCAGCCGCCGCTGGAGATGGGCCCGGTCACCACCGCCGTCCTGGACGACACCTGCGGCAACCTGATCCAGCTCGTCCACAGCGAGTAGGTCCCGGTCTACCCCGGAGGGCGGCGCATACCGAGCAGGAACCGCGTCACCCGCGTCCTGCGCACCCCGTACTCGTACGCCACGAGGATCACCGCGAGCGAACCGGTCACGATCGCCGCGTACTTGACGGCGATCGGCGCGCTCCAGCCCACCACCCCGTAGGCGAAGGCCACCACGACCGGCTGGTGCAGGACGTAGAGCGGCATCGCCGCGAGGGAGAGGTACGGCCATACGCCCCGCCCGCCTCCGCGCGCGCCCTCGACGGGCCCGGCGGTTGGGCGCCGCCGGTCCAGCAGGCCCAGGATCGCCAGGACCCAGCACCAGCCCGCCGCACCGAAGAGGGCACGGGTGAGCAGCGCGAGCGGCGCCCAGGAGCTGAAGGGGTCCTCGTCACCGGCGGCGACGAAGCCGGGGGCCGTCGCGGCGAACAGGGCGAGGCCGAGCACACCGACCGGCACGACGGCACGGCGCAGGGCGGTACGGACGCGCGGGTCGTCGGCCAGGGCGTACCCCGTGAGGAAGAACAGCAGATAGGCCCAGCGGTTCCAGCCCGCGAAGCTCTCCTCCATGCCGAGGAACGCGTTGACGAGGGCGAGCGGGAGGGCCGGGAGCAGCAGGAGGGACGGGTGGCGGGGCACCGCCGCCGCCGTGCGGTCCCCGCCGGCCGCGAGCAGCCCGGCGACCGGCACGAGGAGGAGGCAGAAGGCGAGCAGGAGCACGACAAACCACAGGTGGCCCGTCTCGAAGTAGCGGCCGTCGACGACGAACGGGAAGTCGGCGAGGTCCGGGTGGACGGTGGGGAAACGCAGCCAGAAACGCCCGTACGACTCGTCGTACGCCGGGTCCGCGGCCCTCAGTCGCAGCCACTGTGGGAGCGGGTTGAGGGCGAGGGACGCGAAGACGAGCGGCACGCCGAGGCGCAGCAGGCGTTCCCGGGCGAACCCGGCGGGGCCGCGGCGGCGCAGGGAGTGCCGGGCGCCGAGGCCCGCGACGAGGAACAGCATGGGCATCGCCCACACCACGCCGAGCCCGGCGAGCACGGTCACGACGTCGGTCGTGTCGCCGTTCTTGACGTAGAAGTCGTCGTCCGGGGAGAAGACGAGGGACGCGTGGAAGAAGACCAGGCCGAGCACGACCAGGGCGCGCAGCACGTCGAGTTCCCCGCGCCGAGGAGCGGGCGCCGCCGCACGTGGCTCAGCCTCCGGGTCCATCTCCCCTCCCCCGGGCCCAGTGTGGAGGACCGGGGCGTACGGACGACAGGGTTCCTCCGCGGGGAAACGCGTGGCCGGGGGCCCGCTCGGCACGTAGCCTCGACGTCCATGACGATCACCCTGCGGACGATCCACGACGTGCCCGTTCTCCTGTGCGCCCCCGAGGGCGAGCCGATCGCCCGCGAGAGCGACGTCCTGGATCTCATCGGCGACGCCGGGTACCACGGCGCCGCCTGGGTCGTCGTCCCGGCTGAGCGGTTCGACGAGTCGTTCTTCCAGCTGCGGACCCGGGTCGCCGGCGACATCGTCCAGAAGTTCGTGCAGTACCGCGTGGGCCTCGCCGTCGTCGGCGACATCTCCCGCCACACGACGGCGAGTACGGCCCTGCGGGACTTCGTCCGTGAGTGCAACCGCAACCGTCAGACGTGGTTCGTGTCGGACCTCGACGAGCTGGGTGAGCGGCTGAAGGGCTGAGACCGGCCCGCCGCGCCGCTCACACCAGTTCGAGTCGTCGTTCCGGCCGGGGCAGCGGCGCGGCCTTCGGCTCCCACCGGCCGACGGTGCGCGCATAGCCGTAGATCACGGACCCCATGGCGGTGAGCAGCATCGGTCCGGCCACCCACGGGTACCTGGCCATCTCCTCCGGCAGCCAGCGGTACGACACCAGCAGCGCCACGAACACGGTCGAACCGTAGGCGACCAGGTGGAGTCCCGAGCGGTCCCAGCCCCGGTCGTAGGTGCGCAGGGCCGTTTCGATGGTGAGGGTGAACACCACGCCGGCGATGAGGTCCACGCCGTAGTGGTAGCCGAAGCCGAGCGTCGCGCAGACCGTGGCGACCAGCCAGAACGTGCCCGCGTAGCGCAGGGCGCGGGGGCCGCCGCGGGAGTGAAGGAAGATCGCGGTGGCCCATGCGGTGTGCAGGCTGGGCATGCAGTTGCGGGGGGTGATCCCGTCGTACGGCATGGCTTCCGGGACGCCGATCGGCGGGGCCGTGTGCGGCCACAGGTCGGCCACGGCCCAGTGCGCGCCGCCGGTTCCCATGGCGCCGCCGCCGTAGGCGAAGACCGGCCCCACCACCGGGAAGATCATGTAGATGCCGGGGCCGAGGAGGCCGATCACCAGGAAGGTGCGCACCAGGTGGTGGCGGGGGAAGCGGCGTTCGGCCACCACATGGCGGAGCTGGTAGAGGGCGACGGCGACGGCGGCCACCGCGAGCTGGATGTAGATCCAGTCGAGGAGGTGGGTGCCGACGGGTCCGGTGGCCCGGACCAGCCGGCCCATCAGCCATGACGGGTTGCCGAGCGCGTGGTCGGCGGAGGCCAGGTACTGGTCGAGCACCAGCGGCTGGGTCTTGGAGGTGATGAGCAGCCACGTGTCACCGGTCTTGCGGCCGGCCACCAGCAGCAGCCCCAGCCCGACACCCTTGAGGAGCAGGGTTCTCTCCCGGCCGGTGCGGCGGGTGAGGGCGATGACGGCGCAGCCGAGGATCACCCACAGCGCGCCGTTGCCGAACATCATGTCGGCGCCCGCGGCCCACCGCACCAGGAAGAAGACGAGGTCGATGCCGACGGCGACGGCGGCCGCGATCAGTCGTTGCCGCCAGGTGAGCACCACCATCGTCAGCGCCATGCTGGCGTACAGCAACGGCCCCGATTTGGGGGCGAACACGACTTCTCGGGCCTGGTTGGTGAGCGGTCCCGGCAGTCCGTAGTGGCGGGCGGCGATCTCCAGCG
>NZ_LIRK01000737.1 GCF_001419765.1 Streptomyces torulosus
GCGGGACGTCCCGCGCATCCGCGAGATCTGGGCGCGGCTCGTGGAGAAGCTCGACAACCAGACCTTCTACGGCTTCCTCTGCGACTCCGAGGCCTTCAAGTCCTTCCGGCACCGCGAGATCTTCGGCCAGGTCGGCTTCGGCACCGGCGGCTGGGACACCGACTTCCCGAACTCCATCCTGGAGATCCTCCGCGTCGTCTACACCGAGGCCGACGACCACCACCGCGGCATCGTCGGCGGCAGCCAGCAGCTCCCGCTGCGGCTCTGGGAGCGCGAGCCCGAGAAGATCGTGCACTGGGCGTACGGCACCTCCCTCGCCACACTGCACGAGAACGGCGAGCCCCGCCCCGCCGTGACCCGGCTGCACCGCACCGCCGGCAACCGGATCACCGTGACCGACGCGCACGGCGAGATCCGCACCTACCAGGCGGCCGTCTTCACCGCCCAGTCCTGGATGCTCCTGTCGAAGATCGACTGCGACGACTCGCTCTTCCCGATCGACCACTGGACGGCGATCGAGCGGACCCACTACATGGAGTCCAGCAAGCTGTTCGTGCCCGTGGACCGGCCGTTCTGGCTGGACAAGGACGAAGAAACGGGGCGTGACGTCATGTCGATGACGCTCACCGACCGGATGACGCGCGGGACGTACCTCCTCGACGACGGCCCGGACAGGCCCGCCGTCATCTGCCTCTCCTACACCTGGTGCGACGACAGCCTGAAGTGGCTGCCGCTGTCCGCGAACGAGCGGATGGAGGTCATGCTGAAGTCGCTCGGCGAGATCTACCCGAAGGTCGACATCCGCAAGCACATCATCGGCAGCCCGGTCACCGTCTCCTGGGAGAACGAGCCCTACTTCATGGGCGCGTTCAAGGCCAACCTGCCCGGCCACTACCGCTACCAGCGGCGTCTGTTCACCCACTTCATGCAGGACCGGCTGCCCGAGGACAAGCGGGGCATCTTCCTCGCCGGCGACGACATCTCCTGGACGGCCGGCTGGGCCGAGGGCGCGATCCAGACCGCGCTCAACGCCGTCTGGGGCGTCATGCACCACCTCGGCGGCACCACCGACGCGACCAACCCCGGCCCCGGCGACGTGTACGACGAGATCGCGCCCGTGGAACTCCCGGAGGACTGAGCCGGCCGCCGCTCAGTCCGGCAGCGGCGTCAGGAGCATCCGCCCCGCGCACCCCACCGCCGCGTCCAGGCGGTGGGCCAACTCCCCGGCGAGATCGGGGAGTCCGCGCAGCGCCCACAGTGCCCTGGCCGCCGCCCAGGTGGCCTCGCGGGCCCGCTCCAGGCTCCACGACCCGAGCAGATGTGTGAGCGGATCGGCGACCTGGAGGAGATCGGGGCCCGGCATCAGCTCCTCGCGGACCCGCTCCTCCAGCGAGACGAGGAGATCGCCCACGTGCTCGAACTCGTCCTCCAGATCGACGGGTTCACAGCCGAGCGTACGACAGGCGTCCACGACGGCGAGCGCGAGATCGTGCCCGATGTGCGCGTTGATGCCCGAGAGCGCGAACTGCAGCGGACGTACGCCGGGATGGCGCCGGAGCTGCAGCAGCGGCCGCCAGCAGGCGGGCGCGGGGCCGCCCTCCGCCACCCGCAGGTACCGCTCCGCGAAGCGCACGTCGAGGGCGATCGCGGCCCGTGGATCCGCGAAGCGACCGGCGTCGACGCGTCGGCCCACGGCCTCCGTGACGGTGAGGTAGACACGGTTGAAGACCGCGATCCCGTCCCGCTCGGGCAGGGCGGCGTCGAGGGCCCGCATACGGGCGACGACGGCGTCCACCGAGTCCACGGAATTGGTGAAATGTTCCAACTGCGCCATAAGGGGCAGGGTCCCAGGCCTAGGCTGACACCGACGCCGCCGTGCCCGCACATCCCCGGATCGGGGGAACGCGGGCAGGGCGGCGTCGAGGGCCCGCATACGGGCGACGACGGCGTCCACCGAGTCCACGGAATTGGTGAAATGTTCCAACTGCGCCATAAGGGGCAGGGTCCCAGGCCTAGGCTGACACCGACGCCGCCGTGCCCGGCACATCCCCGGATCGGGGGAACGCGGGCTCGGCGGCGCGTACCGGGAAGCCGGTGAGTCTCGG
>NZ_LIRK01000738.1 GCF_001419765.1 Streptomyces torulosus
TGCGGAAGTGTGCGACGGCCGCGTCGATGGTCGCCATCGCACCCAGCAGATTGACCTCGACCACCGTGCGGTGCGCCTCGAAGCGGCCCTCCCCGATGTTGCCCCCCATGTCGATCCCCGCGTTGGCGATGACCATTCCGAGTCCGCCGAACTGCCGGGCCGCGTCGTCGATCGTCCGCGCCACGGCCTCATGCTCGGTCACATCGAGGGCGGCCACGGTCACCGAACGCTGCGGGAAGGCGGCGGTGAGCTGTGCCCGCAGTTCTTCCAGGAGCTCGATTCTGCGCGCGGTGAGGTACACGTCGTAGCCGCGGGCGCACAGCTCGGCTGCGAGTGCCTTGCCGATGCCCGAGCTGGCACCGGTCAGGAACGCGGTTCTCGCGGGCAGCGGGGGCCGACCCGGGTCGACGAAGGGCAGCTTTCCGAGCAGGCGGCGCGCGGTGGGCAGTCGGGTGGCTGTCATGTGCTGTCCTTCGTGAGTGTCGGAGAGGGGTAACGACCCCCAGCATGACCACTCGCCCAAAGGCCTGTCAACAGTGGTGACACCCATGATGACACCAACGTTAGCACCGTTGTTGACATCGATGGATCGGCAAGCCAGAGTGAGGTCGCCGAAGCTCGACATGTCCATGCGAGGAAGGAGTTCAGTAATGCGCGTCGAAGCGGGTGGGTGGCTGCTGGGAGCCGCCGCGGCGGGCGCCGGGGCAGTGTGGCTGTGGCGCCACCAGGACGAGGTGATGACCCGCCGCCCGGTCAATGAGTGGACGTTCACTCACATGAATCTCCTCATGCCCACCGAAGACGTCCGCCGCGGCGGGAATATGTTCCCCCTGCCCCGGCGACCGCGCCCCCTGGAAGTGGCCTACGGCTTCGAGGGGCGGGAGCGGAGCCTTGCCGAACTGCACGCTCGAACGAACACCACCTCTTTCGTCGTGCTGCATGGCGGCGAGATCGTCCACGAGTCGTATCCGGGGTACTTCGCCGGCGACGACGTACGGTTCCAGATGTTCTCGATGACCAAGTCGGTGACGTCGATGCTGATCGGGATCGCCCTCGACGAGGGGGCGATCAAGGATGTGACCGAGCCGGTGACGGTGTACTGCAGGTGGCTGGTGGGCTCCGCCTTCGACGGGGTGACCATCGAGCATCTGCTCGACATGAGCAGCGGGGTGGGTGACCTGGTGGAGGACCACACCGTTCGGGACAGTCTGATCAACCGGTTCGCCGAGGCCGCCACAGGGGGTGGCTCGCTGTACGAGGTCGTGTCCTCGGCCGAGCGTTCGACCGAGGCCGGCACACAGTTCAGCTACTCGACGATCGACACCCAGGTCCTGGGATGGGTGCTGGAGTCCGCCACCGGCCACTCCCTCGCGCAGTACGCCACGGAGCGCCTCTGGAGCCGCATCGGCGCTGAGCACGACGCGTACTACTGGCTCACCCGTGGGCATCCGCGTACCGCGATCGCCGGCGGCTCGCTCAATGCCACCGCCCGCGACATCGCCCGGCTGGGGCTGCTGATGTCCCGTGGCGGGGAGCTGAACGGGCAGCGCATCGTGCCCGAGGAATGGGTGACGCGCAGCCGGGGTCGCGGGGTGCCGCACCTGGAGGTCGGCGCACTGGGCCCCAGCGGCTACCCGCATTACGGGTACAGCAACAAGTGGTGGACACTCGGCGGCGAGCGACGTCCGTTCACCGCGGTGGGGATCCACGGCCAGTACCTGTATGTGGACCCGGACGCCGACGTGGTGATCGTCAAGACCAGCGCGTGGCCGACGGCGGACGACCCCTCGCGTGACGCGGAGTCCGTCACGGCACTGCGGGCGGTGGCCGACCACTTGCACGAGGACCACCGTTGACAACGCCGTCGATAAGATGACGGCCATGACACGCGCGAAGACCAACTCGGCAGGAGCCACTCCCGCGGGGCGGAAGCAGCGTCCGGCATCCTTCCTCACCCCGGATCTGATCCTGGACACCGCGATGGCCGTGGTCGAGAGGGACGGTCCGCAGGCGCTCACCTTCCGCCGGCTGGGCACCGATCTTGGCGCCGACCACACAGCCGTCCTGCGGTACTTCCGCGGCAAGGACGACCTGCTGCTCGGCCTGGCCGCCCGGCTGGTCAGCGATGCCCTGCACGACTTCGCACCGTCGGAAACCTGGCGCGAGACCCTCGCGTCGCTCGCCCGGCGGATCCGTGCCGCATGCCTGCGGCACCCGGGTGTGGCCGTCCTGGTCGCGGCCCGCACCTCGCGGCGCGAGCCGGAGTTCCAGGGTGCCGACGTGGTCATCGGCGCCCTGCTCGAGGCCGGCCTCCAGGGACGCGAAGCGGCCTCGTACTACCGTGTCCTGGCCGATACGGCACTCGCCGCCAGCGCCTTCGAGGCTTCCTTCAACGTGCTGGACAAGGGCGCTCGGGAAGGCGACCGGCTGGCCTGGCGCCGCGAGTACCTGGCGGCCTCGCCACAGCGGTACCCGAACCTGGCGCAGGTCGCCCCCTATCTAGCGGAAATCGACGAAGAGGACCAATTCGAGACCGCGCTCGGCCTGCTCCTCGACGCCGTGGAACTCCGCGCACAGCGCGCCCGCGCAGCCCGCGCAGAAGGAAGCGAACACACGGAGAACTGACGCCTCGTCGGGTCAGCTGTAAGCCCCGGGCAGGTTCGAGATCCAGTACTTCACTGGCTCTGCATCTGCCTCGTCCTCGGGCCACTGGGCGATCAGGTGGACGAGTCCGATGACACCATCTGCGGCAGGGGACATCCCAGTCCCACCAGGACTCCTCAGGGAGCTGGATGCCCATGCGCCGCCGTTCCGCGTCCACCCTCAGCTCCCCTCATCCGTTCGAACAGATCGGAAGGCTACACACGGACTCAGCGCTACGAACTTGACTTCTTACACGCCTGAGGTGTCTGGGTAGCGCCGTTCACCGGGTTGAGCCCGGGTCAGTTCGGCGAGCCGATCACGGCACTGCGTCGGGAGGGCGCCGACCCGGTCCGCAGGGGCGGCAGGTGTGAGGGTGCCGTCCCGGCGGGCTAGGGTCTGTTGCGAAAGTG
>NZ_LIRK01000739.1:0-177 GCF_001419765.1 Streptomyces torulosus
GGCCCGGTACGGCGCCGGAACCAGCATCGGCGTACCGCCGCCGGGCCCCGTCAGCAGCGCACCACGCTCACCCAGCGTCACCACGACCCCCGCCGCCCGCCAGCGGGCTGCCAGCTCCGCACCCCGCTCGGCGTACGCGCGCAGCGTGGTGTCGCCGGCACCGGGCGAGGTCAGCGA
>NZ_LIRK01000739.1:193-5157 GCF_001419765.1 Streptomyces torulosus
CGCCCACAGCGCCCGCGTCACCTTCTCCGGGCGCAACGCCCGCGCCCGGCCGGCCGCCCGGGTCCGCTTCCCTGCCCCTGCCGGTGCCCTTTTCGGGGCACAGTCCCCGTACCTCCGTCGCGTTCGGCGTCACCAGCCGGGCGCCGGGCACGGGCGCCCCGCCCCGGGGATGGGGGTCCCAGACCAGCGGTGTGTGCGGTGCCACGGCCGCCAGATGGTCCCGTACGGCGTCGGCGGTGTGGCGTCCGTAGTCGGCGACGAGGATCGCGTCGGCCTGGTCCAGGGCCTCCCGTACGGCGGCGCAGGGAGCGCAGGGCGTGCCGCCGCCCCGGTCCATCCGCACGAGGGGGCGGCCGCCCGAGAGGACCCGCGTCTTCACGGGCAGGGTGCCCTCCAGGGGGAGTTCGACGAGCCGGACCCGGCCGCGCAGCTCCCGTCGTACGGCGTCGCTCGCCTCGTCCGCGCCGAGTGCGGTCACCAGCACCACCTCACGGCCGTCGCCGGCCGTGAGAGTGGCCGCCAGGGCGGCGGCGAGTCCGGCCCCGCCGGGGCGGCGTCGGCTGCCGGTGACGTCGACGACGGGCGCGGGCGCGTCCGGGGCCAGCCGGGTGGCGGTGCCCTCCACGTCCTCGTCCAGCAGCGTGTCCCCCACGACCACCAGCGGCCCGGAGGCTCCGCGTGCCCTGCCCGCCTCCGCCCGCCGTATGCCGTCCGTGCGGTGCGCCCCGGTCATGACGCCCTCCCGCGGACCGGTACCGGGTCCGGGCGGCGGGTGCCCGCGGCGACGGCGGCGTCGAAGCACTCGCACAGCAGGTGGACCGCGACCAGGTGGGTCTCCTGGACGGTCGCCGTGCTGTCGGCGTCGACGGCCAGCGTCTCGTCGGCGGCGTCGGCCAACGGGTTGGGCGAGGGCCCCGTCATCGCCCAGACCCGCAGTCCGGCCCGGCGGGCGGTGACGGCCGCGGTGATCAGGTTCGCGCTGCGGCCGGACGTGGACAACAGCAGGAGCAGATCGCCGGGACGGCCGTGCGCCGCGACCTGCCGGGCGAAGACGTGGTCGAAGCCGTAGTCGTTGCCGATGGCGGTCACGCTCGATGTCTCGGCGTGCAGGGAGATCGCCGAGTACGCGGGGCGTTCCCGCTGGTAGCGGCCCACGAGTTCGGCGGTGAGATGCTGGGCCTGGGCGGCGCTGCCGCCGTTGCCCGCGGCGAGCAGCCGACCGCCGGCCGGCAGGACGTCGGCGAGGCGCCCACCCCACTCCGCGATCCGGCCGAGGCCGTCCCGCCGGAGTCGGCCGAGCGCCTGTTCGAGGGAGCGGCAGTGCAGGTGTGCGGCGTCGAGTGCACGGGATTCGGTCATGGCGATCGGGTGCGCCGCGTCCCCGAGGGGACGGCGGCCTGACCCGCACCTCCTTCGGACCTGTGGGGGTTCGCGGTCGGACGGACCTGTGGGGGTTCGCGTTCGGAATGCCGTGGGGCGGGGCCGTCAGACGACGCCGGTCATGGCGGGGCGGGCGTCGACGACCCTCTCGTACGCCGCCTCGGTCGCCATGCCGACGCGGTCCCAGCAGTAGCGGCGCAGGACGCGGCGGCGGCCGGTCTCCCCGCACGCGGCGCGGGCGCCGGGGTCGGCGAGGAGTTCAGCGACAGCACCGGCCAGCGCCTGAGGGTGCCGGGGCGGCACCAGCCGCCCGGTGCCGGGGTCGGCGACCGTGTCCAGCTGACCGCCCACCGTGCTGGCGACCACCGGCCGGCCGCAGGCCATCGCCTCCAGCGGCACGATGCCGAACGGTTCGTAGTCCGCGGGGCACACCACCACGTCGGCGCCGCGCAGCAGCGGCGGTACCTCACGACTCGGCACCCCGCCGGTGAAGCGGACCCGGTCGGCGACGCCCACCGCGTCGGCGAGGGCGCGCAGCCTGCGGACCTCGGGGTCGTCCGCGAGCCGGTCCGCCGGAGGGCCGCCGGCCACGACGAGTTCGGTGTCGGGCAGCAGGGCGAGGGCGGCGATCGAGACGGCGGCGCCCTTGCGCGGCACCAGACGCCCCAGTTGCAGCACCCGATGGGGGAGGGGACCGCGTGCCATGGCCGGACCGCGCGGCGTGAACAGCGCGGTGTCGACCCCGCAGGGCACGACGCACACCTTGCTCGACGGGACCCCCATACGGGCCAGCTCGTCGACCTCGTCCCGGCAGGTCGCCACGACCCGGTCGCAGGCGAGGCCCACCTCCCGCTCCAGCGCGATCCGCTGCGGCGGACTGGTGTCGGCGCGCTGCTGGTGCCGTCGCTTCACCGTGCCGAGGGCGTGGTAGGTGTGCAGCAGCGGCAGCCCCAGCTCACGGGTGGCCCGCAGGGCGGCGACGCCCGACATCCAGAAGTGGGAGTGCACCACGTCCGGCGGCCCCGACCGCCACACCTGGACGAGGTAGCGGCCGAAGTCCCCCATGTGGGGCAGGAGTTCGTCCTTGGGGAGCGACTCCGGGGGACCGGCGGGCACATGGTGCACCGTCACCCCGTGGCGCAGCGGCACCTCGTCGGGCAGGTCCGGCGCGTCCCGGCGGGTGTACACGGTGACCTCGTGGCCCCGGTCGGCGAGCGCCGAGGCGAGGGCGGCGACATGGACGTTCTGCCCGCCCGCGTCCACCCCGCCGAGGACGGCGAGCGGACTCGCGTGCTCCGAGACCAGCGCGATGGATCGGGGGCGCGGAGAGGAGGCGATACCGCCGAGCCGGAAGGGGGTGAGGATCGAGTTCATGAGCGGGCCTCCGTCATCACGCGCTCCCAGTCGTCCAGGAAGCGCTTGAGTCCGTACCGTTGGAGGGCCGCCTGCCGGGCTCGCGCACCGTCCGCGGCGGCCGCCGCGGGGTCCTCCAGGTAGTGGCGTACGGCCCGGGCGAGCACCTCGGGCCGGGTGGACAGGGTGCCCGCGTCCGCCGGTACCGCCTCGACGGCCTCGGTGGTCGCGAGCGCCACGACCGGCATCCCCAGATGCATCGCCTCCAGCAGGGACAGGCCGAGGGACGTCCAGCGCACCGGGTGCAGATAGAGGCGGCGCTGGGCCATGGCGGGGTGCAGATGGTTCTGGGGCAGGTCGGCGGAGCGACAGCGGTCCTCCGGCAGGCCCAGGTGGGCGGCCAGCCCCTCGGTACCCATGCCGAAGACGTCGAGCGGCGCCGCCTGAGCGAGGGCGGGCAGCAGGTCGGTGCCGGTGTACCGGCCGCGCCGTACGGGTTCGTTGACGACGACGGCCGCGCGGGGGAGCCGTCCCGTGTACTGGTGCCCGGGGTCGACGATGCCGTGCTCGATCACCGCCGTAGGGGTGGCGCCGCAGTCCCAGAACAGCCGGTTGAAGTGGGTGACGTGCACCAGCGTCAGATCGTCGCGGTCGGCGTACGGATGCCGGGTCCCCGGCACGTCGCCGTCCGGCGCGTTGTGCTCCAGATAGACGGCGGGCACGTCACGCCCGGGGCGTCGGCCGCCCAGCCAGCGCTCGGCGAGCGCGAGTTCGTGCGGCCGCTGGAGGACCACCAGGTCCACCGGCGCCTCCCGCAGGTCCTCGGGCGGCACCTCGCGCACCGAGGCCGGCCAGGAGAACGTCCGGGCGCGCCCGAGGCCGTCCGGCCCCCGGTCCGGAGTCACGGGAACGAGATAGGTGTGGGGGCCCTGCACGAAGGCCGTCGTCCAGGAGCCGTGCACATGCCACAGCAGGATGTTCATACGGTCGCTCCTCGTTCCGTCGCACGGTCGCCGGCCCGCCCCGGCCAGGCCGCGTCGCGGCTCCACGGGTCGGGGCGGACGGGCCGCCCGGTGCGGTCGTCGGACGGGCCGCCGAGTGCCGCGACGGCGGCCAGGACCTGCCGGTCGCCGACACCGTCGAGGCACGGGTGCCCCGACAGCGGACACCTCCGGGCCCGGCTCCCGGCGCACGCGGCGCCCTGGTCCCCGAGCAGGACGTGCGGCACGCCGTACGGGCGCCAGCGCTCGGCCGGCACCACCGGCGCGAACAGACAGACCACGGGGGTCCCCACCGCGGCGGCGAGATGCGTCGGCCCGGTGTTGCCGGCCACCGTCACGCGTGCCCCGGCCAGCACCCCCGCCAACTGCCGCAGATCGGTGGCGCCGCCGAGGTCGAGGGCGTGCCCGCCGGCGACGTACGAGGTGAGGTCCCGCTCGTCCGGTCCTCCGGTGACCACGACGCGGTGGCCCGCCGCGGACAGGGCGGCCGCGGCCCGTGCCGCCCGGCCGGGACTCCAGGCGCGGGCCGGTACCGCGGCCCCCGGATGCAAGACCACGTACGGTTCGCCACCGGTCAGCGGCGTCATGTCCGGGGGCGGCAGGACACGCAGTGCCCCGTCGTCGCCGGGCGGCAGCGCGCAGCCCGCGTCCCGCGCCAGGTCCAGGGCCGCCAGGGCCTCGTGACGGTGGGGCAGCCGCCGGTGGCGCAGATCGAGCAGTGCGCCGGGGTAGTCCTCGCTGTCGGCGGCGATCCGGCCCACCCCGGCCAGCTTCAGCAGCAGTGCCGCCGGCAGCGGGCTCTGGTGGTACGACACCAGCACCAGGGCGCGGTCGAAGCGGCGGGCCGCCACCTCCTCGACCAGCCGGTCGGTGGCGGTCCGTGACACGGGGGCCGGGTCCAGTCCCACCCACGGGGCGTCGTGCACGAGCACCTCGTCCACGCCCGGCAGCAGCCGCGCGGCCGCGGCCCCCTGCGGCCCGCACAGCAGCGCGGTGTGGTCCGACCCGGCGGCGACCGCGCGGACGGCGGGACCGGCCAGGAGCACGTCACCGGCGCTGTCCAGACGCACGACGAGGCTGCGGGGGAGGGCGGTGGCGGCGCTCATGGCCGGCCTCCCGTGGTGACGGCGGCCGGGCAGTCACCACCGGTCTCGGGGTCGACGGCGGCCGGGCGACTGCCACGGCTCCCGGGAGCGACGGCGGCCGGGCGGCTACTACGGGTCTCGGGGT
>NZ_LIRK01000074.1 GCF_001419765.1 Streptomyces torulosus
AGTTTTCCCCACCGAGTCGGTCTACCGAGAAAGGCATGCGCCCAGACCGACCCGAAGGAGCCTCGGATGACCGTCGACGACAGCGGCCCCCTCCCCACCCCCCTCGATCTCACCGCGCAGACCCGCGCCGTGGCCCGCCTCGTCCGGGCCGTGGGCGACGCGCAGCTCTCCGGCGTGACCCCCTGTCCCGCGTACGCCGTGCGGCACCTCCTCGGGCATCTGCTCGGTCTCTCCGTAGCCTTCCGGGACGCCGCCCGCAAGGACCTGGGGCCCACGACGGACACCGACCCCGGCTCCTCCCTCCCCGACATCGGCCCCGACTGGCGCGAGGCCCTGCCCCGGACGCTCGGCGAACTCGCGGAGGCGTGGCGCGACCCGGCCGCCTGGACCGGCGACACCCGGGCGGGCGGTGTGCCGCTGCCGGGGGCCGTCGCCGGTGCCGTCGCCGTGAACGAACTCGTCGTGCACGGCTGGGACCTCGCCCGCGCCACCGGCCAGGAGTACGAGCCGGACCCGGACGCCCTGGCCGCCTCCCACGACTTCCTCGCCGCGTCAGTCGGCGACCCGAGCCGGGACAGCATTTTCGGCCCCGTCGTGGCCGTCCCGGACGACGCGCCCCTCCTCGACCGCGCCATCGGCCTGAGCGGACGCGACCCGAACTGGAAGGCGTAGGCGCTCCCCAGACAGAACACGCGAAATCCGGCGCGGGCTCCCGCCCGCGTCCGTACGCTCCCCCACATGCCCCTGAGCCTCACCGTCCTCGGCACCGCCTCTCCGCATCCCCGACCGGGCCGGCCCGCCTCCGGGTATCTGCTGCGGGGCGGGGGCGCGGAGATATGGGTGGACGCCGGGTTCGGTACCTTCGCCGAGTTGCAGCGGCACACGGACCCCGCGAGGCTCACGGCGATCTGGCTGTCCCATCTACACGCCGACCACAGCGCCGATCTGCTCGCCGCCGCGTACGGCTTCGCGTACGGCGGCCTCACTCTGCCCGCCCCGATCCCCGTCTACGCGCCCGACGGCTGCGCGCAGCGGGTCGCGGGCTTCTTCGGCCGGCCGGACACCGCCTTCCTGAGCAGCGTGTTCGAGTTCCGCCCGCTGTACGACGGGCACACCGCCCGGCACTGGAACCTCACCCTCACCGCGCGTGCCGTCGTCCACGACGCGGAGGCGTACGGGCTGCGCGCCGAGTGCCAGGGGCGGGTGTTCGCGTACTCGGGGGACAGCGGGCCGTGCGACGTGCTCACCCACCTCGCGGGCAGCGCCGACCTCTTCCTGTGCGAGGCGGACGTCACCGCGCATCGCGAAGGCGAACCCCGGGTGCATCTCACGCCGGAGGAGGCCGGAACGTACGCCAAGGGAGCGAGCCGGCTGCTCGTCACCCATGTGGGACCCACGCTGACCAGGGAGGAAGCCGCCGGACGCGCGGCCGTGGCGTTCGGCGGGCCCACCGAGAGCGCGCGTGAGGGCGACACCAGGATCGTGTGACGGCGACCACGGATTCTTCTGCCGGAAGCATTGACGAAACCCGAGCCCCCTCCTACCTTCAACGCGTCGTACTTCGTACGTCATATATGAGACGCGATACGCGAGATCAGATACGTGAGACGCCGGGACCGGCAGCTCGTGGGGGATCTCCGTGACATTCGAGAGGCCGCGCATGACCTCTGTGCCCACGCCGATCCCGTCCCGCACGCAGTTCGTGCTGGAGGGGATCAAACACCGCATTCTCACCGGCCAGTTGACGCCAGGTCAGGCCCTGGTCGAGACCGAGCTGGCCGCGCAGTTCGGGGTGTCCAAGACGCCCGTGCGCGAGGCGCTGAAGACGCTGGCCGGCACCGGGCTCGTCGTGATGAGCCAGTACAAGGGCGTCACGGTGCGCATGGTGGACGCGGACATGGCGCGCGAGGTCTACGACGTACGGCTGCTCCTGGAGCCGGAGGCCCTGCGCCGCTCGGTGCGGCGCGGCGCCTCGTGGGACGCGGCGAGCGACGCGCTGACCCGGGCCGACGAGGCCACGGACACCGCCGAACGGTCCCTTGCGAACCGGGAGTTCCACCGCGCGCTCTACGTGCCCTGCGGCAACCCGCTGCTCGGCCGGATGCTCGACGAGGTGCGCGACCAGGCCGCCCTGGTGTCCGCCGTCGCCTGGGCCGCCGACCCCTCGTGGGAGCGGGAGGCCGCCGAGCACCGGGAGATCCTGCGGCTCGCCCTCGACGGCGACGCCGACGGCGCGGCCGCCGCCCTGCACGCGCACATCGCCTCGTTCGTCGAGCGGGCCTTCCCGGGAGCCCACGACGGCGACGAGGGCCCGCCCGTCGGCCGGATCCAGGGAGACCAGGACCCCCGGCCCCGCACCACCCCGTAAGCCCCCGAGTTCACGAGGCCGCGGCCGCGCAGGCGGCGGCCTCCGCAGTCCTCGCAGAGGAAGGTCATCCATGAGCAGCGTGACGTTCGAGACCCAACGGACGGCTCTGGCCGACGTGGTGGCCATCCCGGTGACTCCGTTCGCCGAGGACGGCACCGTCGACCAGGGCGCCCACCGGGCCCTGCTGCGTCGGCTGCTCGACGGAGGGATCACCACCCTCACGCCCAACGGCAACACCGGCGAGTTCTACGCCCTCACCCCCGAGGAGCGGCGCCTGGTCACCGAGCTGACCATGGACGAGGTCGGCGACCGCGCCGTGGTCCTGGTCGGCGTCGGACACGACATCCCGACCGCGGTCGCCTCCGCCGGGCACGCCCGCGCGGCCGGCGCCCAGATGGTGATGGTCCACCAGCCGGTCCACCCCTACGTCTCGCAGGGCGGCTGGGTCGACTACCACCGGGCCATCGCCGAGGCCGTGCCGGAGCTGGGCGTCGTGCCCTACATCCGCAACGCGCAGCTGTCCGGCGCCCGGCTCGCCGAACTCGCCGACGACTGCCCGAACGTGATCGGCGTGAAGTACGCCGTCCCGGACGCGGCGCGCTTCGCCGCCTTCGCCCGCGACGCCGGCCTGGACCGCTTCGTCTGGGTGGCCGGACTCGCCGAACCGTACGCCCCCTCGTACTTCTCGGCGGGCGCCACCGGCTTCACCTCGGGGCTCGTCAATGTCGCCCCGGCCGTCTCGCTGAACATGATGGAAGCGCTTCGATCGGGCGACTACCCGGCCGCCATGAAGGTCTGGGAGCAGATCCGCCGCTTCGAGGAGCTGCGCGCCGCGAACGGCTCCGCCGACAACGTGACCGTGGTCAAGGAGGCCCTCGCCTCGCTCGGCCTGTGCCGCCGGGACGTCCGGGCGCCCAGCAAAGGCCTGCCCGAGGACGAGCGGGCCGAGGTCGCCTCCATCGCCGCGGGGTGGTCGGTATGACGAAGCCGGTCGACATGAGGAAGCCGGAGGAACTCCGCAGCCACCAGTGGTACGGCAGCGGCGTCTCGTCGGGGCTGCGCGCCTTCAGCCACCGCGCCCGCACCCGCCAGCTCGGCTATCTGCCCGAGGAGCACCTGGGCAAGCCGGTCATCGCGATCCTGAACACCTGGTCGGACATCAACCCCTGCCATGTGCACCTGCGGGACCGCGCGCAGGCGGTCAAGCGGGGTGTGTGGCAGGCGGGTGGTTTCCCGCTGGAGTTCCCGGTCTCCACCCTCTCGGAGACCTTCCAGAAGCCGACCCCGATGCTCTACCGCAACATGCTCGCGATGGAGACCGAGGAACTGCTCCGCTCGTACCCGGTCGACGGGGCCGTGCTGATGGGCGGCTGCGACAAGTCCACGCCCGCCCTCCTGATGGGCGCCGCCAGCGTCGACCTGCCGACGGTGTTCGTGCCCGCCGGGCCCATGCTGCCGGGGCACTGGCGCAACGAGGTCCTCGGCTCCGGCACCGACATGTGGAAGTACTGGGACGACCGGCGCGCCGGGCTCATCGGCGACTGCGAGATGACCGAACTGGAGTCCGGTCTGGCCCGTTCGCCCGGTCACTGCATGACGATGGGCACGGCCTCCACGCTCACCGCCGCCGCCGAGGCCCTCGGGGTCACGGTCCCCGGCGCGTCGAGCATCCCGGCCGTCGACTCCGGGCACGACCGGATGGCCGCCAGGTCCGGCCTGCGGATCGTCGAACTGGTCCACAAGGACCGCAAGTTGAGCGACATCCTCACCGCCGACGCCTTCGAGGACGCCGTCACCACCGTCCTCGGGCTCGGCGGCTCCACCAACGCGGTCATCCACCTCATCGCCATGGCCGGCCGCGCCGGCGTCAAGCTCACCCTGGACGACTTCGACCGCATCGCCCGCACGGTCCCGGTGCTGGCCGACGTCCGTCCCGGCGGTCAGACGTACCTGATGGAGGACTTCCACTTCGCGGGAGGTCTGCCCGGGTTCCTCTCCCGGATCACCGACCTGCTGCACCTGGACCGGCCGACCGTCTCCCACGACACGCTGCGCGAGCAGCTCGACGGGGCGCTCGTCCACAACGACGCCGTGATCCGCACCCGCGAGAACCCCCTCGCCGCCGAGGGCGGGGTCGCCGTCCTGCGCGGCAACCTCTGCCCCGACGGCGCGGTCATCAAGCACATCGCCGCCGAGCGCCACCTGCTCAAGCACACCGGTCCCGCGGTCGTCTTCGACGACTACAAGACCATGCAGCGCACCATCAACGACCCGTCCCTCGGCATCACCGCCGACAGCGTCCTCGTCCTGCGCAACTCCGGCCCCAAGGGCGGCCCCGGCATGCCCGAGTACGGGATGCTGCCCATCCCCGACCACCTGCTGAAGCAGGGCGTACGGGACATGGTGCGGATCTCCGACGCCCGGATGAGCGGCACCAGTTACGGCGCCTGCGTGCTGCACGTCGCGCCGGAGTCGTACATCGGGGGCCCGCTCGCCCTGGTCCGCACCGGCGACCCGATCACCCTCGACGTCGAGGCGCGCACCCTCCATCTCCACGTGGACGACGAGGAGCTGGAGGGCCGCCGAGCGGAGTGGACCGAGCCGCCCACCCGCTACGAACGCGGCTACGGCGCCCTCTACAACGACCAGATCACCCAGGCCGACACCGGCTGCGACTTCGAGTTCCTGGCCAGACCGGGCAAGGTCCCGGACCCCTACGCGGGCTGAACACTCTGACGCCGGGTGCCGACAAGGGGCGCGGGGAACTGCGTGACAAGCCCCCACGCACCCGCACCCGCACCCGCACCCGCGACCGATCCGCAAGCCGCGTCCCCGTTCCGCGAACCACCCCCCTCTGCCCAGCGAGAAAGCGCTTCCTGCACCACAACGCGCAACGACGTACCCAGAAACGGAGCCCCAGTCATGGCCCAAGCCGCAGCCGTGGCGAAACCGCCCGCGCCACCCCGGCGGAGCCGTGCGCGCCGTGCCTCCGCGACCCCGCGCAGGCTGCCCTACCTGCTGATCGCCCCGGCCGCCCTGCTCATGCTGGGCTTCATCGCCTACCCGGTCGTCAGCGTCTTCTACTACAGCCTGCAGCACTACAACCCCACCAAGCCCTGGCGGAACGGCTTCGCCGGCTTCGACAACTTCGTCCACGCCTTCACCGAGGACCCGCTGTTCTGGGACACCCTCGTCTTCAGCGCCAAGTGGGTCGTCGTCGAGGTCGGGCTCCAGCTGCTGTTCGGTCTCGCGCTGGCGCTGATCGTCAACCAGACGTTCGTCGGCCGGGCCCTCGGCCGCGCACTCGTCTTCTCGCCGTGGGCCGTCTCCGGTGTCCTCACCTCCGCGATCTGGGTGCTCCTCTACAACTCCCAGACGGGTATCACCCGTTACCTCGCGGACATCGGCATCGGCGAGTACGGCACCAGCTGGCTCTCCGACACCTCCACCGTCTTCTCGGCGGCGGTCGTCGCCGACCTGTGGCGCGGTGTCCCCTTCTTCGCGATCCTCATCCTCGCCGACCTCCAGTCCATCTCGAAGGACCTCTACGAGGCCGCCGAGGTCGACGGCGCGAGCCGCGTCCGGCAGTTCTTCCACATCACGCTGCCGCACCTCAAGGACGCGATCATCCTCTCCACGCTGCTGCGCGCGGTGTGGGAGTTCAACAACGTCGACCTCCTCTACACCCTGACCGGCGGCGGACCCGCGGGCGAGACCACCACGCTCCCGCTGTACATCGCCAACACCTCGGTCGACGCCCACAACTTCGGCTACGCGTCCGCCCTGACCACGGTCGCGTTCGTGATCCTGCTCTTCTGCTCGATGGTCTATCTGCGGCTGAGCAAGTTCGGAGGCGAGTCCAAGTGATCACCAAGGACGCCGAGAAGGTCGCTCCGGTGACGCCCGCGCCGGCGGCCGAGGAGCCCCCGCAGCGGCCCCGCAAGCAGCACCGCGCCTGGGACGAGGTGCCCCGCTGGCAGATCTATCTGCCCCTGTCGATCTACCTCGTCTTCACCCTCGTCCCCTTCTACTGGATCCTGCTGTTCGCGCTCCGCAAGCCCGGCTCGACCTCGCTCGTGCCGTGGCCCATCACGTTCGAGCACTTCGAGAAGGTGTGGAACGAGCGCAGCTTCGGCACCTACTTCCAGAACAGCGTGCTCGTCGGGGTCGTCACCCTGCTGATGACCACGCTCGTCGCCCTCGCCGGTGGCTACGCCCTCGCCCGCTTCGACTTCAAGATCAAGCGCGGCTTCATGCTGGCGCTGCTGTGCTCCCAGTTCGTCCCGGGCGCACTGCTCCTCGTACCGCTGTTCCAGATCTTCGCCGAGCTGCGGATGATCAACTCGCTCGGCAGCGTCATCCTCGCCGAGACGGTCTTCCAGCTGCCGCTGTCGATCATCCTGATCAGCAACTTCATCAAGAACGTGCCGTATTCGCTGGAGGAGGCGGCCTGGGTCGACGGCTGCAACCGGTTCACCGCGTTCCGGGTGGTCGTGCTGCCGCTGCTGCGGCCCGGTCTGATCGCCGTCGGCTCCTTCGCCTTCGTGCACTCCTGGAACCACTTCCTGTTCGCGCTGATGTTCCTCAGCAACCAGGAGAAGCAGACCATCCCGGTCGGCCTGAACACCCTGCTCAGCGCCGACAGCGTCGACCTGGGCGCGCTCGCCGCGGGCGGCATCATCGCCGCCGTCCCGGTCGTGATCGTCTTCGCCTTCATCCAGAAGTGGCTGATCACCGGCTTCAGCGCGGGGGCGGTGAAGGGATGAGCCACCGCAGGAGAAGTCTCTCCCTCGTCGCGCTCGCCGGAATGCTGGGCCTCACGCTCAGCACCCCGGCCGGGGCGGAGCCCCGCGACGTCGGGCGCGACATCAGCAGGGACACGCTCGCCGCGGACGACGGCTGGGCCGCGGCCGACGGCGGGACCACGGGGGGTTCCACCGCCGACGCCGCCCATGTCCTCACCGTGCGCAACCGGAGCGAGCTGGTCCGGGCGCTCGACGGCGGCAGCGACACCCCCAAGATCATCCGGATCGCGGGGACCATCGACGCCAACACCGGTGACGACGGCGAGAAGCTCGACTGCGACGACTACGCCACCGGCGGCTACGAGCTGAAGAAGTACCTCGCCGCCTACGACCCACGCAGCTGGGGCTCCGCCAGGCCGAGCGGCCCGCAGGAGGAGGCCCGCCAGGCGTCGGCGGCGAAGCAGGCCGAGCGGATCGAGCTGGCCGTCGGCTCCCACACCACGATCGTCGGCCTCAAGGGCGCGGTGCTCAAGGGGGCCAGCCTCCAGCTCAGGGGCTCCGACCATGTGATCATCCGCAATCTCGAACTCCGCGACGCCTACGACTGCTTCCCCGTCTGGCAGCCCAACACCGGCGGCCTCGGCGACTGGAAGACCGCCTACGACAACATCTGGCTGCGCGGCTCCACCCACGTCTGGATCGACCACGTCACCATCTCCGACCAGGGCCACCCCGACGAGGACGAGCCCACCTACTTCGGCCGCAACCACCTCCGGCACGACGGTCTGCTCGACATCACCAACGCCTCCGACCTGGTCACCGTCTCCTGGAGCCGGTTCGCCGACCACGACAAGGGCCTCCTCATCGGCAACGGCGACACCGCCACCGGCGACCGCGGCAGACTCCGCGTCACCCTGCACCACAACCAGTTCGAGAACGTCGTCCAGCGCGCGCCCCGCGTCCGCTTCGGGCAGGTGCACCTCTACAACAACCGCTACGTCGTCCCGGCCGACGCCCACGACTACCGCTACGCGCTGGGCATCTCCACCGAGTCCGCCGTGTACGCCGAGAACAACGCGTTCACCACGCCGGGCCACGTCGAGGCCGCCGACCTGGTCAAGAGCTGGAACGGCACCGCGCTCCACCAGACGGGCACCCTCTTCAACGGCTATCCGGTGGATCTCCTGGCCATCCACAACGCCTACAACTCCGGCAGCGAGCGCGATCTGACGGCCGACGTCGGCTGGACACCTACCCTGCACCAGAAGATCGACAGCGCCGTGAGGGCCGACCGAGAGGTGGCGCGCGGCGCGGGCGCAGGGAGGCTCCGATGAACCACACCACCGCATACGACACCCCGGTCCCGCTCGTCCTCGCGGGCGCCCGCGGCCACGGCCGCTGGCACCTGGAGAACATCCGCCGCCTGGCGGACAAGGGGATCGTCCGCCTCGTCGGCGTCTGCGAGCTGACCCCGCTCGCCTCGGACGAGATCCCGGACGGCCTCGGCACCCCCGAGCAGTCCGCCGACTTCGGCGCGCTCCTCGACTCCACCGGTGCCGCGATCGCCGTGATCTGCACCCCGATCCCGACCCACACCGACCTGGCGCTGGCGGCGGCCGAGCGGGGCGTGCACATCCTGCTGGAGAAGCCCCCGGCCCCGTCGTACGCCGAGTTCCGCCGGATGGCGGACGGGGTGGCCGCCGCCGGAGTCGTCTGCCAGATCGGCTTCCAGTCGCTGGGCTCGCACGCGGTGCCCGCGATCCGGAAGATGATCGCGGACGGACTGATCGGCGAGGTCACCGGCATCGGCGGCGCCGGCGCCTGGGCCCGCGCCGAGGCGTACTACCGGCGGGCGCCCTGGGCGGGCAAGCGCCGTCTGAACGGTGTCGACGTGATCGACGGGGCGCTCACCAACCCCCTCGCGCACGCCGTCGCCACCGGGCTCGCGCTCGGCGACGCGGGCCGCGCCGAGGACGTCACCCGTATCGAGACCGAGCTGCTGCGGGCCAACGACATCGAGTCCGACGACACCTCCTGCGTGCGGATCACCACCGCCCGCGGCAGCCGGATCACCGTCGCGGCCACGCTGTGCGCGGAGAACCCCGACGAGCCGTACAACGTCGTCCACGGCACCAGCGGCCGGATCACCTACTGGTACAAGCAGGACCGCGTGCTCGTCCAGCGGGCCGGACACGGCCCCGAGGAGATCGAGTACGGGCGCACCGACCTGCTGGAGAACCTGGTCGACCACCTCGTCGACGGCGCCGACCTGCTCGTTCCGCCGGACACCACCGGCGCGTTCATGAAGGTCGTCGAGGCCATCCGCACCGCCCCCGACCCCCGCGCGCTCCCGGCCGACGCCTGGCACCGGCTGCCCGAGGAGGACCGCCGGGTCGTCGACGGCATCGACGCGCTGGTCACGGCCGCCGCCGACGACCTCGCCCTCTACTCCGAACTGGGCGCCCCCTGGGCGCTCCCCGAGCCACCGGCGAACGAGGTGAGTACCTGATGACGACCGACGAGTCCCTCGTCCTGCGGGTGGCGGGCCGCCCGGTGGGCCGCTACCACGCCCGGCCCGAGGTGCCGGCCCGCCTCTCGCCCCGCCCCTACCTCCATCCCGTCACCACCCTGTCCGGTACGGCGGTCACCGAGCTGAGCCCCGCCGACCACCTCCACCACCTCGGCGTCGGTGTCGCCGTTCCCGACGTCGAGGGGCACAACTTCTGGGGCGGGCGGACCTACGTCCGCGACCGGGGCCCGACCGAGCTCGACAACCACGGCTCCCAGCGCCACATCGCCTTCCAACTGCGCGACCCCGACGGCTTCGTCGAGGAACTGCGCTGGGTGGCGTCCGGAACCGAGCTGCTGCGCGAGCGCCGTACCGTCGCGGCCACCGAACTGACCGACGGCGCCTGGGCGTTGGACTTCACCTTCTCGCTCACCAACACCACCGGCACACCCGTCTCGATCGGCAGCCCCGCCACCAACGGACGCCCCGGCGCCGCGTACGGCGGGTTCTTCTGGCGGGCCCGCAAGGAGGCCCGGCCCCCGCGCGTGTTCACCGCCGACGCCGAGGGCGAGGCCGACGTCCACGGCACCCGCGCCGACTGGCTCGCCCTCGCGGGCGACACCTGGACGCTCGTCTTCGCGGGGGCCACCGCCACCACCCGCCGCGACCCCTGGTTCGTCCGGGCCGACGAGTATCCGGGCGTCGGCTCGTCGCTCGCCCCCACCGAACGTCTGCCCGTCGAGCCCGGTGGGACCGCCGTACGCCGGGTCGTCACCGTCGTCGCCGACGGCACCCTCGACCGCGGCGAGGCGGCGGCCCTGGTCCGCAAGGCGGTGAGCCCGTGACGACCTCCGCGAGCGCGCCCGCCTTCTCCGCAGACCGGGGCGACGGCACCTACCGCAACCCCGTCCTCGACGCCGACTGGTCCGACCCCGATGTCCTGCGCGTGGCCGACGACTTCTATCTGACGGCCTCCAGTTTCGGCCGGGTCCCGGGACTTCCCCTGCTGCACTCCCGGGACCTGGTCAACTGGACGCTCGTCGGCCACGCGCTGCCCCTCCTCGAACCCGCGAGCGAGTTCCGGGCGCCCCGCCACGACTGCGGGGTGTGGGCACCGTCGCTGCGGCACTTCGACGACCGGTTCTGGATCTTCTGGGGCGACCCCGACCAGGGCGTCTTCCAGGTCAACGCCCCCGAGATCCGCGGCCCGTGGACCCGGCCGCACCTGGTCAAGGAGGGCAAGGGACTCATCGACCCGTGCCCGCTGTGGGACGAGGAGACCGGCGAGGCGTACCTCGTGCACGCCTGGGCCAAGTCCCGCTCCGGGATCAAGAACCGACTCACCGGACACCGGATGCGGCCCGACGGCACGGGACTGCTCGACGGGGGCAAGGTGATCGTCGACGCGGACCGGCTGCCCGGCTGGTTCACCCTGGAGGGCCCCAAGCTCTACCGGCACGACGGCTGGTTCTGGATCCTCGCCCCGGCCGGGGGAGTGGAGACCGGCTGGCAGGGCGCCTTCCGCTCCCGCGACTTCTTCGGCCCCTACGAGGAGCGCGTCGTGCTGGAGCAGCACGACACCGACGTGAACGGCCCCCACCAGGGCGGCTGGGTGCGCACGGCGGCCGGCGAGGACTGGTTCCTGCACTTCCAGCAGCGGGGCGCGTACGGCAGGGTCGTCCACCTCCAGCCGATGCGCTGGGACGCCGACGGCTGGCCCGTCCTCGGGGACGAGGGCGCCCCCGTGGCCGTGCACGCCAAGCCGGCGCTGCCCGCGCAGCCGCCCGCCGCGCCGGCCACCGACGACGACTTCCCCGGCGGCCGCTTCGGACGCCAGTGGCAGTGGACCGCGAACCCTCCCTCACTCCCGGCTTCGCTCGAGCGGGGGGACCCCCACGCCGGCTGGGCCACCCAGCACTCCGGCGACGGGCTGCGGCTCACGTGCGTGCGCTCCGTGCACGCGCACGACCTGCGGAAACTGGCGAATGTGCTCACACAGCGGCTGCCGGGGATCCCCACCGTGACCGAGGTGGAGCTGCGCCTCGACAGCGAGGAGCCAGGGGCGCGCGCCGGACTCGCCGTGCTCGGTGACGCCTTCCGCTGGATCGGGCTCCAGCGGGACGCCGACGGGAGCGTGCACCTCGTCCACCGGTTCGCCGAGACCGTCGCCGAACGGGAGCGGGACGCGGCACCTCCGCGCCCGGCGCCCGACGGGCGGGCCCGGCTGCGCATCGAGACCCGCGCCGGGGCACGCTGCCACTTCTCGTACGACGTGGGGGAGGGGTGGCACTCCTCCGGCCAGGTCTTCGCCGCCACGCCCTGGCGTTGGGTCGGCGCCCTGCTCGGCCTCTTCGCGGTCGCGCCCACCGGCGGGGGACACGCCGGGGCGGCCACCTTCACCACGTTCAGGATCACCCCCTCCTCGTAACCCGTACGCCTGTTGGGAGCCGCAATGACGCACCTCCGTAGCAAGCGCTTGCCGACCTGGTCGGGGGCGGGCCCGGGTGTCGGCCGGACCTTGGTCGCGGTCGCCGCACTACCGGGCTCGCTGGGGCTCGGAGCCGTCGGGAAGGACGCGCGGTTCTCGGAGTACCGCACCTACGGCCAAGGCGCCGGGGTAACCGCCGACCGCCCGCAGCTCGCGGCGCCCGACGCCCCCCACCCGCACGGTTGCCACGTACCTCGCCGGGGCGGACGGCTGGGCGCCGCACCTGCGGCGCGCCCGCCACTGAGTCCCGGCCCCGACAACTTCACCACCCTCGACCTCGTCGGCGTCGACGCGACGAAGAGAGAGCCGTTCATTGACTTTCTCCCTCGTCTAACGGCGGGGGATTCCAGCGGTCGCCCGCTGGGGTTCCTGCTTCACCGACGACCGCCCCGTCCGGGAGGACTCCCGTTGAGGTCTTACACCGTGTCCACAGGCGGACGCCGCCAGCCCGGCGGCCAGGATGTTGCGTGCCGCGTTCACGTCGCGGTCATGCACAGTGCCGCAGGCGCACGTCCACTCGCGGACATTCAACGGCATCTTGGCCGCGACCGTGCCGCAGGCCCCGCACGGCTTCGAGCTGGGGAACCAGCGGTCGATCACGACCAGTTCGCGCCCGTACCAGGCGCACTTGTACTCCAGCATGGAGCGGAACTCCGTCCACGACGCGTCACTGATGGCGCGCGCGAGCTTGCCGTTCTTCAGCAGGTGGCGGACGGTGAGGTCCTCGATCACGACCGTTTGGTTCTCACGGACGAGACGAGTCGACAGCTTGTGGAGGAAGTCGCGACGCCGGTCGGCGATCCGCGCATGGACCTTGGTGACGCGACGCCGGGCCTTTTCCCGGTTTGCCGAGCCCTTCGCCTTCCGCGACAGCTCACGCTGCGCGCGGGCCAGGCGGACGCGGTCACGCCGCTCGTGCTTCGGGTTGGCGACCTTCTCCCCGGTGGACAGGGTCACCAGCGACGTGATCCCGGCGTCGATGCCGACCGCCGCCGTGGTGACGGCGGCCGGGGCGACGCTGTCCTCACACAGCAGGGACACGAACCAGCGTCCCACCGCGTCACGGGACACCGTCGCAGTGGTCGGCTCCGCACCCTCGGGCAGCGGACGCGACCAACGGATGTCCAGGGGCTCGGCCATCTTGGCCAGAGTCAGTCGCCCGTCACGCCACTTGAAGGCGCTGCGGGTGTACTCGGCCGACGCGCGGGACTTCTTCCGGCTCTTGTAGCGCGGGTACTTCGCACGCTTGGCGAAGAAGTTCCCGAACGCCGCCTGAAGATGGCGGAGCGCCTGCTGGAGCGGGACGGAGGACACCTCCGACAGGAAGGCCAGCTCCTCGGTCTTCTTCCACTCCGTCAGCGCGGCGGACGACTGCACGTAGGAGACACGGCGCTGCTCGCCGTACCAGGCCCGCGTGCGCTCCTCCAGCGCCTTGTTGTAGACGAGGCGGACGCAGCCGAACGTGCGCGACAGCTCCGCTGCCTGCTCGTCCGTGGGGTAGAAGCGGTACTTGAACGCCCGCCTGACCTGCCGCATCACGCCTCACAGGTATCAGCTTCAGTGTGAGCGTTGCCGGTCGGTGGACGGTGAAGGCCCGCCTTCGCGGCGAACCCGCTTTCCCTGCCCTGCTCCGCAGGAGCTTCGTTTCCTCCTCGGCCTGAAGGCCCGGGTATCCACGAAGGAAGGCCCCGATGAAGATCAGCAATCACAGAAGCAGGCGCGCCGCCCTGGCCGTCGCCCTCGGATCCGTCCTCGCCCTGACCGCCACCGCCTGCGGTGACGACGGCAGCGGGACCGGCGGCGACAAGGGCTCCGAGGGCAGCGGCAAGGGCGAGATCGTCTTCTGGGACAACAACGGCGGTGTCCGCACCGACATCTGGAAGGAGATCATCGCCGACTTCCAGAAGGCCAACCCGGACATCAAGGTCGAGTACGTCGGCATCGCGGCCACCGAGTACCAGTCGAAGGTCGACACCGCCATCCAGGGCGGCGGTCTGCCGGACGTCGGTGGTGTCGGCGCGGCCATGGCCGCCGGGTTCGCCGCGCAGGGGGCGCTGGAACCGCTGGACGGCCGGCTCTCCAAGTCCTCCCTGAACGGCAAGCTCAACGAGGCGATGGTCGAGTCGCTGAAGTCGGCGGGCGGCGGCGAGGCCCTGTACTCGATCCCGACCTCCGCGAACAACGGCGTCCTCTACTACCGCACCGACCTGTTCAAGGCGGCCGGCCTCGACGAGCCGACCACCTGGGACACGTTCTACAAGGCCGCCGAGAAACTCACGGACAAGGACAAGAACAAGTTCGGCTACACCATCCGCGGTGGCGCCGGCTCCATCGCCCAGGCGCTGGACGCGATGTACGGGCAGTCGGGCCTCACTTCGTTCTGGGACTCCAGCGGTGAGAAGACCACCGTGAACGACCCGAAGAACGTGGCGGCGCTGGAGAAATACGTCGGCCTCTACAAGAAGGTCACGCCCGCGGCCGACCTCAACAACGACTTCACCAAGATGGTCGCGCAGTTCGACTCCGGCACGATCGGCATGCTCAACCACAACCTGGGCTCCTACCAGGACCATGTGAAGGCGTTCGGCGACAAGTTCCGGGGCATCCCGCAGCCGACCGGCCCCGGCGGCAAGCGGGTCCAGGTCTCCAACCCGGTCGACGGGCTCGGCATGTTCAAGAGCTCGAAGAACAAGGAGGCCGCCTGGAAGTTCATCGAGTTCGCCATGTCGCACGAGGAGAACTCCAAGTTCAACGAGTCGGCGGGCCAGGTGCCGGCGAACAACGACGCGGCGAAGGACGAGTGGATCCAGCAGGCGGAGCCGACGAAGCTGGCCGCCGCCGCGCTGACCGACGGGTCGACCTCGATCGTGCAGCTGCCGTACTACCTGCCGGACTGGAACACGATCTCGAAGGCCGACAACGAGCCGGCCTTCCAGAAGGTGATGGACGGGCAGACGAGTGCGAAGGAGTTCCTCGACTCGCTGGCCGACCAGCTGAACAAGGCGCAGGCCGAATGGAACGAGCAGAAGGACTGACGCTCCGCTTCGGCGGCAGGTCCGCTTCGGCTGCCGGTCCCATTCCGACTGCCGGTCCGTCTCTGCTGCCGGTCCGTTTCTGCTGGTCGCGCAGTTCCCCGCGCCCCTGGAAGAAGGGGCGCGGGGGCACCCACCCATATGAAAGGCACCGCACAACCTTCGTATCCCGCACGCCTGTTGAGAAAGGCACCCGCACGTGTCCCTCACCCGTAGACAGGTCACCACCGCGGCGCTCGCCGCGGTTCCGCTCGCCGTCGCCGCCACCGGGCCCGCGTCCGCCGCCGTCTCCTCCGGCCGGGTCCGCCGTGAGCCCACGGTCTACCTCGCCGGCGACTCCACCGCCGCCCAGAAGTACGCCGACGCCCGGCCCGAGACCGGGTGGGGCATGGCGCTTCCGTTCTTCCTCCGTACCGGGCTGAAGGTCTCCAACCACGCCGTGAACGGGCGGAGTTCGAAGAGTTTCATCGACGAGGGGCTACTGGACGTCGTCCTGGGGGCCATCCGCCCCGGAGACTTCCTGATCGTCCAGTTCGGTCACAACGACTCCAAGGTCGCCGACCCCACCCGGTACACCGAGCCGTGGACCACCTACCAGGACTACCTGCGCCAGTACATCGACGGCGCGCGGGCGCGGGGCGCCCGACCGGTCCTCGCCACCTCCGTGGAGCGCCGGAAGTTCGACGCGGGCGGGGTGGCGCAGCCGACCCACGGCGAGTACCCGGCGGCCATGCGCGCCCTCGCCCAGGAGGAGGGGGTCGCCCTCCTCGACATCCAGGCGCTGTCCCTCGCGCTCTGGCAGAAGCTCGGGGTCGAGGAGACCAAGAAGTACTTCAACTGGACCGAGACCGAGCAGGACAACACGCACTTCAATCCGCCGGGGGCCATCGCCGTGGCGCGGCTGGTCGCCTCCGAGCTGTTGCGGCGCCGGGTGCTCGCGCCGCGCGACGTGCGCCGGCTGAACGAGACGGTCCCCGAGTCCTGGATCACCTGGCCCCAGGCGTAGCACTCCGCCCCTCCACGGGCGCCCTCTTCCCCCTTGTTCTTGAAAGGAACCCGCACCCATGCGTGCTCATGTCTGGCATGCCCATGCCATTACTGCCTTCGCCGGCTGCACCGCCCTCGTCCTCGGGGTCACCGGGACCGGCGTCGCCCAGGCGGGGTCCCGTGACCTCGGCCGGCAGGTCCTTCCCGCCGGTGACGGCTGGGGCTCGGCCGAGGGAGGCACCAGCGGGGGCTCGGCGGCCGACGCCGAGCACGTCTACACCGTCACCACCTGGGCGGAGTTCAAGGCCGCGCTCAGGGACGGCGGCGACGCGCCGAAGATCATCAAGATCAAGGGGATGATCGACGCCGTCTCCCAGGGCTGCGACGCCTTCGTCACCGGCGGATACGACCTCCAGCAGTACCTGAAGGACTACGACCCGGCCGTGTACGGCAACGACAAGGTCGCCATGGGCCCGCAGGAGGACGCCCGGGTCGCCTCCGCCGCCCGGCAGGACGCGGAGATCAAGGCCAACATCCCCAGCAACACCACCATCGTCGGCGTCGGCAGGAACTCCGGCATCCTCGGCGGCAGCCTCCAGATCAAGGGCGTCCAGAACGTCATCATGCGCAACCTCACCATCGAGGCGCCGCTGGACTGCTTCCCCAAGTGGGACCCCACCGACGACAACCGCACCGGCAACTGGAACTCCGAGTACGACGCGGTGGTGGTCTACGGCACCCACCATGTGTGGCTCGACCACAACACGTTCACCGACGGGCGCTACCCGGACAGCGAACGCCCCGTCTACTTCGGCAAGGTCTTCCAGCAGCACGACGGCCTCACCGACATCGTGCGCGGCGCCAACCACGTGACCGTGTCCTGGAACCGCTTCGAGAACCACGACAAGAACATGCTGATCGGCAACAGCGACGGTTCCGCCTCCCAGGACGCCGGCAAGCTCAAGGTCACGATGCACCACAACCGCTTCGACGGGATCCTCCAGCGCTCCCCGCGCGTGCGGTTCGGACAGGTCGACGTCTACAACAACCACTACGTGGTGAACGAGGAACAGAAGGACGACTACTACGTCTTCGGCGTCGGCATCTCCTCGCAGCTGCACGCCACCGACAACGCCATCACGCTGCCCGCCGGGGCCAAGGTCGGCAAGGTCCTGAAGAAGTGGAACGAGTCCCCGCTGACCGCCGAGAACAACCACGTCAACGGCAGGCTCACCGACCTCATCGCCGTCCACAACGCGGAGATCCCGGCCGAGACCCTCCAGTCCGGGGCCGGCTGGACGCCGACCCTGCGCAGGAAGGTCGACTCGCCGCGCGCCGTGCCCGCGATCGTCAAGGCCCAGGCGGGCGCGGGAAAGGTCTGCTGATGACCGATCGAGGGACAGCCCTGAGCAGACGGTCGTTCGTCCTCGCGAGCGCCGGGGCCGCGCTCGCGCTCGGGACGGCGGCACCGGCCCACGCCTCCCGCGGCCGGTCGCCCTTCGGACGGTACGGCTCACCGGACCACCGGCTCGACGAGCGGACGCTGTACGTGCACGCCGGGGGCGCCGGGGACTTCACCACCGTGCAGGCCGCCGTCACCGCGGCGACCGGCACCGGCCACACGCTGGTCGTCGCACCCGGCGTCTACCGGGAGACCGTCGCCGTGAGCACCGCCCGCAAGGACATGACCTGGATCGGTGCCTCCGGCGACGCCCGCGACGTCACGGTCGTGTACGACAACGCGGCCGGCACCCCCAAGCCCGGCGGCGGCACCTACGGTACGACCGGATCGGCGACCACCCTCGTCCAGGGCGACGGGTTCACCGCGCGGGACATCACCTTCGCCAACGACTGGCTGCGTGCCGACCACCCCGGGATCAGCGGCACTCAGGCCGTCGCCCTCAAGGTGCAGGGCGACCGCTCGGCGTTCGTGCGGTGCCGGTTCCTCGGGCACCAGGACACGCTGTACGCCGACTCGATGGCGCTCGGCACGTTCGCCCGCCAGTACTTCCGGGACTGCTACGCCGAAGGGGACGTGGACTTCGTCTTCGGCCGGGCCACCGCGGTGTTCGAACGCTGCCGCTTCCACACCCTGACCCGGACGGACCTCGCGTCCGCCCCGTACGGGTTCGTGTTCGCGCCGTCCACCGCGGGCGCCAACCCGCGCGGCTATCTGGTGACCCGGAGCCGGATCACCAGCGGGGCCCCGGACGCCCACTACAAACTGGCCCGGCCGTGGGTGCCCAGCTCCGACACCACCGCCAGGCCCATGCTGACCGTCCACGAGAGCCGACTCGGAGCCGGCATCGACGCGGTGTCCCCCTACACCACCATGTCCTCCGGCTTCCCCTGGCAGGACCAGCGGTTCGCGGAGTACCGGAACACCGGCCCCGGCGCTCGGATCACCGTCCCGGAGAACCGGCCCCAGCTCACCGCGGAGGAGGCCGCCGCGCACACCCGCGAGGCGTACCTCGGCGACTGGGCACCCTGGGAGGGGTGCTGACGTGCGCCGGCGCACCCTCCTCACCGGGATCGCCGGCGGCCTCGCGGCCGCCGGCGCCACCCCCGCGTCCGCCGACGCCCGCCGCCGGGTCCTGCACGTCCGGCGCGGCGACTCCGTCCAGGCCGCCGTGGACGCGGTGGACGGCCCCGGCTGGATGATCGTGGTGCATCCGGGCACCTATCGCGAGGTCGTCGACATCCCTGTCAGCAAGGCGGAGTTGACACTTCGGGGCGCCTCCCGCGACCCGCGCGCCGCCGTCATCGTCTTCGACCGGGCGGGCGGCACGCCCAGACCGGAGGGCGGCACGTACGGCACGGCGGGCTCGGCCACCTTCACCTCCGCCGCGCCCGGACTGACCGTGCGTGACGTGACCCTCGCCAACGACTGGCTGCGCGCCGACCACCCCGACATCACCGGGACCCAGGCCGTGGCCGCGTACGTCACCGGGGACCGCAGCCACTTCGAGAACGTCCGCCTCCTCGCCCACCAGGACACCCTCTTCGCGGACACCACCGCGCTCGACGTCTTCGACCGGCAGTACTACCGCCGCTGCCACATCGAGGGCGACGTCGACTTCGTCTTCGGCCGGGCACGGGCGGTCTTCGAGTCCTGCCGCTTCCACACGCTCCAGCGGGACGTCTCGTTCACCCCCAAGGGCATGGTCTTCGCGCCCTCCACCGCCCGTGCCAACCCCTACGGGTTCCTCGCCCTGCGGGGCCGGATCACCTCCGGCGCCGAGCACGGGGCGTACAAGATCGCCCGCCCCTGGGTCCCGTCGTACGAGACGACCGCCTGGCCCTCCCTGGTCGTCCGGGACACCTGGATCGGCCCCGGCATCGACGCCGTCGCCCCGTACACCAACATGCGCGAGGCGTACCCGTGGCAGACCATGCGCTTTCGCGAGTACGGCAACTCCGGTCCGGGCGCGGCCGTCACGGTGCCCGAGAACCGGCCGCGGCTCACCGAGGCCGAGGCCGCCCTGCACACCCGGAGGACATATCTGGGGGACTGGAGGCCCGATGGGTGCCGGTGAGCCGGGCGCCGACGGCGACCCCGCGGGGGGTGTCCCCGGCCCGTCGACCCGGGCAGGACCGTGACGGGTTCGGGCGCCGCGCCTTCGTCACGGCGGCGTCGGCCGCCGCGATGCCCGCCGGGACCGGGACCGGGACGGCCGCCGGGGCAGCCGCCGGGTCGGGCGAACCCCCGGCCCTCGCCGGTCTCGCCGGTCTCGACGGCGCCCTCCCCGACTTCCACCCCCTCCTCAAGGAGGAGCTCCACCTGGCCCGACCTCGGCCATGTGTGCACCGCGCCCCAGCAGGACGAGGTCGTCGCATGGCTCGACTCCGTCCTGTGAACCACCCCACCCGCACGAGAAAGGAACCGCTCTCCATGTCTCGTCGTACCACTCTCGCCCTGGGCACCGCCCTGGCCGTCGGCGCCGGGCTGGCGGTGCTCCCCACCCAGGCGCACGCCGCGACCGTCGTCGTCAACACCACGACCGCCCTGTCCAACGCCCTCAAGAACGCCACCCCGGGCACGGTCATCCAGGTGCGCGGCGGCACGTACTACCCGACGGCCACCCTCCAGTCCACGGCGAACGGCAGTTCCTCCAGCCGGATATACCTCCAGCCGTACGGCTCGGAGACCGTGAAGATCGACGGTTCGAACCTCCCCGACGGCGACTGGATCTTCAAGCTGACCGCGGACCACTGGACCGTCTCCGGGATCACCTTCCAGAACTCCCCGGACAGCGCGGTCGTCTGCCAGTCCTGTGCCTCCACGGTCTGGGACACCATCAAGACCATCAACGGCGGCGACTCCGGCTTCACACTCACCGGCGACGGCACCACCAACAACACCGTCCGCAACATCGACTCCTACGGCCACTACGACCCGGCCAACCACGGGGAGAACGCCGACGGCATCGCCGTGAAGTTCGGCTCCGGCGGCGGCAACCTCATCACCGGGGCCCGTCTCTACAACAACGCGGACGACGGCCTGGACTTCTGGTCGTTCTCCTCGCCCGTCACCGTCGAGCACACCTGGGCGATGGGCAACGGCAAGAACCGCTGGGGCGACTCCGCGTTCGCGGGCGACGGCAACGGCTACAAGCTGGGCGGCGACGGCGAGACCGTGGCCCATGTCATCAACAACTCGGCGGCCTGGGACAACGCCGGCAACGGCTTCACCGAGAACAGCAACAAGGGCGCCATCGTCATCAACCGCACCACCGCCTACGCCAACGCCAAATGGGGCTACTACTTCGCGACCGGCGCGGCCCGCCTCGGCAGGAACCTGGCCGTCGGCAACGGCTCCGGTGCGGTCACCAAGGGCTCGTCGGTCGTCTCGTCCGGCAACACCTGGGACTCCGGCGTCTCCACGCCCGCGTTCCGCTCCACCAACGCCTCAACGACGTACAACGCCCGCCAGTCGAACGGCGCGCTGCCCGCGACCACGTTCCTGACCACGGGCAGCACGACGATCGGGGCGACGATGGACTGAGCCGGACTTTCGAGAACTTTCGGCGATGCGCGGCAACCTTTCGCCGCGGGGCGACGACCAGTGACAGAAGCGGGCCGGGGCGGCCCCTCCGGCCCGCTTCGCTCCTCGTCCCCCGAGAAAGGAACCCCCGTGCGTCACAGCATCGGGCGCCATCGCAGAACCGGCACCCTGTCGATCGCGGCCGCCGTGGCCGTCGCCTCGGGGGCGGGCGGTGTCCTTCTCGGCCTCTCGAACAGCGGTGCCCGGGCCGCCGCGACCACGGTCACCGTCTCCAGCACCGCGTCGCTGGAGTCCGCCTTCGCCCGGGCCACCGCCGGTACGACCATCAAGGTCCGCGGCGGCACCTACCGGCCCACCCGGACCCTGAAGTCCACGGCCGACGGCACCCCCTCGGCCCGGATCACGCTCACCGCGTACGGGGACGGGAAGGTCAGGATCGACGGCTCCGCGCTGCCCGCCGGGTCCTGGCTCGCCGCGATCCACGGCGACCACTGGACCGTCTCCGGGATCACCTTCCAGAACTCCCCGGCGCAGGGCTTCGTCGCCACGTCGTCCGTCGGCGGGATCTTCGACAACCTCGTCACCGCCAACAACGGCGACTCCGGCTTCACCCTGCGCGGCGACGGCACCACCGGCAACCTCGTGCGGAACCTGGACAGCCACGGCAACTACGACGCCGCGAACCACGGCCAGAACGCCGACGGCATCGCCGTGAAGTTCGGCTCCGGCACCGGCAACCGGATCACCGGCGCCCGCCTCTACGACAACGCGGACGACGGGCTCGACCTCTGGCAGTTCTCCTCGCCCGTCACCGTCGAGCACTCCTGGGCCTTCGGCAACGGCAGGAACCGCTGGAACGACAGCGCGTTCCAGGGCAACGGCAACGGGTTCAAGCTGGGCGGCGGCGGTGCCTCCGTCGCCCACTCCGTCCACGACAGCGCGGCCTGGGACAACACGCTGCACGGCTTCACCGAGAACTCCAACACCGGGGCGATCCGGCTGCACCGCAACACCGCCTACTCCAACCGGGCGGACGGGTTCTCTTTCGCCACGGGGAAGGCCCGGCTGACGCGGAACCTCGCGGTGGGCAACGGCACGGGGAAGGCCCGGCTGGGTCCGCGCACGGTGTCGGCGGACGACAACTGGAACAGCGGGGTGGCCACACCGCCGTTCAGGTCCACGGACGCCCGCGCCGTGTACGGGCCGCGTGGCAGGGGTGGTGCGCTGCCGGTCACGGCGTTCCTGACGACCGGCTCCACGGCCTTCGGCTCGACGATGCGCTGATCCGGGAGAAGGGCGCCCCCCGCCGGTCGTCACCGGCGGGGGGCGCTTGTCGTGCCGACCGAGGGGGGCTCAAGTCGGCACCACTGCCGGCCGAGGGGGGCTCAGGCCAGCAGGTCCACACAGTCGAACGAGGTGCCCGGGCTCAGGAAGGCCGTGCCGCTCGATCCACTGACGACATCGATCTTCAGTACGTTGTACCCACTGGTGTTCGACTTCCATGCACTGGCGGGGACCTGGAACGTGAACATGTGGTTGTTCCCCCGGTACGAACCCGTGGTCAGGGAACGCGTCGAGGGCTGCTTGGGCGGCGCCGGGACCGGCGACACCCACTCGTTGACCGTCACCCGCGGCCGGCCGTTCGAGAACGCGTCCGTGACCCCGATCCTCAGCGTGTGCGCGGCGGCGGCCTGCGCGGCGGTCAGCTTGAAGTACACGCGGACCCCGTTGTTCACGTCCTGCCACACATACGCCGGGAACGTCGCGGCCTGGTCGCCGCCGCCGAGGGTGACGTCGCCCGTCCACTTCGCGGCACGGCCGTCGGAGGGGTGCGCGTACGTCATCAGCTCGGCGTTCTTGAACCCGCGCGGCGTGCCGTCCCAGTCGCCGAGCCGCCACAGAGTCCTCGCCGCGGACGGATCCCCGGTGATGGTCAGGGTGTTGAGCGCGGTGGAGCCGCCCGCCGTCACCGTCACCTGCCGGGTGTGCACGGCCAGCTCGCCCTTGTAGACGGTCAGGGTGTACGTGCCCGGCAGCATGCCCTTGCAGGAGAAGGCGCCGGTGCCGGCCGCGGCCTTGGTCCAGTACTGGGCGTCGGCGTTGGCGAAGCCGACCGTGTAGGCGTGCTTCGGGTCCATGCCCTTGAGCCCGACCCCGGCCACCTTGCCGCGTCCCGCCCTGCCGACCCAGCCGGTGATGCCGAGGCCGTCCACCCAGGAGGTGTCCAGCCGGTCGTGGGCCAGGGCGGGGGAGGGGGCGCCGCCGTCGGTGAAGGCGAGGACGTACGGGCCCTGGAGGCCGAAACGTTCCGGCTCGGTCTGGGCCTGGTTGTAGTGCAGGATCTCGTAGAGCCCGGCGCCCTTGTCGTTGGAGTGGCGCAGCAGCGAGCGGTAGAAGGGGCCGCCGGACGCCTTCTCGTGGTTGGAGCGGACGAGCCACAGGCCGACCTCGCCGGTGGTGAACCCGATGTGGTCGTAGTCGATGACCCGCTTGCCCGAGTAGTGCTTGGAGTGGGTGGTGCCGTCCGCGCGCCGCCACACGTCGCCGGCCTCGATGACGTGGTCGGAGCTCTCGATCCAGGAGTCCGGGCCCTCGTTCGGGAACACGCCCGGCTTGAGACGGACGAGGAAGCGGGTCGCGGTGAAGGAGGCGTCCGCCTTGTGCGTCCACAGATGGATGGTGCTCTGGCCGCTGCGGGCCGCGTACCACTGGGTGATCGCGCCGTGCACGGCCTTGACCAGGATGGTCTGCCCCGACTGCCGGAGCGTGACGGCGGCGCTGCCGAGGCCCGACTCGACGTGCGAGTGCCTGCCGCCGTAGCCCTCGTACTCCTTGCCCCGGTAGCGCAGGGAGGTGAGGTCGCCGGTGGTCTTGGAGACCTTGAAGACCAGGCCGCCGCCCGTGTCGACGACGAGGTTGCGGCCGTCGTCGGAGTGTCCGAAACCGGCGGCGGACGCCGTGGAGAGGAGGCCGGTGCCACCCGCGACGGCGGCGCCGGTGGCGGCCACGCCGATCGCGGTGGCGCCGAGCAGCCGTCTGCGGGACAGGCGTCGTCTCTTGTGCGTGCTCAAGGGGCATGCTCCGGGAATGGTGGATTCCGTATCGCTCGTACGTGAGAGCAGATGACAGGAACCGGCAGCCGGTTCCCTCCCGCTCTCACGTCTTCCGGTCGCCACCGGCGGCCAAAGGGTTGCCGCCCCGCGAAATTTTTTCCGCGGGATCTTCTACGAGTCGCCGTCGTCCGACGAGTCGCCCTCGTCGTGGCCCTCGAAGTCGCCCGCCACCGCGAACTCCTCGCCGTCCGCCTTCGCGGTCATCGCGTAGCGGTCGTCGCTCGCGTCCCGGCCACCGCGCTCGTGGTTGTACTGCCCGGCGAAGACGAACTCGCCCTTCGGGACCGTACGGCCGTCCTTGAGCACCCAGGTGTAGACCAGGAAGCCGCCGTCCTCCGCGACCGTCAGGTCGAAGTCCTGTTCCGGCAGCGACCGCCAGGCGCCGGACGAGGAGACCCCGCCGGTCTCGGCGACCCGCAGCTGGACGGTGAGACTGGTGAGCTGCTCGCTCGTCCTCAGGGTCAGATTGCTCTGCGCCCAGAAGTCGTTGCTGTGCGGGTCGACCGAACCGGCCGACCAGAGCGGACCGTCCTGCTCGTCCCCCGAGGAGGGCAGCTTCGGAACGGGGGAGTTCTTGGCCGACGGCGTGCTCGACGGCTCGGAGCTGGGCTCGCGCTCCTGCTTCGACCCGCCGCGGCTCGGCTCCGGGTCCGGCGGGATCGGGGCCCGGCTCGTCGCGGCCGGGGACTCCTCCGGCGTCGGCGACACCGCGACCGTCTGGTCGTTCGGCCGCTCCTCGCCCTTCACCGCCGACGCGACGGCGTAACCACCCACCGCGAGCACCCCCGCGACACCGGCGGTCGCGCTGACCACACGCACCCAGCCCCACAGCGGCGGCCGTGTGGCCTTCCGGCCGCGGCGTCGCTCCTCGGGGGCCGCCATTCCGCGTTCGATCCGGGCCAGGATGCGGGCGCGGTCGGGCTCGTGCGCCTCGGCCGACTCGCGCAGCCGGGCGCGCAGGTCCTCGTGCACGTCCCTCATCGGTCCCTTCTTCCGCTGCCCGGCGCACCCGCGCCGGTCACCCTCGCGCCCGTGACACCCGCGCCCGAGATGCCGGCGGGCATCCGCTTCGGGGCGTCCCCGGTGCCGAGCAGCTTCCGCAGCTCGGCCATCCCCTTGGACGTCTGGCTCTTCACCGTACCGACCGAGACGCCGAGGGCGAGCGCCGTGTCCTTCTCCGAGAGGTCGAAAGCATGCCGAAGCACCACACACGCCCGCTTGCGGAACGGCAGCCGGCGCAGCGCCGACTGCATGTCCACCGCCCCGGGCACATCGGGATTCTCGGTCTTCTCCTCGCGCTGTGACCAGAACAGTGTGATCCGTCGACGCTCCCGCACCGCGCTGCGGATCCGGGTACGGGCCAGGTTGGCGACCACACCGCGGGCGTACGCCACCGGGTGCTCCGCCGCGCGGACCCGGTCCCAGCGGTGCCACATCGCGAGCAGCGCGTCCGCGGCGAGATCGTCCGCCGCGTCCGCCTCGCCGGTCAACAGATGGGCCAGACGGGACAGTTCGGCGTAGTGCCGTTCGAAGAAGTCGTGGAACTCCACGGAGGCTGCGTCGTCGACGACCGTGCCCACGGGCGACCTCTCTCCTCGCTTCGGCGTGCAGGCACCGGGACCGGGCGCCTGTGCGTGTCGTGTGAACGACACGTGATCCTCCGGGGCTTCCCCCTACGAGATCCGGAAGAGTAGCAGTGATCGTGAACGAACTTCGTACGAGCCTTCGAACGCTGTCTTACGGGGCGAACGTCGATTCCGTAACACGGAGAAAACCTGAACCGGGTTCAACGACGGAACAATCCAGCCAGCACCCGCGCGTAGTACACACACGTCACTAGGAGCTCCGCCCATGTCCGACGCACAGAAGGTGGCCGACCGGCAGAGCACCCCGCCATCCGGGGTGAGCAGCGTCGATCGCTTCTTCAAGATCACCGATCGGGGATCCACCTTCGCCCGTGAGATACGCGGCGGCCTCGCCACGTTCTTCACGATGGCATACATCCTTGTCCTGAATCCCATCATCCTGGGCAGCGCCAAGGACAAGTACGGCCACACCCTCGACGGCGCCGAACTCGTCACCGCCACCGCCCTCGTGGCGGCCGTGATGACGATCATCATGGGCGTCGGAGGCAACCTGCCGCTCGCGCTCGCCGCGGGCCTCGGACTCAACGCGGTCGTCGCCTTCCAGATAGCCCCGCTGATGAGCTGGCCCGACGCGATGGGCCTGGTCGTCCTCGAAGGCCTGCTGATCTGCATCCTGGTGGTCACGGGCCTGCGCGAGGCCGTCATGCACGCCATACCGCAGCCGCTCAAGCAGGCGATCAGCGTCGGCATAGGCCTGTTCATCGCCTTCATCGGCTTCGTCGACGCCGGGTTCGTCACCCGCATCCCGGACATCGCGAACACCACGGTTCCGGTACAGCTCGGCGCGGCCGGTTCGCTGTCCGGCTGGCCCATCCTGGTCTTCTGCCTCGGCGTCCTGCTGACCATCGGCCTGCTCGCCCGCAAGGTGAAGGGCGCGATCCTGATCAGCATCCTGACGATGACGGTCGTTGCGATCGTGATCAACTCGGTGGCCGACATCAAGAGCTGGGGCCTGACCACCCCGAAGGTCCCCGACGACCTCGTGGCCGCCCCCGAGTTCGGACTGATCGGCGACTTCAGCCTCTTCGGCTCCTTCGGCGAGACCACCGTCATCACGGTCGTCCTGCTGGTCTTCACCCTGCTGCTCTCGGACTTCTTCGACACCATGGGCACCGTCGTCGGTGTCAGCGCCGAGGCCGGTCTGCTCGACGAGGAGGGCAAGGTCCCGAACCTCGGCCGGGTCCTGCTCATCGACGGCGCCGCGGCGGTCGCCGGCGGCGCGGCCTCCTCGTCCTCCGCGACCTCCTACATCGAGTCCGCGGCGGGCGTCGGCGAGGGCGCCCGCACCGGCTTCTCCAACCTGATCACCGGCGGCCTCTTCGCGGTCGCCCTCTTCCTCACCCCGCTGCTGACCATCGTGCCGATGCAGGCCGCCGCCCCCGCACTGGTCGCCGTGGGCTTCCTGATGATGACCCAGGTCAAGAACATCGACTGGGACCGGTACGACATCGCCATCCCCGCGTTCCTCACGATCGCCGTGATGCCGTTCACCTACTCCATCACCAACGGCATCGGCGCCGGCTTCCTCGCCTACGTCCTCATCAGGACGGTCCTCGGCAGGGCCAAGGAGATCCACTGGCTGCTGTGGGGCACTTCGGCGCTGTTCCTGGTGTACTTCGCGATCAACCCGATCCAGCAGCTGTTCGGCGTGCGGTAGACGCCATGAAGGAAGGGCCGCCCCTCGGGGGGAAAGGGGCGGCCCTTCGTCTGCGGACGGTCCTCGACCGGTGCCCTCAGTCCTTCAGCGCCGCCCGCATCGCGGCCTTCGCGACCGGCGCCGCCAGCCCGTTGCCGCTGACCTCGGAGCGGGCCGCGTTCGACTGCTCCACGACCACCGCGACGGCGACCTCCTTGCCGCCGGCCTTCGCGTACGACGTGAACCAGGCGTACGGCGTCTTGCTGTTCTTCTCGCCGTGCTGGGCGGTACCCGTCTTGCCGCCCACGGTCGCCCCGCCGATCCGCGCGTTCGTGCCCGTGCCGTCCTCGACGACCGTCTCCATCGCCGACCGCAGCTGCTTCGCGGTGGACGCGCTCACCACCTGCTCGGTGCCGGCCTCGGAGTCGTAGTCCTCCAGCACATCGCCGCCGCCGTCGGTGATCTGCGACACCATGTGCGGCGCCAACAGCTTGCCGTCGTTGGCGATGGCCGCCGACACCATGGCCATCTGCAGCGGCGTCGCGGTGACGTCGTACTGCCCGATCCCGGTCAGCGCGGTGGACGACTCGTCCATGTCGGACGGGTACACGCTGGTGTACGCCCGCACCGGCATGTCCTGCTCCGTGTCGTCGAAGCCGAACTTCTCGGCCATCGCCCGGACCTTGTCCTGGCCCAGTTTGACGGCCATCCGCGCGAACACGTTGTTGCACGAGTACTGCAGCGCCGTACGGATGGAGGCGTTCTCGCAGGGCGCGTTCGGGTTCTCGTTGCTCAACTCGGTCTTCGTGCCCGGCAGGGTGTACGGGTCGGGGCTGTCCGTCCGCACGTCCACCGACGGGTACAGCCCGTCCTCCAGCGCGGCCGCCGCCACGACCAGCTTGAACGTCGACCCCGGCGGCAGCGGCTGCCGCAGCGCCCGGTTGGTCAGCGGCTTGTCCGGGTCCGCGGTGAGCTTCTTCCAGGCCGCGCCCGCCGAGTTGGCGTCCGTGAGCGACGACGGGTCGTACGACGGCGTCGACACCACCGCGAGGATCTTCCCGGTCTTCGGGTCGATCGCGACGGCCGCGCCCTTCTTGTCGCCGAGCGCCTCGTACGCCGCCTTCTGCACGGACGGGTCGATCGTCGTGATCACGTCGCCCGGCTCGGACCGCTCGCGGATCAGGGTGTCCAGCACCGTCTTCAGCCGGGGGTCCGTGCCGTTGAGCAGGTCCTGGTAGATGCCCTCCAGTTGCGTGGGCGCGTAACTCTGCGAGGCGTACCCCGTCACCGCCGCGTACAGCTCGCCGTCCTTGTAGGTGCGCTTGTAGGCGAGGTCGCCGCCCTTCGTCCGCGCGGAGCCGGTGACCGCGTCACCGCCCACGATGATGTTCCCGAGCGGCGCCGCGTACGTCTCGATCGCGTTCCGCCGGTTGGCCTTGTCCTCCGCGAGCGCCGTGCCCTCGTAGAACTGCACCCAGGTCGCCCGCACCAGCAGGGCGAGCACGAGGAGCAGGGTGAAGACGGCGCTGCGCCTGATCGTCTTGTTCATCGCACCCGGACAGACGAGCGGAATACGGTCGGTCGTTCCCTTCCGTCCCGGTTCTCATGAGGTCTTCATGTGCCCGGAGGGGGTCCGTCCGTCGTCTGCCGAGGGGCCCGTGCGTCCAGGTCAGAGTCTGCGGGTCGCCAGCGTGAGCCGGTCACGGGCGTCGAACAGGGCGTCCTTGACCAGCTGCTCGTGCGCCGGGGTGAGCCGGGCCACCGGCACGGAGCAGCTGATCGCGTCACGGGCCGGGGTGCGGTACGGGATCGCCACGCCGAAGCAGCGCAGACCGAGGGTGTTCTCCTCGCGGTCCACGGCGAAGCCCTGCTCACGGACCTGGTGGAGCTCCTCGATGAGCTGCTCCCGGTCGGTGATCGTGTTCTCGGTGAGCGCCGGGAGGGTCTCCGGGAGCATCTTGCGGACCTGCTCGTCGGTGTGGGTGGCGAGCAGCGCCTTGCCGAGCGAGGTGGAGTGGGCGGGCAGCCGCCGGCCGACCCGGGTGAAGGGCCGCAGATAGTGCTGCGACTGCCGGGTGGCCAGATAGACGACGTTGGTGCCGTCGAGGCGGGCCAGGTGGATGGTCTCCGTGGTGTCGTCCGAGAGGCGGTCGAGCGTGGGGCGGGCCAGCGCCACCACCTCGTCCCCGTCGATGTACGAGGTGCCGACGAGGAGGGCCCGAACGCCGATGCCGTACCGCGTACCCGTCGCGTCCGTCTCGACCCAGCCGAGCTCCACCAGGGTGCGGAGCAACATATAAAGGCTGGACTTGGGATAGCCGACGGCCTCCTGCACCGCCGCGAGGGAGTGCATTCCGGGGCGTCCGGCGAAGTATTCGAGCAGTTCGACGGTCCGTACCGCCGACTTGACCTGCGCTCCGCCGCCCGTCTCGACTGCCGACATCGCCCTTGACCCCTTCGTTCGACGGGAAATAGTCTCCAACACCATATTCATCATTGAAGACGGCGTTCAGCATATCGAACGACCTTGGTGAATGACCCAGACAATACCCCTGGGAATGACCCAGAAATACGTGGAGGGACCCGCGGTGGCAGCAGCACCAGTCTGGAGTGTCGACCCCCGAACCGGGAAGCAGCGCGAGCAGGTTGCGGTGGAGGCCACAGCCCAGGAGGTGGACGCCGCCGTCCGCGCGGCCCACGCGGCCCGGGGCGCCCTCGCCGACCGCACCGTCCGCTCGGCGTTCCTGCGCACGGCGGCCGACCAGCTCCAGGCGGCCAAGGAACAGCTCGTCGAGGTCGCCGACGCGGAGACCGCGCTCGGCCCGGTCCGGCTCACCGGTGAACTCGCCCGCACCTGCTACCAGCTGCGGGCCTTCGCCGACATCGTCGACGAGGGCGCCTTCCTCGACGTGGTGATCAACCACCCCGACGACACCGCGACCCCGCCCATCCCCGACCTGCGCCGCTACAAGGTCCCGCTGGGCGTCGTCGCCGTCTACTCGGCCTCCAACTTCCCCTTCGCCTTCTCCGTCCCCGGCGGCGACACCGCGAGCGCGCTGGCCGCCGGGTGCCCGGTGGTCGTCAAGGCCCACCCCGACCACCCGGCGCTGTCCGAGCTGGTCGCGATCGTGCTGCGCCGTGCCGCCGCCGAGCACGGCATTCCCGAGGGCGTCCTCGGTCTCGTCCACGGCTTCGAGGCGGGCGTCGAGCTGGTCAAGCACCTGCTGGTGACCGCCGCCGGCTTCACCGGCTCCGTACGCGGCGGCCGGGCCCTGTTCGACGCGGCGGCCGCGCGGCCGGTGCCGATCCCGTTCCACGGCGAGCTGGGCTCCCTGAACCCCGTCCTCATCACCGAGGCCGCGGCGGCCGAGCGCGCCGAGGCGATCGGCTCGGGTCTCGCGGGCTCCATGACCCTCGGTGTCGGCCAGTTCTGTGTGAAGCCGGGGCTGGTGCTGGCGCCGGCGGGCGACGCCGGTGACCGGCTGGTCAAGTCGCTCACCGACGCCGTCAGCGACGTCGACGCGGGTGTCCTGCTCGACCACCGGATGCGCGACAACTTCCTCGCCGGTGTCGCCGAGCGCGCGGAGCTGCCGGACGTGGAGTCGCCGGTGACGGCGGGCGCGGGCGGCGAGCACACCGTCAGCCCCGGCTTCCTCACCGTCCCCGCCGGCAAGCTGGCGTCCGAGGGCGAGCACGACCTGCTCCTGGAGGAGTGCTTCGGGCCGCTCACGGTCGTCGCGCGCTACGAGGACGAGGACGAGGCCAAGTCGGTGCTGTCCCGGCTGCCGGGCAACCTCACCGCCACGGTGCACCTGTCCGGTGAGGAGGCCGCTGGCGAGGGGCGCGGCCCGGAGCTGCTCGCGGAGCTGACGCCGCTGGCCGGCCGTGTGCTGGTCAACGGCTGGCCGACGGGTGTGGCCGTCGCCGCGGCCCAGCACCACGGCGGGCCCTACCCGGCGACGACGTCGACGTCCACCTCGGTGGGCGGCACGGCCATCGAGCGGTGGCTGCGGCCGGTCGCGTACCAGGGGGCACCGGAGGCGCTGCTGCCGCCGGAGCTGCGGGACGACAATCCGCTGGGACTGCCGCGCCGCTTCAACGGCGCGCTGGAGCGGTAGGCCGCCTTCCCCGCGCCCTCAAAAGGGGCGCGGGTGCCGGACGGGGGCTGCAAGAATCCCCCAATGGATCTCGAACTTCCCGAACTCCCTTTCCCTCTTCGTACGTATGGGCCCGATGGACACTGGTCCTACGAGGACGGGGTGCTCACCGGGTGGGCCGGCGCCCGGCAGGACCGGTTCGTGCCGCCCACGGACGAGGGGCTGGACCCCGTCACGGACGCGCCCAGGCTGCTGGGGGCGCCGGAGGGGGACTTCCAGTTGATCGCCCGCGTCACCGTCGGCTTCGCCGCCGGGTTCGACGCGGGCGTGCTGTATGTGCACGTCGGGGAGCGGGCCTGGGCGAAGCTGTGCCTGGAGTACTCGCCGGACGTCCCCACCGTCTGCACGGTGGTCACCCGTGGACACTCCGACGACGCCAACTCCTTCACCGTGGAGGGGAGTTCGGTGTGGCTGCGGGTCAGCCGCACGGGCCGGGCGTTCGCCTTCCACGCCTCCCGCGACGGCAAGCACTGGACGTTCGTCCGGTTGTTCACGCTCGCCGGGGAGCGGGAGAGCGGGGCCGCCCTGGTCGGGTTCATGACGCAGTCCCCGATGGGGGAGGGCTGCGTGGTGACGTACGACGGCATCGAGTTCCGTCCGAACTGGCCCGAGGACCTGAGGAACGGCAGCTGAGGGGCGGGTGCGGGGGCGGCCACGGCGCCCGGTGACACCCCCGGCCACGGCGCCCGGTGTGTCACTCCCGGCCGGAACCGTCGCGACGTCGCGCTCGTCCTCCTCCGCATGATCAAGGACCGTGTGGAACGAGTGACCGGAGCGCGTGTGATCAGGACCGTGCTCCCCGCCGAGCTCCATGACGTCGTCGCGCTGCACGCCCGCGCCCGCGCGACGTACTATCCGGACGGCGTCCCCGACGACGGCACGGACTGGCTCGCCGGCTGGCGGCGGGCCGTCGAGCGACCGGACGGCCGTGTGCTCTGCGCCGTGGAGCACGGCCGGATCACCGGCATCGCCTCCTTCCGCACGGCGGAGGACGGCCCCGCCGACACGGTGTACCTCGCCCAGCTCCATGTGGACCCCGACCAGTGGCGCCGCGGCACCGGCCGGGCCCTGCACGCGGCATGCGTGGAGGAGTGGCGGGCCGACGGCAAGCGCACGGCCACGCTCACCGTCCACGTCGACAACCACCGGGCGCGGGTCTTCTACGCCCGGCTCGGCTGGACACCGGACCCCGAGAACCCGCCGGCCCCGGACGACCACCATCTGCTCCTCACCTATGCGGTCACCGGGGGGTGAGCCGGAGCGGGGGCGGGGCGTGGGAATGAGACGGGCTGCTTGAACGTTCATCCATCGCAGAAGCGGAGCGCGCCGCCTCCGTCCACCCGTACCCGTACGACCGAAGAGAGCTGACACATGCGCGTCGAGATCTGGAGCGACATCGCCTGCCCCTGGTGCTACGTGGGCAAGGCCCGCTTCGAGAAGGCGCTCGCGGCCTTTCCGCACCGCGACGGCGTCGAGGTGGTGCACCGCTCCTTCGAGCTCGACCCCGGCCGCGCCAAGGACGACATCCAGCCGGTCCTCACCATGCTGAGCAAGAAGTACGGGATGAGCGAGGCGCAGGCCCAGGCCGGCGAGCACAACCTCCGCGCGCAGGCCGGCGCCGAGGGCCTCGACTACCGGGCGGAGGGCCGCGACCACGGCAGCACCTTCGACATGCACCGGCTGCTGCACCTCGCCAAGGAGCACGGCCGGCAGAGCGAGCTGCTCCAGCTGCTGTACCGGGCGAACTTCGCCGAGGAGCGGTCCGTGTACGCCGACGCGGACGAGTTCCTGATCGAGCTGGCCGTCGAGGCAGGGCTCGACGAGGGCGCCGCCCGCCAGGTGCTGGCCGACCCCGCCGCGTACGCGGACGCCGTCCGCGAGGACGAGAGGGAGGCGGCCGAGCTGGGCGCGAACGGAGTGCCGTTCTTCGTGCTGGACCGCAAGTACGGGGTGTCCGGCGCGCAGCCCGCCGAGGTGTTCGAGCGGGCGCTCGCACAGGCGTGGGGCGAGCGGCCGCCGCTCCAGGTGATCCAGGAGGACGCCGCGGAGGCGTGCGGGCCCGACGGGTGTGCGGTGCCGTCCCGGTGATCGCCGTGGGGGTGCGGTGATCTGCGGTCCGCGGCTGCGCGGGTGGTTGCTCGCGCAGTCCCCGTGTCCCTTTGGCGGCGCTGAGGTGCTGGTCGGGCCGGATATATAAGCGATACTTTGGTGAATCGCGTAAAATCTCTCAATGGACGGGGAGGTCTTCGGGCCCCACAGTGGAGGCATGGAGACCTTCGAGAGCCTCGTCCGTGCCGAGTTCGCACCGAAGAACACCTATCTGAACACCGCCAGCACCGGTCTGCTGCCCGCCCGGACGGTGGCCGCGCTGGGGCGGGCCGCGCTGCTGCGGGCCGAGGGCCGGCCGCTGGACCCGCTGTTCGACGACGTGGAGGCCGCGCGGGCCGCGTTCGCCCGGCTGGCCGGGGTGCCGGCCGGGCGGGTGGCGGCCGGGACGTCGGTCGCCGCGCACACCGGGGTGGTCGCCGCGTCGCTGGCGCCCGGCGCCGAGGTGCTGACCGCCGAGGACGACTTCACCTCCGTCCTCAACCCGTTCCACGTCCGGGGCGACCTCAAGGTGCGGGCCGTGCCGCTGGAGCGGCTCGCCGAGTCCGTCCGCCCCGGCACCGCGCTCGTCGCGGTCAGCGCCGCCCAGTCCGCCGACGGCCGGATCGCCGACCTGCCCGCGCTGCGGGAGGCGGCGCGGGACCACGGGGCGCGGACCTACGTCGACTTCTCCCAGGCCGCCGGATGGCTGCCGATGGAGGCCGACGCGTACGATTTCACCGTCTGCACGACCTTCAAGTGGCTGCTCGGTCCGCACGGCGCGGCCTTCCTCGTCGTGCCCGAGGACTTCGGTGGGCTGACCCCGGTGCTGGCCGGCTGGGTCGCGGGGGAGAACCCCTGGGGCAGCTGCTACGGCCCCGTCACCGAACTCGCCCGCTCCGCCCGCCGCTTCGACCTGACCCCGGCCCTGTTCACCTACGCCGGACTGCGCCACTCCCTCGCGCTCGTCGAGGAACTCGGCGTGGCCGCCGTCCACGCCCATGACCTCGCCCTCGCGGACCGATTCCGCGCGGGGCTCGCCGCTCTCGGCCACGAGCCCGTGCCGGCGCCCGGCTCGGCCATCGTCTCCGTGCCCGGACTGGGCGTGCGGCAGCCCGAGTTGAGCGCGGCCGGCATCCAGGTCTCCGACCGTGCGGGCAACCTGCGCGTCGCCTTCCACCTCTACAACACGGCGGCGGACGTCGACCGGGTCCTGGACGCCCTGTCTTCCTGAACCACTGGCGCGAGCCCGGCCGGGACGCTAGGAAGGGCATCAGGGATGGTGGTGCCGGTGGAGCCGACGCTCGAACAGTCGTCCATCGATGTGGAGTTGCATCGGCGGCTGGTGTACGGGGACGAGTCCGCGCTGCGTGAGGCCTACGCGGCGTACGGGGCACTCGTGCGCCGGGTGGCCGTCCGGGTCACCCGCAGTCAGGCGGCGGCCGAGGACGTGGCCCAGGAGGTCTTCGCCCAGCTGTGGACCAGCCCGTACGGCTTCGACGCGCGGCGCGGCTCCCTGCGCACCTGGCTGTCGATGCTCGCCCACCGGCGGGCCGTGGACTGGGTGCGCAGCGAGGCCCGGCACCGCAAGGACGCCCAGGCGGACGACTCGGCGCTGCACACCATCCCCGACGCCGGACCCGGACCGCACGAGACGGTCGTCGACCGCGAGCGCTCCCTGCTGCTGCACACGGCCCTCGCCGAACTCCCCCGCACCCAGCGGGAGGTGGTCCACCTCGCCTACTTCGCGGGCCGCACCTACCGCCAGGCCGCCGTGGAGCTGGGCATCCCCGAGGGCACCGCGAAGACCCGGCTCCGCTCGGCCCTGCGCAAACTGGCGGAGTCCCTCGCGGATCCACCGGACCCGGCAGCGGCGAGGGGCGCGTGATGACGGCCCCTCACCGCACCGCCGGGGCCGTGCGGGCCCTGCGTATCGTGGCAGCGGCACGGCGAAAGGGCGGCGCGCGATGACCAACGACCACGACGGCGTACGGGAGCTGCTGGCCGCCTGGGCGGTCGGCGCGCTGCCACCCGCCGACGCCAGGGCCGTACCGCTCCACCTCGCCGACTGCGAGACCTGCGCGGCGGAGGCCGAACGACTCCGGGCGACCGTACGGCTGCTGGACGGCACCCCCGGCCCGGACGCGGGGGCGAGCGGCGCCCCCGGTGACGTGCGCGACGGGGCCGCGCGGGCCGGTCAGGGGCGCGGTGGGGATGCGCCAGCCGGTGAGGGACCTGGCGGGGACGCGCGCGCCGGTGAGGGACGTGGAGATGCGCGCGCCGGTGAGGGGGGC
>NZ_LIRK01000740.1 GCF_001419765.1 Streptomyces torulosus
CGCCGGGACGGTGCCCATGGTGGGCGCCGGCCCGAAGCCGCCGCCACCCCCGCCACCCTCGCCGCCACCACCCCTGCCGTCACTGTCCCCGGTGCCGCCGAGGTCGACGGTGTCGAGATCGACCGCGGCGAGGGCGTCGCGGAACGCGCCCGCGTCGGAGAGCCGGTGCCGCGGGTCGGGGGCGAGTGCGTACCGGAGGGCCGAGTTGAGGCCGGCGGGCACGCCGGGCAGGTCGGGGTACGGCCAGGTGTGGCGCACGATCAGCTCGGCGAGGCTGAGCTGGGTCCCGTCGTCCGGGTAGTGGGGCGGGCGGCCGCGCAGCAGCGCGTAGACGGTGGCGGCCAGGGAGTAGAGGTCGCCGGCGGGGGTGGGTTCGGCCATGTGGAAGGCCTCGGGCGGCGCGTACGCGGGGGTCAACGCCTCGCGGGTCACGGACAGTTCACGGCCGGGCCTGGGCATGGCCGCGAGTCCGAAGTCGGTGAGGGCCACGCCGCCGTAGCGGTTGACCATGACGTTGCCGGGTTTGATGTCGCGGTGCAGGACGCCCGCGGCGTGGGCGGCGGCGACCGCGTCCGCGAGGCCCACGCCGATGTCGCGCGCCTCCTTGAGGGGCAGGGGTCCCTGCCGGTGCAGCCGGTCGCCCAGGGAGCCGCCGGGGCACAACTCCAGCACCATGTAGGGGCGGTTGTCGGCGAGGACCCCGGCGTCGTACACGGGCACCACGTGCGGGTGCCCGGAGAGCTGCCCGGCCGCCGTGACCTCCCGCAGGAAACGCTGCCGGTCGCGCGCCGAGGACAGCACCCGGCTGTCCACCTTCAGCGCGACCTCCCGGCCCACGGCCAGTTGCCGGGCCCGGTACACGGTGGCGAACCCGCCCTGGCCCAGGACCTCCTGGACCTCGTAACCGGGCAGTTCCGTTCTGTCGGGCTCCATGGTGCCGTCAACCCCCAGCGCGCGGCCACGGGCAGCACGTCCGCCCGAGGATGAGCCGAGACTCTAGCCGAGCGCGATGACACCGGGACGCCCCTGGAGGGACGGGCCTGCGGCCCACCCGCACCCGCCGACGCCCCCGAGTCACCAGGCGGACGTTCAGCCCGCGTCCCGGCCGATCGGCCCGAGGTCGCCCTCCACGCGGGTCCGGATGATCGGCGGGCGGTTCCAGAGGGCGAGGATCTCGTTGGCGAGGTCGACGACGGGCAGCGGGTCGGCGTCGTGGCGGGGCTCGACGGAGACGGCGAGCAGGGTGCGCGGGACCGCTCCGGCGTCGAGGAGCACGCGCCAGTCCTCGGGGCAGAGCTGGAGGTACTCCAACCCGGTGAGCCGGCTGATCTCCAGCGGGTCGGCGAGGGTGCCGGGGTAGGCGGCGAGGGTGCGCAGGCGGGGCAGTCCGACGACGGGGGCGAGACTGAGCGGCTCGTCCTCCCAGACGCCGATGCTGAGGACCTCCAGTCCGGGGTGGGCGGCGGCCTCGACACCCGGCACACCGCGGAAGTTGACGTGGGCCACCACGGGCGGCCCGTCGTCGGCGCGACGGCGGCGGCCCTGCCGGGGCCCGCGCAGCACCAGCTCGGTGAGGGAGTCGGCGACCAGGCCCGCGCCGATGTTCTCCTCATGGCTCAGGATGATGATCTGCCCGACGTGTCCGCCCGGCCCGGGGGTCAGGTCGACCGCGAGGCGGTCGCCGCCGCCGTTGTCGCCGAAGGCGATCCAGCCCGGCGAGCCGACGAGTCCCTGCACCGCGGCGTCGGGCGGGGTGACGACCGCCTCCTTCGCGGCGAACCGCCACAGGGAGGGCCGGGAGGCCACGTCGGCCACATACAGGTCGTCCAGGGAGAACAACTCGCAGCCGACGGCGTCGTACTCGCGCTCCGCCGCCGCGTGGTCGTCGCCGTGGTCCTGCCAGCGGGCCCGCGTCACCCGGTACAGCACCTTGAGTTCGTCGGGCAGGGCAACGCCGAGGCGCTTCTCGGCGGCGGCGATCTCCTCGTCCGTCGCACCGGTGGCTCGGGGCATCCGCTCGCGCAGTTCCCGCTCCAGTACCTCCAGGTCCGCGGTCGGGGCCGGGGCGGCGCCGGGG
>NZ_LIRK01000741.1 GCF_001419765.1 Streptomyces torulosus
CGCTCAGGCCGCCCGCCCGCCCGCTCAGGTCGTCCGGCCCGTCAACGCTTCCGCCACCGCCCGCAGGTTGACGCGCCCGCGCCCGTACGCGCACAGCGCGTCGCCGGGCTCGGGCAGTCCCGTCGACACGAGCAGCGCGTCCGGCCGCCGTGCGAGGAGCCCGTCGCGCAGTCGCCCCTGCCACGGGTGCAGTCCGGCGTCGCACACGGCGACGACCAGGGGCCGCCCCTCGGCGGCGCGCGCCACCTCCCCGACGACGGCACCGGCGTCCGCCGGCTCCCCGGCGACCGCCGTCCCGGTGGCCGTCGGGTCGAGGGCCCGGATCTCGGTCAGCAGGTCCTCGCCGCCCCAGTTGAGGGCGGGGTGCGGGGGCGGGAACAGGTCCACCACGTGGGCTCCGGTGACGGGTCGGGGCAGCGTGCCGCGCCCGCTCCGTACGGCCCGGCGCGCCGCCGTGAGTCCGGCGTCCGCGTCCCATCCGGTCACCGCGCCGGATCGGTACGGCGCCGCGTAGCGCAGGGCGAGCCGCCGCACCCGCTCGGCCGCCTCCGTCACGCGTTCCTCGGCCAGTTTGCCGGTGGCCAGGGCGTCGAGGACGGCGTCCCGGCAGGCGAGGGTGACCTCCAGGTCGGGTACGGCGACGATGACCTGGTCCGCCCCGGCGGCCAGCGCGAGCCGTGCTCCGGCCGCCTCGCCGTAGCGGTCGGCGATGGCCTTCATCTCCAGGGCGTCGCTGACCAGGACGCCCTCGAAGCCCAGGTCGCCCCGCAGCAGCTCCGTGAGGACGCGGGGGCTGAGGGTGGCGGGCCGGTCCGGGTCGAGGGCCGGGAAGACGACGTGGGCGCTCATCAGCATCGGCACGCCCGCGTCGACGGCCGCCCGGAAGGGGGCGAGGTCGAGCCGGTCGTGGGGCCGCGGGTCGACGGCGAGTTCGTGGTGGCTGTCGGTGACGGTCCCGCCGTGGCCGGGGAAGTGCTTGGCGCAGGAGGCCACGCCGCGCGCCTCGGTGGCCGTGATCCAGGCCCGGAGGTGGCGGGAGACCAGGTCGGGGTCGGCGCCGAAGGCCCGGGTGCGCACGATGGGGTTCTCGGGCCTGCTCTGGACGTCGGCGACGGGCGCGTAGGAGGCGGTGATGCCGAGCGACAGGAGGTGTCCGGCCAGAGCCTCCGCGCAGGCCGCGGTGAGGGCGGGGTCGTCGGCGACGCCCAGGGCCCAGGAGCCGGGCACCTCGGGGGCGCCGGCCGCCACGAGATGGCCGATGCCGCCACCCTCGTTGTCGATGGCGATCAACAGGTCGGGGCGCAACTCCCGGAGTGTGTCGGTGAGTTGGCGCACCTGGTCGGCGTCACGGATGTTCCGGGTGAACAGGATGACCCCGCCCAGCCCTCGGTCGATGAGCCGTTTCAGGGTGTCGGGGACGGCCGTCGTACCGTCGAAGCCCGCGACGAGGCAGCGGTGGGCCGCCTCGTCGAGGACCGCGGGGAGAACCGGGCCGAAGGGCCCGGCGGCGGAGTGTGTCACCCCCGACATACTCTGGCTCATCGAGCCGCACGTCAACCATCGGGAAGAATAATTCAACCACCGGTGAGGGTGGCGGACGGGCGACAACCACCGAAGATGCCCCCGTGACCGGTTCAGCCCAGCACGCACTCCTGGATGACCTTGCGGGCCACCAGGCGGCGCGCCTCCTCCAGTTCGCCCTCGACGGCGTCGGCCTCCACCGCCCCGAGCGTGACCGTGGCGGGCCGCCCGGTCTCCTGTGACAGCCGGGCGACACGCGGGTCGTCGGCATCGGTGTCGGCCGGGCCGTCCGGCGCACGGCCGGGCAGGGTGGCCGCGTGGTCGGCGACCTTCGTCCAGAAGTCCCGCTCCGCGTTCCGCACGGCCTCGCCGCGGCCGAAGGTACGGGTGGCGACGGCCAGTCGGTGCGTCTCGGTGCACACGCTGTCGGCCGACCGCCGGTCCCGCAGCAGGGCGACCACCGCGGGCGTGGAGGCGACCCGGGCCGCCTCGGCGTCCGCCCGGAACTCCGCGTACAGCGCCGCCGGGACCGTGAGCCGGAGCAGCGCCCGGGTCAGGCCCTTCATCACCAGCTGCGGGATCCACAGCACGTAGTTCACGATCCGGCCGCGCTTCTTGAAGTCGCGTGTGGCCTCGGACATCTCGTCCGCGTGAGGGGCGCCGGGGGCGGCCGTCCAGATGCCCGCCGGTGCCTCGGCGCGGGCCGCCGCGAGTTCCGTCCCGCCGTTCAGGGAGGTGAGCGCCGTACCGACCAGCGTGCCCCGCCGGACGTCACCGCCGAAGTACGCCAATTCCTGGGCGAGCGCGGCGACCCGCTGCTCCGGGCGGGACGTCACCCAGAGCGGGAGCCCGATGTCCAGCACCCGGTGACGCCGGACGCCGTGGGCGGAGGCCCGGACGGCGAAGTCCGAGGTGATCCGCACGGCGTCGACACGGCGCTCGCCGACCTCGTCCGCGACGGCGTCCAGCAGCGTGAACAGCGCCGGGGCCTGGCCGCGGCGCAGGGTGGGCCAGTCGGACGCGAGGGTGCCGAGGCGGGGCCGCAGTTGGGCGGCGACACCGAGCAGCACCAGTCCGATCACCGGCTGCACGATCGTCGCCCAGCCGAACACGATCAGGGTCAGGCCGCCGATCACCAGCCCCGCCACGATGAGGTGCGCCGCGCACGCGACGCCGTACGCGGCCGCCGTGGCCGCTCTGCCCTTGCCGGGCGGCGCGGTCCCCGCCGCGTCCGCCACCTGTGTCTGCCCCACCACACCCTCCCCCGTCGGCTGGGGAGATCATAAACGCGCCGTACCGCGCCCTGATGCCCGCACGTGCGTCCGACGACGAGGGGCCCGGTGCATGGCGCACCGGGCCCGTCGCTCGCGCAGTCCCCGTCCCCACGGGAAGGCGCGCTCACCACATGCCGCTCGCACGTGGGGGCGGGGATCGCCGTGACCGGCGGCCGTGGCCGTCCGCCGCGCAGGTCATCGCCGCTCCCGTGGGGACATCGTGGTACCCGTGGGGCCGGTGGGAGAAGAGGGGAAGGGAAGTTACTGAAGGGTCCTCACACCCCCCGCACAGAAGGCGAGTTCGATCCGGCCTGTGCGGGCGTGGACCGGTTCGGCGGGACCCGCCTAGGAGGTGAGTCCCTCCCGGTCGCAGGCGGCGCGGAGTGCCGGGGTACAGATCTGGTCGACGGTGTAGACGCCGTCGTCGACGAGGGTCGGCTTGATGGTGCCGATCGTCACCGGGGTCGGTGCGAGGAGCACGGTGGGGATGTCCTCGGTGGTGGGGCTGTCCGTCGTGGTGGTGGCGATGTCGTCGAGGTCCTCGCCGCGGCCCAGGGCGACGGCCATACGGGCCGCCGCGGACGCCTCCGCCTGGAAGGGCTTGTACACCGTCATGGTCTGCTCGCCCGCGACGATGCGCCGTACGGCGTCGAGGTCGGCGTCCTGGCCGGTGACCGGCGGCAGTTCGCTGACGCCGGCCTTCTTGAGGGCCGAGATGGCTCCGGCGGCGATCGCGTCGTTGGCCGCGAGGACTCCGTCGATGCGCCGGGGGCCGAGGGCGGCGATCGCGGCGTCCATGTTGGCGTGGGCGTTGTCCGTGCTCCAGCCCCGGGTCTCGTACTCCCTGCCGATCTTCACCTTGCCCTTGAGGACGGACAGGGCGCCGTCCCGGTACCAGGCGGCGTTGGGGCTGGCCGGGTCGCCGTTCATCATGACGACGGTCCCGCCCCGCGCGTCGCGGCCCATCGCCTTCAGCAGGGCCGCGCCCTGGAGCCTGCCGACCTGTGCGCCGTTGAAGGAGACGTAACCCGATATCGGGCCCTCGGCGAGCCGGTCGTAGGCGACGACCGGGACGCCGGCGCGGTCGGCCTCCTGGATCGAGGAGCGGATCGCCCGGGTGTCGGCGGCGTCGAGGATCAGGACCTTGGCCCCCTTGGTGATCATGGAGGTGACCTGTTCCCGCTGCCGGGTCGCGTCGTTCTCGGCGTTGGCGTACCGCAGGGCGCAGCGGGGGCACAGTTCCTTGATCCGCTTCTCGATCAGCGGCTTGTCGGAGTGCTCCCAGCGGGGGATGGCTCCGCTCGGCAGGAGCAGACCGACGGTGAAGCCGCCGTCCGTGTCCGATGCGTCGTCCCCGCCGCAGGCGGCCATGGACATCGCCATGAGCGCGGTGACGACCGCCGCCCCGACCTGCCCCGTACGTGTTCTCATGACAGGTCCCTCGGTTCCGTTCGGGTTTCCGGGTGCGCGGAGGCCGTGTCGCGTCGCGGTACGACGATCTCGCTCCACACCTGTTTGCCGCCCGCCACCGGCACCGTGCCGAAGGAGTCGGACATCGCCTCGACGAGCATCAGGCCCCGCCCGCCGGTCGACTCCCAGTCCACGATCACCGGTTTGGCCGGGGCGCGGGGCGAGGAGTCGCTGACGCAGACCCGTACCCGGTCGCCGCGCAGGGTGAGGTCGATGCGTACGGGGCCCTGGGTGTGGACCAGGGCGTTGGTGACGAGTTCGGAGACGACCAGCAGCACCGCGTCGGCCACCTCCTGCGCGTGCCACCGGCGCAGGGTGCGCGCGGTGAAGCGGCGGGCGTGCATGACCGCGTCGGGCAGCCGCCACACCGCCCAGCCCGCCTTGACCGGCCGGGTGCGCATCCCGTCGTAGCGCAGCAGCAGCAGCGCCACGTCGTCCTCGCGGGGGCCGAAGTCGCCGAGGAGTGCGTCGGCCACCCGTCCGGGGTCCGCCGGGTCGGCGACGGTGAGCGAGGCGCGCATCCGGCGCATGCCCTCGTCCAGGGGCAGGTCGGCGGCCTCGACGAGACCGTCGGTGACCAGCGCGAGCACCGCGCCGGGGACGATGGGGACGGCCGTCATGGGGAACTCGGCGTCCGCGAGGATGCCGAGCGGGGGTCCGCCCTCGACCAGGACCTCCTCGGTGCGGCCGTCGGGGTGGCGCATCAGCGGCGAGAGGTGTCCGGCGCGGACGAAGAGGATGTTGTCCTCCTCCATGTCCAGTTCGGCGTAGCAGCAGGTGGCGAACAGGTCGGTCTCCATGCCGACGAGGAGCCGGTTGGCGTGCGAGATGACCACGTCGGGCGGGTGGCCCTCGACCGCGTAGGCGCGGACCGCCGTACGCATCTGGCCCATGATCGTCGCGGCGCCGGCGCTGTGTCCCTGGACGTCGCCGATGACGAGCGCCACCCGGTCCTCGGAGAGGGCGATGACGTCGTACCAGTCACCGCCGACCTGGAGGCCCTGTCGGGCGGGGACGTAGCGGGCGACGGCGATGCCGCCGGGCAGGTCGGGCAGGCGCCGGGGCAGCAGGCTGCGCTGGAGCATCGTCGCGAGTTCCTGCTCGGCGTCGTGCGCCTGGGCGCGTTTGAGCGCGTCGCCGACGAGCGCGGCGGTGGCGGTGAGCAGGGCCCGCTCGTCGGGGACGAACTCGTGCGGACGGTCCCAGCCGATCAGACACACGCCGACGGCGCGGCCCTTGGCGGGCAGCGGCAGGACGGCCAGTCCGCCGTCGCCGATGCCGAGGAGCCCCGGTTCGAACTCGGTACCGGCGGGCCAGAGGTCCATGCGGCCGTCCCGCAGGGCCGTCTTGAGGGTGGGGAGGACGCTGATCGGCGCCTCGGGCCACTCGGTACGCCATTCGGCCCGCCATCTCTCGGGCCAGTAGGTGGTCTGCGGCGGGTCCAGCACGGTCACCACGAGTCGGTCGCCCTGGAGTTCGGCGAGCGCCACCCGGTCGGCGCCGAGCGGCTCGCGCAGCGCGCTGACCACGACCCGGCCGACGTCGCGGACGGTCGTGGCGTCGTCGAGTGCCGCCGTCAGCCACTGGATCCTGGAGACGTCGTCGGCGCTGCGGCGGAATTCGGAGGTCGCCGTCACGATGCCCTGCACCCGTTCGGGCCGGCCGTCGGCTCCGGCGAGGACCCGGCAGCCGAGGCTCAGCCAGCGCATCCCGCCCGCGGGGCAGCGGACCCGGAACTCCAGTTCCCGCCGCTCGACGGCCTGGGTCGTGGGCTCCACCACGGACATCAGGGCGTGCATGTCCTCCGGGACGGCGTGGGCCAGCAGGGTGTCCACCTTGCCGTCGAACTCGTCCGGGGTGATCCCGACCAGGTCGAGCAGGGTCTCGTCCGCCTCGATGAGACCGGTGTCCGGCACCAGGGTGAACGAGCCGACGTGCATCCCGCGCAGTGCGGTGGTCAGCGGCGACGTCGGCACGGCACCGCCGTCCCCGGCGCGCAGGACGTCGGCCACGGCGTCGGCGTACCGGCCGAGGAAGCCGCGCTGCTCGGGGTCGAACCCGGCGGCGGACGGTCCCACGACGACGAGGCAGCCCCGGCGGCCGCCCTCGGTCCTCAGGGGCAGGGCGCCCAGGGAGGCGCGGATGTCCGGGGGCACCGGCCGGCCCTCCGGGTAGCCGGCGAGCCCCGGGGCGTCGAGCCAGAGCGGCCGGCCGGTGCGGACGGCGTGCGCGACGGCCGAGCCGCCGGACAGGGGCAGCCGGTCGGGCGGCGCGTACGCGGCGGTGGCGCGTCCCGTCGTCTCCACCAGCCGGAGTTCGGTGTCCGCGGGGCCGGCCGTGTAGACGGCGGCGAGCGCCGTCCCGGCGAACGTCAGCGCCCGTTCGCTCGCGGCGGCTTCCGGCAGCAGGGAGGGGTAGCGGGTGCCGGCGGCACCGTACCCGGACACCCGCCGCTCCGAGACTCCGGCCTGGACAGGGCCGTCATGGGGCATGTCCGCAACCTTCCTCCCGTCCATGCCGCGAGCCCTGACAAGATCAGGCACTCACCTACCAGAATCGCATATACGAACCGACCGGACAGAACGGGCGGAAGGGTCGGCGGCTGAGCATTCGCAGAACATCGCGGCCGGTGACAAACTGACGACGTGGTCGCCCCGCCGCTTCCACGCGGTACGTCCCGAAGCCGGTGGCGCCGCTCCGCGACCGGGCACGCATCCCTGACCCCGCGGCGCACACGGGATCCTCCCCGCGCGCGGTGAGGGGCGACGCGGCGCAGGGCGAGGAGGTCTGTCACATGAAGGCCCGCATCCGGGACGCGGCAACCGCGGTGACCGCGGTCTCGACGGCCGTCGTCCTCAGCGCCTGCGGGGCCGACGACGCCTCCGACGACGCGTCGGACGGGAGCGACGCCACGACGATCGGCCTGCTGCTGCCGGACTCCACCACGGCGCGGTGGGAGACGCAGGACAGGCTGCTGCTGGAGAGGGAGATCAAGGAGCGTTGCGCCGACTGCGAGGTCGAGCACGGCAACGCCAAGGGTGAGGTGGCCGCCCAGCAGGAGCAGATGGACTCCATGATCACCCGAGGGATGGACGCCATCGTGCTCGTGGCCGTGGACTCCAAGGCGCTCGCGGGCTCGGTCGGGAAGGCGGCGGACGCGGGCATCCCCGTCATCGCCTACGACCGGCTCGCCGAAGGCCCCATCTCGGGCTATGTCTCCTTCGACGGCGAGGAGGTGGGCCGGCTCCAGGGCCAGGCCCTGCTGACGGCCATGGGCGAGAGCGCGGACGACAGCCAGATCGTCATGATGAACGGCGATCTCAGCGACCCCAACGCGGTGGCGTTCAAGAAGGGCGCGCTGTCCGTGCTCCAGGGCAAGGTGAAGATCGGCAAGGAGTACGACACCGCCCAGTGGCGGACGGAGACCGCGAACATGAACATGTCCAGCGCCCTCGCCAGTCTCGGCGCCGAGTCCATCGACGGGGTCTACGCCGCCAACGACGGTCTCGCCGCCGGCAGCATCGCCGCCCTCAAGGCGAACAAGGTCGAGCCGCTGCCGCCGGTCACCGGACAGGACGCCGAACTTCGAGCCGTCCAGCGGATCGTCACCGGCGACCAGTACATGACGGTGTACAAGCCCTTCGCGCCGGAGGCCTCCGCCGGTGCCGCCATGGCGGTGGCGGCGGCCCGCGGGGACAGCCTCGACGAGGTGGCCACGGACACCGTCACCACCGACGGCAGGACGGTGCCCGCCGTCATGCTCACCCCCATACCCGTGACCGCCGACACGATCGAGGACACCTTGGTGAAGGACGGCGCCTACACGGTCGAGCAGATCTGCACCCCCGCCGTACAGGCCGCCTGCGAAAAGGTCGGCCTGACCTGACAGCCGGTCATGACCGGGCCCCGCGCCCCGGTGAGGAGATGGTTGCCCGTGCCGAGTCCCCCCTTGCTGGCGCTGCGCGGTGTGTGCAAGCGCTTCGGCGTCGTCGACGTCCTCAAGGACGTCGAGCTGGAGATCCACGCCGGACAGGTCGTGGCCCTGCTGGGCGACAACGGGGCCGGCAAGTCCACCCTGGTCAAGGTGATCTCCGGTGTGACCCCCGCGGACAGGGGGGTCATCGAGTGGGAGGGCGGCAGGGTCCACATCAGGCGCCCGCACGACGCCCGCGATCTCGGGATCGCCACCGTCTACCAGGACCTCGCGCTGTGCGGAAACCTCGACGTCGTCGGCAATCTGTTCCTCGGGCGGGAGATCCGCCGGTTCGGGCTGCTCGACGAGGTGGAGATGGAGCGCCGCACCCGGCATCTGCTGGACCGGCTGACCCGGGGCATCCCCGATCTGCGCGCCCCCGTCGTCGCGCTGTCCAGCGGTCAGCGGCAGACGGTCGCCATCGCCCGCTCCCTGCTGGGCGAGCCCCGTGTGCTGATCCTGGACGAGCCGACCGCGGCCCTGGGCCTGGAGCAGACCAACGAGGTCCTCGACCTCGTCGACCAGCTGCGCGACCGGGGTCTCGGGGTCCTGCTGATCAGCCACAACATGGGCGACGTCAAGGCGCTCGCGGACCGGGCGGCCGTGCTGCGCCTCGGCCGCAACAACGGCTTCTTCGATGTGAACACCGCGTCGCAGGAACAGATCATCGCCTGCATCACCGGGGCCACGGAGAACGTGCCCCGCCGGGTGGCCACCCCCGAGGCGGGGTGGTGAGGGGGATGCGGGAGGAAGCGCGGACGGAGCCCACCGGATCCGACACCGAGGCCCGTGAGCCGAGACGCGGCCGCGCCGTCGCCGGGGCGACGGAGCGCGGGCTCGCCGCCCTCCGGCGCAAGCTGAGCTCGGGCGAGCTGAACTCGCTGCCCGTCGTCCTCGTCCTCGCCGCCGTCTGGATCACCTTCCAGATCCTCAACCAGAACTTCCTCTCCCCCCGGAACCTGTCCAACCTGAGCGTGGACATCGTGGGCACGGGGCTGATCGCCGTGGGCATCGTCTTCGTGCTGCTGATCGGCGAGCTGGATCTGTCGGTCGGCGCGATCAGCGGACTCGCCGCCGCCGTCTTCGCCGTGCTGAACGTGAACAACGGTGTGCCCGAATGGCTGGCACTGGTCATCGCGGTGCTCGCCGGCACCGCCGCCGGCACCGTCCAGGGTTTCTCCTTCGCCAGAACCCGGGTGCCCGCGTTCGTCGTCACGCTGGCGGGCCTGCTCACCTGGAACGGGCTGATGCTCTACATCCTGGGCACCAGCGGCACCGTCAACCTCAGCGAGGACGGCATCGTCGCCCAGCTGACCAGCTACTACCTCAGCCATGACGCCGTCGCCTACGGTGTGGCGGCGATCAGCGCCGTCATGGTGTTCGCCGCCGCCCACCAGGACCGTCGGCGCCGCATGGCGGTCGGCATGCCGCACCGCTCGTTCACGGGCATCGCGGTGCGCACGGGCGTCGTGGCGGTGCCGGCGTTCGCCATCGCCTACGTCCTCAACCGCTTCCAGGGGCTGCCGCTCGCCCTGCTGGTGTTCCTGGTGGTGGTGGCCGGCCTCGACATCGTGCTCCGCCGCACCCATTACGGGCGGCAGGTGTACGCGCTCGGCGGCGGCGTCGAGGCCGCGCGGCGCGCCAGCCTCAATGTGGCCGGCGTCCAGACGGCGGTGCTGGCGGTGTCGGGCACCATGGCCGGGATCGGCGGCCTCTTCCTCGCCTCCCGCATCACGTCGGTGAGCCAGAGTTCCGGCTCTGGCGTGCTGCTGCTCAACGCGATCGCGGCGGCCGTCATCGGCGGCACCAGCCTGTTCGGGGGCCGGGGCACGACCTGGTCGGCGGTGCTGGGCATGCTGGTCATCCAGTCGATCGCCTCCGGCATGGCCATCACGGACACACCGGTCGCCGTCCAGTTCATGATCACGGGCGGGGTGCTGTTCGCCGCCGTGGTCATCGACTCCTTCTCACGCCGCTCGCAGGAGGCACACGGACGAGCGTGACGGCGCCGGGGCGGCCTTCGGCGTGCGCGCGCGTTCGTGACGCACCCTTGACCGGGCCCCACCCCACCCTGACCATGTTGCGTATCGCTCAATCCGTTGCTCCATACGCATCAGCTTCATCAGGGAGGACGTCGATGACCGTTCTGAACACGTCTCTGCACGAGCTGGACCCGGAGGTCGCGGCCGCGGTCGACGCCGAGCTGCACCGCCAGCAGTCCACCCTGGAGATGATCGCCTCGGAGAACTTCGCTCCGCTCGCCGTCATCGAGGCCCAGGGCTCCGTCCTCACCAACAAGTACGCCGAGGGCTACCCCGGC
>NZ_LIRK01000742.1:0-1571 GCF_001419765.1 Streptomyces torulosus
CGGGTGCGGGTGAGTGGGGGTTTCTCGCGCAGTTCCCCGCGCCCCTGGAGGATCGGGCCTGCGGCCCGACCTCCCCCTGAAGGCTTGGGCCTGCGGCCCGCCCTTCACCAGGTGGCGCCGTTGAAAAGCACGGGGCGCAGCCCCGGCCGCTTTTCAGGGGCGCGGGGAACTGCGCGAGAAACCCCCACTCACCCGCAGTCGCCAAAACCACCCGCAACCCCGAGCCATCAGGCGCCCCGGCCCCACTCCCGCGGCACCACCCGTTGGCCCGCCGAGCCGTACACCCAGGCCGACGCCTCGTCGATGAAGTCGCCGGGGAAGCCGAGACGGAAGCCGGTCGTGTCCTCCAGGCGGGCCAGGACCTCTTCCGGCAGGACCAGCCGCGCCGCGCCCAGGTTGTCCGTGAGCTGTTCGGCCCGGCGGGCGCCCAGGATGGGGTGGACGGCGGGGGAGTGCGCCATGGTCCAGGCGATGGCGACCTGCGCGGGCGTGGCACCGAGCTCGTCCGCGGCGGACTGCACGGCCTGCGCGACCGCCCGCTCCCGCCGCCCGATGGTCTCCATGGACAGCCGGGTCGCCGTACCGGGCGCCGGCCCGCCCGCCCGCGTGTACTTGCCGGACAGGATGCCGTTCTGCAGTGGGCTCCACGCCGCGACCGACATCCCGAACGCCTCCGCCATCGGCAGCAGCTCACGCTCGATGTCCCGGTTGAGCAGGCTGTACGGCACCTGGAGCGCGGACAGCGGGGACCAACCCCGCCACTCCGCGAGGGTGTTGGCCCTGGCCACCACCCACGCCGGGGCGTCCGAGATCCCGACGTACAGCACCTTCCCGGACCGTACGGCGTCGTCCAGCGCGCGCATCGTCTCCTCGAGAGGGGTGTTCCGGTCCCAGATGTGCACCCAGTACAGGTCGATGTAGTCGGTCTCCAGGCGCCGCAGACTGGTCTCCAGCGACAGGGCCAGGTTCTTGCGGTGGTTGCCCGCGGCGTTGGGGTCGGTGCCGTCGCGCGAGACGGTGTACTTCGTGGACAGCACGAACCGGTCCCGCTGCCCCTTGAGCAGCTCGCCGACGATGCGCTCGCTCTCGCCGCCCCGGTAGTTGACGGCCGTGTCGATCACATTGCCGCCGGCCTCCGCGTACACGTCGAGGATGCGCGCGCACTCCGCCCGGGGCGCCCCCACCCCGCCCTGCTCGCCGAACGTCATGGCGCCGAGGAACAGCTCGGAGACACGGAGCCCGGTCCGGCCCAGGAGTCGGTAACGCACCCAAAACCTCCGTCAGTTGAATGCCGTACCGGCCGACACTAACGGGTCGCCCCGGCGGAAGGCGTCGGTCCGTGACGCGGCGTCATTACGGTAGGGCCATGACCGACATCCGAACGGTGGGCCGATGACCCCCATCCGACTGCTCCTCGTCGACGACGACCCCCTCGTCCGCGCCGGGCTCTCCTTCATGCTGGGCGGCGCCGACGACATCGAGATCGTGGGCGAGGCCGCCGACGGCGCCGAGGTGGACGCCCTGGTCGACCGCGCCCGCCCCGACGTCGTCCTCATGGACATCCGGATGCC
>NZ_LIRK01000742.1:1584-1799 GCF_001419765.1 Streptomyces torulosus
ACGCCGACGACCAGGTGCTGCGGGCCCTGCGCGCGGGCGCCGCCGGGTTCGTCCTGAAGGACACCCCGCCCGCCGAGATCGTCGACGCGGTACGCCGGGTCGCCGCCGGTGATCCCGTCCTGTCGCCCGCCGTCACCCGCCAGTTGATGGAGCACGCCGCGGGCAGCGCCCCCGACACCCGCCGCACCACGGCCCGTTCCCGGGTCGCCGCCCTC
>NZ_LIRK01000743.1 GCF_001419765.1 Streptomyces torulosus
GAACAGAGCAGGCTGCGCCCAACCGGTGGACTCCAACACCTCAGCAGGGCCCTCGAACACGACCTCCTTCAAGGACCCCGGCAACAACCCCTCAAAGGCCCCGCACACCTCGTCAAACGCAGCCGCGAACACCGGGAACGCCTCATACAGACCACGCCCCATCCCCACCCGCTGCGAACCCTGACCCGAGAACACCACCGCCAGACCACCGCCCGCGGGCGAGTCGGTCGTGGTGGCTCCGGCCTCGGCGAGGCCCGTGAGTGCCTGGTGGAGCTCGTCGGGGTCCGTGGCCGTGAGGACGGTGGCGGTGGGCAGGACCGCTCGGGTGGTGGCGAGCGAGAGCGCCAGGTCGGGCAGCCGTACGTCGGGGCGCTCGGCCAGGAAGGCGGCGTATCGGGCCGCCTGGGCGCGCAGGGCCGCGTCGTCGTGGGCGGACAGGACGAGCGGGACGACGGACGGTCCCTGCTCCGCGCTCTCGGACTCCGGCACCGACTCCGGCAACAGCACCGGCTCCGTGACGGGCTGGGGGTTCGGCTGTGCGGGTGTGTCGGGTTGTTCGAGGACGACATGGGCGTTGGTGCCGCTGATCCCGAAGGCCGACACGCCCGCCCGGCGCGGACGGCCGGTGTCCGGCCAGGGGCGGTTCTCCGTGAGCAGTTCCACCGCGCCGGCCGACCAGTCCACCTCGGGCGTCGGCTCGTCCACGTGGAGGGTGCGGGGCAGCGTCCCGTGCCGCAGGGCCAGGACCGTCTTGATGACGCCCGCCACACCCGCCGCCGCCTGGGCGTGCCCGATGTTCGACTTCAACGACCCCAGATACAGCGGTCGTTCACGGTCCTGCCCATACGTCGCGAGGAGCGCGTGCGCCTCGATCGGGTCACCGAGCCGGGTGCCGGTCCCGTGCGCCTCGACCGCGTCCACGTCCGCAGGCGACAGGCCCGCGCCTGCCAACGCGTCGAGGATGACACGCTGTTGGGAGGGGCCGTTCGGCGCCGTCAGGCCGTTCGACGCACCGTCCTGGTTGACCGCCGAACCCCGCACCACCGCCAGCACCGGATGACCGTTGCGGCGGGCGTCCGACAACCGTTCCACCACCAGCACCGCCGCGCCCTCGCCGAGGGCGAAGCCGTCGGCCGCGGCGGCGAAGGACTTGCTGCGGCCGTCGCGGGCGAGGGCCTGCTGGCGGCTGAAGCCCACGAAGGAGGCGGGTTCGGACATGACGGTCGCTCCGCCGGCGAGCGCGAGGTCGCACTCCCCCGCCCGTAGCGCCTGCACGGCGAGGTGGAGGGCGACGAGGGAGGACGAGCAGGCCGTGTCCACGGTGACCGCCGGGCCCTCCAGGCCGAGCGTGTACGCGATGCGGCCGGAGGCGACGCTGGCGGCGGCACCGGTGGCGAAGTAGCCCTCGACGTCGGTGGCCGCGTCCAGCAACCGTGCCGTGTGGCCCTGTTCGCTGACGCCCACATAGACGCCCGTACGGCTGCCGCGCAGGGTCGACGGGTCGATCGCGGCCCGCTCCAGGGCCTCCCACGAGGTCTCCAGCAGGAGCCGCTGCTGGGGGTCCATCGCCGGCGCCTCGCGCGGCGAGATGTTGAAGAACGCCGGGTCGAAGAGGGCGGCGTCGGAGAGGAAACCGCCGTGGTCGACGTAACTGGAGTCCGGTGCGGCCCCGTCGGGGTCGTGGAGCCGGTGCAGGGGCCAGCCCCGGTCCACGGGGAACGGGCCGATGAGGTCCGCCTCGTCGGTGAGGGCCCGCCACAGCTCCTCTGGGGAGCCGATGCCGCTGGGGAAGCGGCAGCCCATGGCGACGACGGCGATCGGGTCGTCGCCGTCGGCGGCGGCCCTGATCACCACGGGCGCCTGGCGTTCCCGCTCGCCGAGGAGCTTCTGGCCGAGGAACACGGCGAGGGCGGTGACGGTGGGGTGGTCGAAGACCAGGGTG
>NZ_LIRK01000744.1 GCF_001419765.1 Streptomyces torulosus
GCCGCCGGCGGCCTCTCCCAGCTGTCCTCGCTCGGCGTGAGCCTGTCGCTGGACTTCCCCGGCCAGTTCGCCGCGTTCCAGTCCAAACCCGTCACGGACGATCTCCAGATCACCGGCTCACCCACGGCGACCGTCCATGTGAAGTCCACCAGCGACGACGCCGTCCTCTTCGCCAAGGTCTACGACGTCGGCCCCGGCGGCGCCTCCCAGGTGCTGCCCTCCCAGCTCGTCCAGCCCGTCCGGGTCGAGGGCGCCAAGGCCGGCAAGGACGTGAAGCTCACCCTCCCGGCCATCGACCACGAACTCGACGACGGCCACAGCCTGCGCCTGGTCCTCGCCTCCACCGACCTCGGCTACGCCTCCCCGGCCGCCCCGGCGACGTACACCGTCTCCCTGAAGGGCGACCTGGAGGTGCCGACCCCGCTCGGCGGGGCCGACCGCTCGGACATCCTGCCCGCCTGGGTCTGGTACCTGCCGATCGGCGGCGCGGCCGTCGCGGCCGTCCTGCTCGTCACCGGCCGCCGCCGCATCACGACGCCCGCCCCCGACCCGGCGCTCGCCGAGGTCCCGCTCCAGATCACCGACCTCAGCAAGAAGTACAAGAACGGCGACCGGTACAGCGTCCGCGACCTGTCCTTCCGCGTCGAGAAGGGCCAGGTGCTGGGTCTCCTCGGCCCGAACGGCGCCGGCAAGACCACCACCCTGCGCATGCTGATGGGCCTGATCCAACCGGACGGCGGCGAGATCCGCGTCTTCGGCCACGCGATCGTGCCGGGCGCGCCCGTACTGTCCCGTGTCGGCGCCTTCGTCGAGGGCGCCGGTTTCCTCCCGCACCTGTCCGGCCGGGAGAACCTGGAGCTGTACTGGCGGGCCACCGGCCGCCCCGCCGAGGACGCCCACCTGGAGGAGGCGCTGGAGATCGCCGGCCTCGGCGACGCCCTCGCCCGCGCGGTGCGCACCTACTCCCAGGGCATGCGCCAGCGCCTGGCCATCGCCCAGGCCATGCTCGGCCTGCCCGACCTGCTGATCCTCGACGAGCCGACGAACGGACTCGACCCGCCGCAGATCCGCGAGATGCGCGAGGTGATGATCCGCTACGCGGCCGCCGGCCGTACCGTCATCGTCTCCAGCCATCTGCTGGCCGAGGTGGAGCAGACCTGCACCCACCTGGTCGTCATGGACCACGGACAGCTCGTCCAGGCGGGCCCGGTCGCCGAGATCGTCGGCTCCGGCGACACCCTGCTGGTCGGCACCGCCACCCCCGTGGAGGAGCCCGTCGTCGACAAGATCGCCGCACTGCCGGGCATCGACTCGGCCGTACGCACCGACGAGGGGCTGGTCGTCCGCCTCGACGCGGACGGCAGCGCCCAGCGTCTGATCGCCGAGCTGGTCCGGCTGGAGGTCCCCGTCGACGCGGTCGGCCCCCACCGCCGCCTCGAAGACGCCTTCCTCACCCTGATCGGAGAGTCCGCATGAGCACGCTGACCGAGCGTGCCGAGCACGCAGAAGCCGGGCGCGGGGAACCCGGACCCACGACCCCCGTCGAGGTCGCCGACGGCTACCGCGCGGGCCGCACCCTGCCCCTCGGGGTGGAGCTGGTCCGGCAGCTGAAGCGCCGCCGCACCATGGTCATGGGCGGCATCCTGTTCGCCCTGCCGATCATCCTGGTGATCGCGTTCCAGGTCGGCGGCACCCCCGGCGAGGGCAACAACCGGGTCAACCTGATGGACACGGCGACGGCGTCCGGCGCGAACTTCGCCGCGGTGAACCTCTTCGCCGCCGCCGGGTTCCTGCTGGTCATCCCGGTCGCGCTGTTCTGCGGCGACACCGTCGCCTCGGAGGCCAGCTGGTCCTCCCTGCGCTACCTGCTCGCCGCGCCCGTGCCCCGCGCCCGGCTGCTGTGGTCCAAGCTCGTCGTGGGCCTCACCCTCAGCCTCGCGGCGCTGGTGCTCCTCCCGGTCGTCGCCCTCGCCATCGGCACGGTCGCCTACGGCTGGGGCCCGCTGGAACTGCCCACGGGCGGCGAACTGTCCTCCGGGGCCGCCGCGCAGGCCCTGGTGATCACCGTCGGGTACATCTTCGTGTCCCAACTGGTCACCGCGGGCATGGCGTTCTGGCTCTCCACCCGGACCGACGCCCCGCTCGGCGCGGTCGGCGGCGCCGTCGGCCTCACCATCGTCGGCAATGTCCTCGACTCGGTGACCGCCCTCGGCGACTGGCGCGACTTCCTGCCGGCGCACTGGCAGTACGCCTGGCTCGACGTCGTCCGCCCGCATCCCGACTACACCGACATGATCCAGGGCGTCTCGGTCTCCGTAACGTACGCGCTGGTGCTGTTCGCCCTGGCCTTCCGCGGTTTCGGCCGCAAGGACGTGGTCTCGTAGGTCAACGGAGGATCACCCACCGGTCTCGACGGGCCTTCGCCGTGGCCGCTTCGAGACCCATCCGCAACGCCCCGTGACGCACATTCGGGCCCCCTCGGCCGTCACAGTCACAACAGCCGCCCACGACCGGGCGACGACGACGTGCCGAGGGGGCCCGATGCACAGGTATCGCAGCACAGGGACGACACGACGACTGACCACCGCGCTCCTCGCCCTGGGCACGGCCGGGGCACTGCTCCTCACCGGCTGCGGCCAGAGCGGCGAGAACGGCTCCTCGCACGACGACCTCAAGGGCGGCGGCCGCACCGCCGACGGCTTCCCGGCCCCCGCCCCCGACGGCCCCGACGGGCAGAACGGCGAGCAACGGGACGACGAGTCCCGCGACATCGCCCCCTCGCCCGACCACCTCTCCACCTTCGCCCTGGACGTCGACACCGCCTCCTACGGCTACGCCCGCCGCACCCTGGAGGACGGCAGCCTGCCCGACCCGTCGACGGTCCGCCCGGAGGAGTTCATCAACAGCTTCCGGCAGGACTACGAACGCCCGGACGGCGACGGCTTCTCGGTCACCGTCGACGGCGCCCGCACCAAGGACGACGACTGGTCCCTCGTCCGCGTGGGCCTCGCCACCCGCGCCGCCGACGGCGACCGCGAACGGCCGCCCGCCGCCCTCACCTTCGTCATCGACGTCTCCGGCTCCATGTCCGAGCCCGGCCGCCTCGACCTCGCCAAGGACGCCCTCGGCAAGATGACCGACCGGCTTCGCGACCAGGATTCCGTCGCCCTCGTCACCTTCAGCGACACCGCCGAGACCGTCCTGCCGATGACCCGCCTCGACGACAACCGGGCCAGGATCCACGACGCCGTCGACAGCCTGGAGCCCGCCGACGCCACCAACCTCGGCGCGGGTGTCGAGACCGGCTACGAGACCGCCGTCGAGGGGCTGCGCAAGGGCGCCACCAACCGTGTCGTCCTGCTGTCGGACGCCCTCGCCAACACCGGCGACACCGACGCCGACACCATCCTCGAACGCGTCGCCGACGAGCGCCGCGAACACGGCATCACCCTCTTCGGGGTGGGCGTCGGCAGCGACTACGGCGACGCCCTGATGGAGCGCCTCGCCGACAAGGGCGACGGCCACACCACGTACGTCTCCACCGAGAAGGAGGCCGAGGAGGTCTTCTGCGAGCAACTCCCGCGCCACGTCGACCTCACCGCCCGCGACGCCAAGGCCCAGGTCGCCTTCGACCCCGAGGCGGTCGAGGAGTTCCGCCTGATCGGCTACGACAACCGGCAGGTCGCCGACGAGGACTTCCGCGACGACAGCGTGGACGGCGGCGAGGTCGGCCCCGGCCACACCGTCACCGCCCTCTACGCCGTCCGCACCCGGTCCGGCACCGAGGCCGGCCACCTGGCGACGGCCACCGTCCGCTGGCTCGACCCCGACAGCCGCACCCCGCACGAGGAGTCCGCGGACATCGAGGCGTCGGCCCTCCACGGCGACCTGTGGTCCACCGCACCGCGCGGCCTCCAGGTCGCCGCGGCGGCCGCCTACTTCGCCGACGCCCTGCGCCGCGACGACACCCGCTGGACCGACCTCCCGGCCGGCCCCACCCTGGGCGAACTGTCCTCCCGTGTCCGCGAACTGAGCAGGTACAGGGAGGACAAACAGCTGAACGACCTGTCCGACGCGATAGAGGCGGCCCGCACCCTGATGGGCTAGGGCCTGTTGCGAAAGTGACCTCTGCCGCGCGACGCCCGGCACGCACTCTCGCCGCACCGCCCGAAAGCCCGAGTACGCCCAGTACGAGGGCTTTCGGGCGGCACGCCGAGAGCACGCACCGGACGCCGCGCGGCCGCCCTCCGGGCGACGAGGCCACTTTCACAACAGGCCCTAAAGCGTGTTGCAGAAGGCCGTGATTTTGCAGGTCAAAGCCCGGGTCACGGCTGTTCTGATCACGAGGCGAGGGCGAGATTGTGCATGTGGGCGACGGCCTGGACCGCGTGGTGGAGGCCGTCGCCGGGCTGTCGGCAGTCACGGAGGATCTTGTAGTTCTTGAGCCGGCCGATCGCATGCTCGACCCGC
>NZ_LIRK01000745.1 GCF_001419765.1 Streptomyces torulosus
CGGTGTGGGTGTCGGTGTCGGCGGGGGCCCGTGGCGTCGGGGGCGGTTGATCGCCGGTGATGGTTTTCGGCGGGGACTTCGGCAGTGGGCCGTGGAGTTGGAGCGCGGGGGGACGGTCCGTGCCGCGCGGGGGGTGCTGGAGGTCGACGTACCCGCGGGGGCGACCGTCTGGTTCAGGCGGAAGCTCGAAGGGCCGTACGTCATCGAGTACACCGCCACACCGGTCTCCGCGGGGGGAGTCAACGACCGGGTGTCCGACCTGAACAACTTCTGGAACGCGGTCGACGTGCGCTCGCCCGGTGATCTGTTCGCCACCGCGCGCGGCGGGGCGCTCGCCGAGTACGACCATCTGAAGACGTACTACGTCGGGTACGGCGCCAACACCAACACGACGACGCGGTTGCGGCGCTATGTGGGGGAGGCGGGCGTCCGGCCGCTCGTCCTCGACTACACCGAGCCGTTGCTGGTCGCGAACCAACCGCATCGGGTGCGGATCGTGTCCGACGGTTCCACGGTGCGGTGGTGGAACAACGGGCGGCTGGTCTTCGACTACGTCGACCCCGACCCGTACACCAGTGGCCACTTCGCTTTCCGGACGACGTGGAGTCACTTCCGGATCCAGGACTTCCGGGTGTGGCGGCTGTCCCGACCTGGCGTATTCCCGGGTTGATCGAATCTTGAAGCGTGGTCTATCTCACCGCCCGTCAACCCCTTATTACGGTCGCGTAGGTCACATCCGAAGGTGAATCATGGCCCGATGTGGCAGACGATTCGAAGAACAGCAGATCAGTGATCGGGTCGTACGTGGCGGTGGGGGACAGCTTCACCGAGGGCGTCGGCGACCCCGGCCCCGACGGGGCGTTCGTCGGTTGGGCGGACCGGTTCGCGGTGCTCCTCGCGGACCGGGTGCCCGAGGGCGACTTCAGATACGCCAATCTCGCGGTACGCGGGAAGCTCCTCGACCAGATCATCGAGGACCAGGTGCCGAGGGCTCTCGAACTCGCGCCGGACCTCATGTCCTTCTGTGCGGGCGGGAACGACATCATCCGTCCCGGCACCGACCCCGACGAGGTCGCCGAGCGGTTCGAGCGCGCGGTGGTCCGGCTCACCTCGGCGGTCGGCACGGTGATGGTGACCACCGGCTTCGACACACGTGACGTGCCGGTGCTCCGGCACCTGCGGGGGAAGATCGCGACGTACAACGGGCATGTGCGGGCCATCGCCGACCGGTACGGCTGTCCCGTGCTCGACCTGTGGTCGCTGAGGACCGTGCAGGACCGGCGGGCCTGGGACGACGACCGGTTGCATCTGTCGCCCGAGGGGCACACGCGGGTCGCGCTGCGGGCCGGGCAGGTGCTGGGCCTGGAGGTGCCGGCGGATCCCGAGCAGCCATGGCCGCCGCTGCCGCCGCGGGGGACGTTCGAGGTGCGGCGGGACAACATCCACTGGGCGCGGGAGTACCTCGTGCCGTGGATCGGGCGTCGGCTGCGCGGGGAGTCGTCCGGGGACCATGTGTCGGCGAAGGGGGCGTTGTCGCCCGACGACATCAAGATGCGGATCGCTTCCGTGGCCTGAACCGGTGGGGTTCGGCCGCTCGCGCGTGCGGTTCGTCGTGGGGCGGAGCCGTGCCGGTGCGTCAGCCCGTGGCTCGGTGCCCTACCGCTCGGGGGTGAGTGGGGACGGGTTCTCCGGACCGCTGTAGGCGACGGGCCTGACGCACCGGCACGGCCCCTTCCGTGTGTGGGCGGCCGGCCCGTCGCCGTGGTACGGCGGCGGTCCCTGGGGTCAGGGCGTCGGGGATTCCAGCAGGTTGAGTTCGCGGGCCAGGGTCTCGTCCGCCCACTGTTGGGCCTTTGTGCGGGAGACCGCTCCGTCGTAGGACGTGAGTTGTACGGCCAGGCCGTCCAGGAGGGCGGTGAGGCGGAGGGCCGATGCCTGCGGGTCGGGGCAGTGGAACTCCGCGGCGGCCGCGCCCTCCTCGATGAGGCCGGTGAGCGCGGCCTTCCACTGGAGGTCCAGGTCGCGGGTGACCTCACGGAGGGCGGGGTCGCGGAGGGAGACCGCCCAGCCCTCGATCCACAGGCGCCAGCCCTTGGCCTGGCCGGTGGGGGCGTACCAGCGGACGGCCGCCCGGAGGCGGCGCAGCGCGGTCGTCCGGCGGGCGATCAGCTTGCGGAGGTGGGCGAGATCGCCCTCGGCGGCGTAGCGGAAAGCCTCGGCGACCAGCTTCTCCTTGGTCGAGAAGTGGTAGAGCACCAAGGCGTTGCTCACGCCGAGGGACGCGGCCACGTCGGCGATCCGTACCGCCGCCACGCCCCGCGCCTCGATCTGCTCGATGGCCGCCCGCAGCAGCTCCTCGCGCCGCTCGGCCACGCTCAACCTGACCCTGCCCACACGGCAACCCTACCTACGGGTCAGATCGGGCGGTGGCGCCCATAGCGTGCCTCGATGACCGGGAGGCGGTCGGCGGCCAGCGCGTGGGCGGCCGCCCGGGGGGTCGTGCCGTCACGCTCGGCGCGGGACAGTATCAGGTCCACGAGGGCGCGCATGGAGCGGCGGGTGTGGTCGAAGGAGCTGCGCGCGTCCGGGGCGATGTCGCCGAACAGGGTCCACCACCACCAGGCGTTCGTGCCGGAGTTGACGACCACGTCGGGGAGGACCGTCACCCCGCGGGCGGTGAGCAGGTCCTCGGCCTCGGGGAGGACCGGCATGTTGGCCGCCTCGACGATCAGACGTGCGGTGATCCTCCCCTGGTCGGCCGGGTCGATCGCGTACGAGACGGCCGCGGGGACCAGGACGTCGGCGTCGACGGCCAACCAGGCGTCCGCGGAGGTCTCCCGGTCCTCGGGGCGCAGCGCGGAGCGGTCGACCGTGCCATGGGCGTCGCGGGCGGCGAGCAGGGCCTCGACGTCCAGGCCGGCGGGGTTCGAGACGGTGCCCTTGATGTCGGCCACGGCGACGATCGTGAGGCCCGCCCGGGCGAGGAAGCGGGCGGTGGCGCCGCCCATGGTGCCCAGGCCCTGCACGGCGACCCGCGTCCCGGCGTACGGCGTGCCGGTCCGGTCCAGGGCCGTGAGGACGGATTCGGCGACCCCGCAGCCGCCCACCAGCGCGTCGAGCCCGATGCCGTCCACCTCGACGGCGAACGCGTCCGCCAGCCGCCGCCGGGCGGCCCGCTCGTCGTCGAGCAGGGGATAGACGGCCTGGACGGTCGAGACGAGGCCCGCTTCCGCGGCCGCCCGGTCCACCAGGTCCTGGGAGAGCCCCAGGTCCTCGCCGGTCGTCCAGAACGCCTCGATGTACGGGCGCGTCGCCCGCAGGTAGCGCACCAGGACGCCGTACGCCTCCGGGTCCCGGGGATCGCAGTCGATACCGCCCTTGGCGCCGCCCAGCGGGACGTAACGGCCCTCGGGGTCGTAGTGCAGCGCCTCCTTCATGGTCATGCCGCGGGCCAGCCCGGCGACCTCGTCGAGGGTGCAGCCCGGCCGCATCCGCAGCCCGCCGCTGGCCACCCCGCGCACCAGCCGGTCCACCACGAGGAACCCGTGGCGGCCCGTGACGTGATCGGTCCAGGTCAGGGAGAGGTACGGGGCGGACATACGGGCTCCTGGAAGACGGCCGGAGGACGAGTGGCGGTGGCGGGCGGGAACGGATGGCGGGCGGACCGGGTTGTAGAGAGCAGGCGCCGGGTCCGCGCTACCCGGGGAACAGATGGCACTACTGAACCGTTGGTCAGTATGTCACCGTGCCCCCACGGATCGGGCGCGGTGCTGTCAGCGGGGCGGACCATAATGGAATGCCTCAGCGAATCCACCAGGAGGTGCCGTGTCCGGTTCCCGTTCGCAGAGCTCGGGGCTGCGAGTCCAGCCAGCCGCCTTCGGTGCGGTTCCGACCGGTGCCAGGCTGGAGCGGATCCGCCGGTCCCCGCATTTCGCGAACGGCGCGTTCGTGAACCCGGAGGGTGCCCGCCTCGCCCCCTCGCGCGGTGTGGCCCTGGAAATGGCCAAGGGGTACCTCCGTAAGGACGAGCGGGTCCGCCGGGCCCCCGCCGGCCTGATCCCCGTGCACTCCACGACCCTCGCCGACCTGGCCAGACCCCCGGCGAGCGGTCTGCGCATCACGTGGATGGGCCATTCCAGCGTGCTTGCCGAGATCGACGGACACCGGGTGCTCTTCGACCCCGTCTGGGGTGAGCGCTGCTCCCCGTTCGCCTTCGCCGGACCCAAGCGGCTCCACCCCGCGCCGCTGCCCCTGGCCGCCCTCGGCCCGGTCGACGTCGTCGTCATCTCGCACGACCACTACGACCACCTCGACATGCCCACGATCAAGGCGCTGGCCGGCACGGACACGGTCTTCGCGGTCCCCCTCGGTGTCGGCGCCCATCTGGAGCACTGGGGTGTCTCCGAGGGCCGCATCCGCGAGCTGGACTGGAACGAGGCGACGAAGGTCCGCGGCCTCACCCTGACCGCCACCCCCGCCCGGCACTTCTGCGGACGCGGCCTGCGCAACGCCCAGCAGACGCTGTGGGCGTCCTGGGTCGTCGCCGGTGACGAGCACCGGATCTACCACAGCGGCGACACCGGCTACTTCCAGGGCTTCAAGGACATCGGCGCCGAGCACGGCCCGTTCGACATCACCATGATCCAGATCGGCGCGTACAGCGAGTTCTGGCCCGACATCCACATGACGCCCGAGGAAGGGCTGCAGACCCACCTCGACCTCCAGGGCGGCGGAACCGGCGGTGTGCTGCTGCCGATCCACTGGGCGACGTTCAATCTGGCGATGCACTCCTGGGCGGAGCCCGGCGAGCGCTCGCTGTGGGCCGCGCACGAGGCGGGGGTCACCCTGGCCACGCCGCGGCCGGGCGAGCCGTTCGAGCCGCGGAACACCCCGCCGGCCGACCCGTGGTGGCGATCCGTCGCCCGTCGGCCGGCCGAGGGCTGGACCGCCTGGCCGCCGGTCGGGGAACAGCTCGATCTGGTCGCCGAGAGCTGACCCTTCGAAAGCCGACCTTTCGAGAGCCGACCCTTCGAAAGTCGGCCCTTCGGAAATCGGCGACCGACATCGTCAACCTCTTTGAAATTCTCCCGACAGGGTGATTTTTCGATGGACGGCGAGGGCCGCGGAGCGCATTGCTCCGCGGCCCTCGATGTTTTTTGACGACCCGTTCCGACCAGATCTGATCGAAATGATGTCGCACAAAGAAAGCGACAGGAACACCCGTCCGAAGAAATATCGGTCTGTCGTGCGAAGCCTCATATCAGAGCCGCGCGCTTTGCGGGGCTCTTTGTCAACTGCGCACCGCACATGACGCGTTGGCGACTACTGTGAGTTGCCGTCGGTCGACGCAGTGCCGAATTCTTCGACTCTCCCGACCGACATGCGATGGCGCACGCCCAAGTCGCCCAGACGCGGCACCCCCCACACCCAGACGGACCAGTACGAGGACGCTGATGTCTCACCTTCGCGCACCGGCCGCACGCGCAGACCGCCGTGAGGGCGGGCGGCACGGGCGATCGGCCACCCGTGCCGTCCCCGCGTTGCCCGAGATCCACATACGGCCACAACTGCTGCGTCTGGCGGTCCTGCCCCCCACCGCGGTGGCCCTCAGCGCCTGTGCCGCCGTGCTCTTCACCATCCGCGCCGGTGAGCACCGCCCCGGCCCCACCCTGTGGGCAGTGCTCGCCGGCACCGCCGCGGTGGCCCTCGCCGCCGTCCTGATCGCCTCAGTGGCCGCCGACCGCACCGCCAGGTCCGTACGCGAACGCCTCGGCGCCCTGCGCGAGTCGAGCGCCAAAGGCGAGGAGGACCTGCGGGCCCTCGTCGAGGCGCTCCGGCGCGGCGAGCAGCCGCCCGCGCGCGGCCCGCGCCCCAAGAACGGCCCGGACGCCGACGACTTCGGACTCCTCACCGCCGAACTGACCCGCGCCCACGACAGCGCCGTCACCGCCGTGGTCCAGGCCTCCCAGCTCTCCAGTCACGCGGGCAGCGAGCAGAAGCTGGAGGTCTTCGTGAACCTCGCCCGGCGGCTGCAGTCGCTGGTGCAGCGCGAGATCTCCATCCTCGACGACCTGGAGAACGAGATCGAGGACCCCGACCTGCTCAAGGGCCTCTTCCACGTCGACCACCTCGCCACCCGCATCCGCCGCCACGCCGAGAACCTCGCCGTCCTCGGCGGCGCCGTCTCCCGCCGCCAGTGGAGCAACCCCGTCCCCATGACCGAGGTGCTGCGCTCCGCGATCGCCGAGGTCGAACAGTACTCACGGGTCAAGCTGGTACCCCCGGTCGACGGCACCCTCCGCGGCCATGCCGTCGCCGACGTCATCCACCTGCTGGCCGAACTCGTCGAGAACGCCACGGTGTTCTCCGCCCCCCACACCCAGGTCCTGCTCCGCGCCAACCTCGTCACCTCCGGACTCGCCGTCGAGGTGGAGGACCGGGGCCTCGGCATGCCCGTCACCGAGCAGAACAAGATGAACGCCCTGCTCGCCGACCCCGACCAGGTGAACGTCGCGAGCCTCCTCCAGGACGGCCGCATCGGCCTCTTCGTCGTCTCTCAGCTCGCCCGCCGCCACGGCATCCAGGTCCGCCTCCAGAGCAACATCTACGGCGGCGTCCAAGCCGCCTTCGTCGTCCCCCAGGGCCTGCTCGGCACCGACCAGTCCGCCCCCGACGACGTACCGCAGCCCCAGGCGGGGACCCGGCAGCCCACCGGAGTCCGACGACCGGGCACCGGCCCCCGCCACGCCCAGCACCCCTCCGGTCTGCGGCCGGCCGCAGAC
>NZ_LIRK01000746.1 GCF_001419765.1 Streptomyces torulosus
CCGGTGTAGGGGTTGTGCACGGGCGCCGTGTCGGTGCCCAGTTCGATGCCGGGGGGTACGAAGGTGTCAGACACGGTGGGTCTCCTGGAGATCGGGGCGCGTGGGCGCGGCGTAGTCGTCGGCGTGGCGCTGGTGGATGGTGATGAGGCCCGACAGCAGGGCGTAGGTGGTCTCGAAGGCCTCATGGGCGCCGGCCTGGGCGGCCGGGTCGGCGGTGAGGAGTTGCGTGGTGGAGGCCATGTCGGCGACGGGCCAGCGGAGTTGGTCGTCGGTGGTGATGAAGGGCGGGCTGGGCGTATCCGGAGGTGACGCCCTTGGCGAAGGTGACCAGGTCAGGGGCGAGGCCGTACCGCTCATCCTCGTGCGCTTTCTGCTCGGTGGCTGCGGTAGTCGTTGAGCCAGCCAAGACCTTCGCTCGTGCCGGCGCGGGGGCGGTACTCGCAGCCGGTCCACCCGTCGAAGCCCAGCTCGTCGACCACGTCGAGCAGGTGGCGGACGTTGAACTCACCCTGGTCGGGTTCACCCCGGTCGGGCACGCCCGCTATCTGCAGATGACCGACCCGGCCCGTCGGCAGGTCGCGGCACAGTGTCGTGGTGAGGTCGCCCTCAACGATCTGGCAGTGGTAGAGGTCGAGCTGCACCTTGAGGTTGGCGGCTCCCACTTCCTGCACCACGGCGTGGGCCTCGGCCTGGGTGCTCAGGAAGTATCCGGGCATGTCTCGGCCGTTGATCGGCTCGATCAGGATGTCGACGCCCGCCGCATCGGCCCGTTGTGCGGCCCAGGCCAGGTTGGTCAGGTAGGTGTCGCGGTGCTTGGCCCGCTCGGCCGGTGTCGCGTCCGGTCGGACCAGCCCGGCCATCAGGTGCACCCGCGGGCAGCCCAGCGCCGCCGCGTACTCCAGCGCCCGGTCCACCCCGGAACGCGCCTCCGCCTCACGTCCGGGCAGTGCCGCCATCCCGCGCTCTCCGGACTCCCACGCTCCTGGAGGTGCGTTGAAGAGCACCTGTTCCAGGCCGTGGTCGTCGAGCCGGCGGCGCAGCTCGGCGGCGTCGTACGCATAGGGGAAGAGGTACTCGACCCCCTGGAAGCCGTCAGCCGAGGCCGCAGCGAAGCGGTCGAGGAAATCGTGCTCGTTGTACATCATGGACAGGTTCGCTGCGAACCTCGGCATGCTGGCTCCTGTGTTCCGGCCGGGGACGGCCACGGTCAGTGGTTCAATCACCTCGCTCCGCAGCCTCCCTGCCATTGCGTGGTCTCCCAGGACCTGGCTGTGGCATGGGCAGGTTCAGCCCTCTGCTCGTTCAGCACATGCACCGCGTTCTCCGCTCCGCTGCGCGGGCTGGAGAGCACGGGCTTGCCGACCGCTTCGGCGATCGCGGGAGCCAGCGGTGCCATGGATGCCTGCGCCAGTACGATCGCGTCGACCTCGGTGGCCAGCGCCCGTGCTCCGTCCAGGACCATCGCGTCGTGGCGGTCGCGGTCACCGGACATCAGCACCGAGAAGGCGCCCTCGCAGAGCAGCTCGCGGACGGTGATGTCGCGGCCGGCCGCGCGGGCCTTCTCCTCGACGAGGGCACGGGTCGGCGGCAGCGTCGTAGGGACCGTGGCCAGGACGCCGATGACGTCGGCGGTCTCGACCGCGGACGTGGTCATCGCGTCGTCGATCTTGACGATCGGGACGGAGACGAGGCGTCGGGCCACGTCGATGGCCGGGCCGACCGAGGAGCAGGCGGAGAAGATGACGTCGGCGCCCGCGGCCTGCGCGGCCTGGGCCAGGTGCACCATGCGCTGCGTGCTGGCAGGCGAGACCTCGCCGTCGCGCACCACGGCTGCGAGCACGTCGCTGTCGACGAAGTGCAGGACCCTGGCGTCCGGCGCGAGTTCCGCGAGGTAGTCGTTGATGACCGAATCGGGATTGACGAACAGCAGGCTGGTGTGCAAAACGGCGATCGAGGCAGTGGTGGACATGGTGGCTCCAACAGGGTGAGGTATCGGCCCGCGTGCCCAGGAGGGCACGAGAGCGCGGGACAGAGCGGTGCGAACCGTGCGCCGACGCGCACGGCCGGGGGCGCACGACGGTCCTGTGTCTGGCGGTGTGGTGCGGCTGGGGCAGCGGGGCGGGATCAGGTCACGCGTGCGTCCCTTCAGCGCGGGGGCTGAGGCGGCCGATGACCTCCAGGGCGGCGTCCCGGACCGCGTCGCGGCCCGCCGCCCACAGCAGGACCACGTCGGAGCCGGGCAGCGCGGACGGGAGGGCCGTGCGCGTGGCCTCCAGGTAGGCGCGGCGCAACTCGGCGTTGACGTTGACCTTGGCCACGCCTCGGGCGAGGGCGCCGTGCAGTTCCTCGACGGGCAGACCGCTGGCGCCGTGCAGGACGAGAGGGACGGTCACGCCCTCGTGGATCGCGGCCAGCCGCTCCAGGTCCAGGCGGACCGGGTGCTGGGTGAAGCCGTGGACGTTGCCGACGGCGACGGCGAGCGCGTCCACGCCTGTCGCGGCCACGAACTCGGCCGCCTGCCGAGGGTCGGTCATCGCCGCCGTGTGCGCGACGGCGTCGGTGGAGACGTCCTCGTCGCCGGGGAGGGCACCGAGTTCGGCCTCCACCCAGGCGCCGTGGTCGCGGGCCCGGCGGACGGCCTCCCGCGTCAGCGCGATGTTCTCCGTGAAGGGCAGGTGGGAGCCGTCGACCATGACGGAGGTGTAGCCCGCCTCCAGGCAGGCCGTGATCTCGTCCAGGTCCCGGCTGTGGTCGAGGTGCACTCCGAGAAGGGCCGTGGAGCGTGCGGCGGCGTCCAGCGCCAGCCGTATCAGGGCCTCGCGACCGGCGTGCTTGAAGGGACTGGAGCCCGCCTGGATGACGACCGGCCGTCCCGCGGCCTCGGCGGCGGCCGTGATCCCCTGGACCGTCTCCAGGTTGTAGGCGACGAACCCGGGCAGGGCGTGACCGGCGGCCGCGGCCTCCTTCAGGGCATCGGTTCCGTGCAGCAGCATCAGGCACTCCTGAGCAGGTCGAGGGCGTCGACGAGGGCGTCGGCGCCCCCGACGTTCCCGGCGAAGACGATGTAGGGGATGCCGGCGGCGGGGCCGTCCACGGGCTCCCAGAGCGAGACGATGCCCGGCAGCAGCGTGCCCCGGGCCCAGGCACGGCGGATCCGGAGGCCGTGGGTGGCGGTGTCGCTGGAGGTGATGCCGCCCTTGGCGACGACGAAAGCGGGCCGCCGGGCGGCGTTGACCTGGCGGACCGCCTGGACGAGCGCGGCGGAGACCCGGCGGGAGATCGCCAGACTGTCGTCCGCGTCGGCACCCGTCACCAGCACCCGAGAGGTGCGGATCACGGCATCGGCCGAGTCCAGCGCGTCGGCGGCCGCGGCCGCGACCTCGGCGATGTGGGCGTCACGCCGCCCCTCGTCGAGCAGCAGCGCCACGTCCAGCTCGTACTCGGCGATCCCGCCGCGCTCCCGCAGCCGGTCCAACTGCTCTGTCGTGAGCGCCATGTGAGACCCCACGACGACGAGACCGTGGGGTGCGCCGCCGTGCGGCGGGCGCACTGCGGCTGGGGTGAGCCGGCGCAGTGCGGCCGGGGTGAGCGGGGCCCGCGCCGCCTGTCCGGCGCGGGCTCTGACGAAGGACGGCCCGACCCGGTACAGCAGCCGAGTGCCGCTCTCCTCCGCCCGCGCCAGGGCCAGGGCGAGCACGCGCAGGTCGTCGTCGCACACCGCGTCGACCACGGCCACCCGTCCGCCGCGCAGCGAGGACAGCAGCCGTGCCGTGTGCGCCGGGCCGCCGCCGCGCAGGTCGTCCAGGGTGACGCGCAGGACCTCGTCAGCGGGGACGCGTCCGCCCGTCTTCTCCTCGACCCACTCGGGCAGCGAGGAGCTGCGGTAGCCGAAGGTGGCGTCGCGGGCGAACTCGCTCATCCCGACCGGGAGCAGTCCGTCCGTGGTCCGCATCCAGTGGTGGGAGCCGACGGTCAGCCGGCCCGCCTCGATGTAGGCGGGCACCAGCACGACGCCGTCCGGGGCTCTGCCGTCCAGCTCGGTCAGCTCCTCGGCGAGGACGTCGGTCTCCAGCGGGAAGTGGCCGCGCAGCGTCGAGTCGCCGCGGCTGGCCAGGACGTAGCCGGTGCCCTCGGCCGCCGCGGCGGCGTGCAGGGCGCGGACCACCTCGCGGTTGCGTGCGGCGGCGTCCGCGGGGGACAGGCTGCGGGTGTTGGTGAGGACGAAGAAGACGGCGCTGTCCTGGCACAGCGCCCAGCGCAGGTCGTCCACCGTCCAGGACGTCAGGACGGGTACGTCGGCGACCGTCTGGGTGCCGGTGGGATCGTCGTCGAGGACGACGAGACGGGGACCGCCGGCGATCCGGGCGGCCACTTCCGCGGCACTCACCTCACGGACCGGGGGCAGCCCGTCCAGCACCGCCGCCTCGGGGACGGGCCGCGTCTGGGCATGGCGGGGTAGGGACATGGCGAATTCCTGCTCCCTTACGGGTAGTTGGGGGCGAATGTCAGTCGGGGTCGCGCCTGCTCACGTCACACCAGGGCTTGACCGGGTCCCGCGACGGCCTCGGGACGCGGGAGCTCGGCGAGGGGCCCGGCGGGCAGCAGGCCCTTGTCCAGGACGAGTTCGGCGACCCCGCGTCCGGTGGCGAGGGCCTCCTGGGCGATGCCGATCGCCGCCTCGTAGCCGATGTACGGGTTGAGGGCGGTGACCAGACCGATCGAGTTCTCCACCGCCGCCCGCAGCGCCTGGATGTTGGCCGTGATCCCCGCGACGCATCGGCCCCAGTACGCCTCAGCGGGGACGTCGCGATAACCGAGCAGGCCGTGCTCGCTGCGGTGCGCTACGGCGGTCATGGCAGGCCGGGCCTTCTCTCGGAGCGTGTTCAAGCGTGCGGGTGCGTGGCGTGCGGCAAGGGGCGGGCGAGCACGCCCCGCAGGGGCGGTGGGGACTCGCCACGATCACGCCGCGAAAATTCTGGGCAGTGTCACCGCCGTCGGTATTGGCTCAGAACGACTCGTCCTTCGCCTTGTCGCAGGCGCCGCCGGACGGCAGGAACCACGCGGTGCCGTCCCAGGAGGGGACGGGCACCTTCGCCGAATCGCCGGGTCGGCGGCACGCCCTCGGCCCCGATGCCGTCACCGGGGACGAGGGCGAGGCGGTGGTTCTGGTTCGTCATAGGGCCGATTGCAGCAGCGGGCGGGGCAGCGCGTCCAAGACCCAATTCCGATGTGCCTTATAAGGCCGCCCTATAAGGCGGCTTTATCGCGGCTCCGTGGGCGCCCGCGTTCTGGACATCGAGCCGGAGAACACCTTGGACATCGCCCTCGTCGCCCGCCGCGGCCTCCTGTCGCCCGCAGCCGCCGCGTTCGTCACGGCCGCGACCTCGGCCGCCGACAGCTGATAGGCCCCGCTTATAAGACAGATCCGCTTTGCGTCTTGGACGCCCCACCAACCGCCCTGCTGCAATCGACGCCATGACGACGAACCACCGGATCGCCCTGATCCGGGGCGGCGGCATCGGCACCGAGGTACTGCCCCCCGCCCAGCAGGTGCTCGATGTTCTCGGCCGCCGCCACGGCTTCAGCCTGTCCTACACGTCGTACGACTGGTGCGAGCGGACCTCGAGCGGATCTCGGCCGACGGCCGACCCCCGGCCGCCTTCATCGCCGAGTCCCTGATGGGATCGGGCGGGAACATCGTGTTCCCCGACGGCTACCTCGACGGCGTGTTCACCGCTGCCAGGCGGGCGGGCGCCCTGTGCGTCTCCGACGAGGTCCAGGTCGGCGTCGGACGCCTCGGACCCTGGTGGGGCTTCGAACTC
>NZ_LIRK01000747.1 GCF_001419765.1 Streptomyces torulosus
TTCCGCAGGCACAGCACCCCGGCCACGACGTACAGCACGGCGATCAGCAGTCCGGGGAAGCGTTCGCCGTGGCCGGGGTGCTGTGCCTGCGGAACCCCCTGCAGACCATCACCGCACTGGCACTGATCGTCGGCATGGTGTGGCTCGTGACGGGCCTCCTCGCCCTGTACACGGCCATGTCCTCCAAGGACCTTCCCCACCGCGGCTTCCTCCTCGGCGCCGTGATCCTCGGCGTCGTCGCGGGGGTCGTGGTGCTGGCCCTCCCGGCCGAGTCCGCGCGCGCCCTGACCCGGCTGCTCGGCCTGTGGCTCGTCCTGCTCGGCCTGGCCGAAGGCGCCGTCGCCCTCGCCGGGCGCGCCGCACTCGGCCGCGCGTCCGTCCGGGGGAGCAGCGATGGCCGCTGAGCCCGGAGGGCGGCCCAGCGGTGACGCGGAGCGAGCGGCTCCCTGAGCCATGACCAGACGGCGCGCCCCGGCTGCCCCCGACACCCCCGCCCGCAGAAGCAGGGCCGAACGGGTCGCCGCCGGGCTGCGCGCGGGTCCCGCCGCCCGGCTCCTGCCCCGCCTGTCGGCCCTCAACGTGGTGGAGGGCTCCGTACGACTGGCCGCCCAGGCCTTCGTCACGGCGCTCCCCCTGCTGATGACGGTGGCGTCCTTCGCCCCCGGAGGAATCCAGGACCTGCTGGTCGACTCGCTCCGCGCGGTGCTGGGGATCCGCGGCGACACCCTCGACGAGATGCGTCAGGCATTCGCCGCGACCGGCACCACCCGCGACACCGTGGGCGCCCTCGGAGTGCTGATCACCCTCGTCTCCGCCACCGCCTTCAGCCGGGCGCTCCAGGCGGTGTGCGAACGGTGCTGGCACCTGCCCAGGGCACCCCTTCGGGCGGTGACGGTGTGGCGCTGGCTGCTCTGGCTCGTGGTCTGGCTGGGCGCCCTGCTGCTCCAGGCACCGCTGCGCGGCGGCTTCGGCCTGGGCACCGCGACGGGGCTGGTGCTGTCCGTGCTGGCGGCGCCGCTGCTGTGGTGGTGGTCCCAGCATCTGCTGCTCGGCGGCCGGATCGGCTGGCGGGAGCTGCTCCCCGGAGCCGTGCTGGCGGGAACGGGCACGGTGGTGCTGAGCTGGGCGGCCCGCCTGTTCATGCCGGCGGCCATGCAGCGCAGCCTGGAGGAGTTCGGCCCGCTCGGACCGGTCTTCACGTTCCTGTCCTGGCTGATCTCGGTGTTCCTGGTCGCCGTGTCCGGCCTGGCCCTCGGCCCCGTGGTCGCGGCCACCGGCTGGTACCGGACGGCCCACCTCCCGCGCGGCCGGCCCCCGGACCACGAGTAGGCCGATGGGCCACCGGTCCGCACTGCCGACGACGCGGCTTCACCCTTCTCGGGTGAGGACGCGCGGTCCCCACGGTGGGCACGCTGAGGGGGCAAGGCCAGGCGTGACCGCCGGGCATGGGCAGGACGGAGGAGAGACATGAGTGGGCCGACCTATCTCGCGTACGACTATCCACTGCTGAGCGCCTTCTGGACGATGCTGGTGTTCTTCCTGTGGATCATGTGGTTCGTCCTGCTGTTCCGGGTCATCGCCGACATCTTCCGCGACGACGAGCTGAGCGGCTGGGCCAAGGCGGGCTGGCTGGTGTTCGCCATCGTCCTGCCCTTCCTCGGCGTGTTCGTCTACGTGGTCGCCCGCGGCAAGAACATGGGCCGCCGCGAGGTGGCGCAGGCCCGCGCCCAGCAGCAGGCCTTCGACAGCTATATCCGTGAGACCGCCGCCGCCTCCGGTGGCCGGACCACCAGCGTCGACGAACTGACCAGGCTCTCCGAGATCCGCGCCCGCGGTGACATCACCGACGAGGAGTTCCGCCGGGCCAAGGAACTGGTGCTGAGCGGCTCCGGCGCCCCGGAACGCTGACTCACGTCCCCCACTCCTCCGGTCGCCGACCGCGCCCGGAGCCGACACGAAACGAGGCAGCAGCATGGCAACCACACACCACACCCGCCCCACGCGCACGCACTCGGCCAAGCAGGGATGGGCCTCCGGACTGACGGCGTTCGCCGCCGTCATGCTCCTGATCGCAGGTGTTCTCGACGTCCTGCGCGGCATCGCGGCGATCGCCGAGGACGATGTCTTCCTCGCCACCCGCAACTACGTCTACGAGTTCGACCTCACCAGCTGGGGCTGGATCCACCTGATCCTGGGTGCCGTCGCTCTGATCGTGAGTGCCGGGCTGTTCCAGACGTCCACGTGGGCACGCGTCGCAGGCGTGGGGGTCGCCTCGCTCCTCATCGTCGCGAACTTCCTCTCGCTGCCGTACTACCCGGCGTGGTCGATCGTGATGATCGCGGTGTCCGGGTTCGTCATCTGGGCCCTGTGCGTCGTGCGCAAGGACGACTCCCTCGCTTCGAGCGACATGTGAGAGGAGAGGAAGGGGAGGGCACCGCATGAAGGGCCGTGGCTCCGCGTCGGGGAGACCGGCCGGCCACGCCGGGCAACGGGCCGGCGGGGGCCCGGCCGGACAAGATCCCGGTCAGGGCCCCACCGGAGGCGGCGCCCAGGAGCGCGCCGCCGGCCGGGGCCCCGTAGGTGGGGGTCATGCCGCGGACTCCTCTGGGCCGCGGTCGGTCTCGCCGGCGACGGCCGACCGGCCGCGCGGCACCCTGCTCGCGCCGACACGGCCGGCCCCGGGGAACCGGGTGAGACGCGCCGGTCGGCGCCTACGACAGAACACCAAGAAAGGCGGAGGCCCATGTGCCGGTGGCTTGCCTACTCGGGAACACCTGTGCTGCTCGACACCATCCTGTACCGGCCCCAGCACTCGCTGATCGACCAGAGCCTGCACTCCCGGATGGGGGTGGAGACGACCAACGGCGACGGATTCGGCGTCGGCTGGTACGACTCGTCCTCCCGCACCCACACCCCCGCCGTCTTCCGTGACATCGGACCGGCGTGGAGCAACCGGAACCTGCGGGAGATCGCCGACCACGTCGAGTCCCCGCTGTTCTTCGCCCACATCCGGGCGACCACCGGCACGGCCGTGCAGCAGACCAACTGCCATCCGTTCCGCCACGGCCGCTGGATGTGGATGCACAACGGCGCGATCGCCGAGTTCCACCGGATGCGCCGGGACCTCGCACTCGTCGTCGACCCGGAGCTGTTCCTCGACATGGAGGGATCGACGGACTCCGAGATGATGTTCTACCTGGCGCTCACCTTCGGTCTGGAGGAGGACCCGCCGGGCGCCGTCGCGCGGATGGCGGGCCTGGTGGAGCGGGTCGGCCGCGAGCACGGCGTGGAGTTCCCCCTCCAGATGACGCTGGCCGTCACGGAGGGGCAGCGGCTGTGGGCCTTCCGCTACTCCAGCCAGGGCGCCTCGCGTTCGCTGTACTACAGCACCGATGTGGAGACGCTCCGGTCGCTCCACCCCGACCTGACCTTCCTGCGCGAGGTCTCCGACGACACCCGGCTCGTCGTCTCCGAGCCCCTGGGTGATCTGCCCGGCGCCTGGAACAAGGTCCCGGAGAGCAGCTACGGCGTGGTGCAGCCGGGTAGCGACGAACTGCTCCCCTTCGCCCCGAGTCCCGAACCCGTTCTCAGCCCATGAACCCACTCTCCCTTGAGCATGTACCCAGTCCCTGAACCCGCGCTCAGCTCCGGTCGCGGGCGGCCCGGACGAGGGCGTCGAAGAGGTTCTGCTGGGCCGGATCGTCGGCGGCGGTGTCCTCGGGATGCCACTGGACGGCCGTGAACCAGCCGCGCGCACCCGTGAGTTCGAGCGCCTCGGCGGTGCCGTCCACCGCGGTGGCCGTCACCTCCAGCCCCGTGCCGAGGCGGTCGACACGCTGGTGGTGGTAGCAGGACGCGTCGACCTTCTCGGCGCCCGTCGCACGGGCCACCTCCGACGCCGGCCGCAGTGTGACGGGGTGCACGAGGTGCCGGTGCTCGCGCTCCGGGCCGCCCATGTCCTGCTCCAGGGTGCCGCCGAGGGCGACGTTGACGACCTGGAGGCCCCGGCAGACCGCCAGCAGGGGCAGTCCCAGGGCGAGCGTCTCGCGGGCGACCGCCAGGTCGAAGGCGTCCTGCGTCTCGTCCACGTCGTACACGGTGGCGTGGGTATCGGTCGCGCCGTAGCGATGGGGGGCGAGGTCGCCGCCGCCGGGCAGCAGGACGCCGTCGAAGCGGGCGAGGCGGGCGGCCACGTCCCCCGCGGCGGGGTGTACGCTCACGGGCTCCCCGCCGGCCCGCCACACGGCCTCGATCAGGGCGCGGGCGTTGACCTCTGCGGCATAGCGGAGCGCGGACGTGGTGGCGGCGAACCGGGCCGGAATCGCGATCAGGGGTCGATGAGGCGTCAGGGGTCGCGTGGGCGTCGGGGGGCGCGTGGGCGAAGGGGTCACAGCTGGATCCAGGTGGTCTTCAGTTCGGTGTACTTGTCGATGGCGTGCGCGGACTTGTCGCGGCCGTTGCCGGACTGCTTCATGCCGCCGAAGGGCACGGTGAGGTCGCCCTCCTCGTAGCAGTTGACCCAGACGGTGCCCGCCCTCAGGGCGCGGGAGACCCGGTGTGCGGTGGAGAGGTCGGAGGTCCACAGGCCGGCGGCGAGGCCGTACTCGGTGGCGTTGGCCAGGCGTACGGCCTCGTCCAGGTCGTCGAAAGTCAGCACGGAGAGCACCGGGCCGAAGATCTCCTCGCGGGCCAGGCGCATGCCCTGGTCGACCCGGTCGAAGACGGTGGGCCGCAGATAGCTGCCGCCGGTGCCGGTCAGGGTGCGCTCGCCACCGGTCAGCAGCCGCGCGCCCTCCTCGCGGCCGGTGCCGATGTGGTCGAGGACGCGCTCCAGATGGGCCTCGCCGACCAGGGCGCCCATCTCGGTCGCCGGGTCGAGCGGGTCGCCGACGCGCAGGTCACGGGCGCGGGCCACGATC
>NZ_LIRK01000748.1 GCF_001419765.1 Streptomyces torulosus
ATCGGCGCGGAGAGCACGACGGGGCCGGCGGGGGGCTCGTCGGCGAGGACGGGGAAGGTGAACTCGTTCCGGCAGGCCCGCGCCTGGTCGGCCAGGTCCGCCGGCGGGTCGATCAGCGAGACGAACTCCACGCCGTCACCGCCGATGAGGGTGTGGGTGGCGATGAGCGCCCGCCGCAGCGCCTCGTCGCGAGGCGCCCGGGGCTCCGGGCCGTCCACGGCGTTCGCGGTGCGTACGCGGAGCCGGAACACGTCGTCCGCGAGTCGCTCGGCCGTCAGGGTGACGCTCGCCCTCACCTCCTCGCGGCGCCGCACGACCCGGCCCGCGCGACCCGGCAGCGGCTCGATGTCCTCGCCGGCCGCCGCCTCCACCGGGACGGTGCTCTCGCCGCGCAGCAGGTCGTCCAACGGGACGACGATCTCGGTCTCGCGCGGGACCGCCTCGTCGAAGGTCAGATGGACCGTGCCGTCGTCGGTCCGCAGCGAGGCGACCGGGCGGTGGCCGCCGTCGGGGCCGGCCTCCTCGACCTGCTTGCGCTGCGTCTGCAGGTGACGGAGCCTCACCCGGACGCTCGCGCCGGGCCGCCGGACGCGCAGCAGGCACTCGGTCCGCTGGTACCAGGAGTCGGCGGAGCCGGACACACCGGGGACCACGGGGCCGTCCGCCTCCACCCACTGTCGGGGGAACAGCACCCCGAACTGCCAGCGGACGCGGTTCTTCGCGGACGACCGCCGGTAGGGGTACAGGAGGTAGCCCTCGTAGAGGACGGCGTCGGCGACGGCGGTGATCTGCTCGAAGACGCCGCGGGACGGGTCCGGTGGCAGGCCGGTGTCCATGCCCGTGGCCGGGCACACCGTGCCGCTCTCGACCGGTCCGTACGCCATCGCGCCCTCCTTCTGCTCGTGTGCCGGCTCATCCCTTCCACCACCGTCACACCGCTTACGCTCTCCCGCCTCCTCCGGCGGAGCGCACTGAGCCGTTCGAGGGGTCGTCCGGCGCGCCGACTTCCGCCGCGCCCTCTTGACAAGCCCGGCCCACGGGCGGCAGCCTTCCATTAAGCAGAAAATAACTTCCACAATATGGAAATGAGATGTGGAAGCACTCGGAAGCGGCACGGAAAGGAGCGTCTGAGGCCCCATGGGATTCGCGGCGCAGCGCTTCAACGTCAACCTGTCGATCCTCTTCACGGAACTCCCGCTCCTGGAGCGCCCCGCGGCAGCCGCCGCGGCCGGCTTCACGGCGGTCGAACTGTGGTGGCCCTGGGTCGACTCCCCCGCCCCCGAGCAGTCGGAGCTGGACGCCCTCAGGCGCGCGCTCGACGGCGCCGGTGTCCAGCTGACGGGGCTCAACTTCTACGCCGGGCGGCTGCCGGGCCCGGACCGCGGCGCCCTGTCGATCCCCGGCGAGGAGTCGGAGCGGTTCCGCGCCAACGTCGACGTGGTCGCCGACTTCGCGCGATCGGCGGGCTGCACGGCCCTCAACGCCCTGTACGGCAACCGCGTCGAGGGCGTGGACCCCGCCGAGCAGGACACGCTCGCGCTGGAGAACCTGGTCCTCGCCGCGCGGGCCGCCGACCGGGTGGGCGCGATCCTGCTGATCGAGGCCCTGAACAGGGTGGAGTCCCCGCTCTGCCCGCTGGTCTCGGCCCCCGCCGCCGTCGATGTCGTCGACCAGGTCAACCGGGCCTCCGGCCTCGGCAACGCCCGCTTCCTGATGGACCTCTACCACCTGTCCATGAACGGCGAGGACCTGCCGTCGGTGATCGAGCGGTACACCGACCGGACGGGCCATGTGCAGATCGCCGACAACCCCGGCCGGGGCGCGCCCGGCACGGGCTCCCTCCCGCTGGCCGACCTCCTCGACCAGCTGGGCAAGGCGGGTTACGAGGGCTGGGTCGGCCTCGAGTACAAGCCGGGCGACCGGCCGAGCGCCGAGGCCTTCGAGTGGCTCCCCCCTGAGGCCCGCGCGGCGCGCTGAGCGCCACCGACCGGACGTAGCAGAAGTCAGAGAGGCACCCTCATCATGCGCAGCAGTCTTCCCAAGGTCGCCTGGATCGGACTCGGCATCATGGGCTCCCCCATGTCCGAGAACCTGATCAAGGCGGGCTACGACGTCACGGGCCACACCCTGGAGCAGGACAAGCTCGACCGGCTGACGGCGGCCGGCGGCACGGCGGCGGCCTCCGTCGCGGAGGCCGTGCGGGACGCCGACGTCGTGATCACCATGGTGCCCGCGTCCCCGCAGGTCGAGGCGGTCGCGTACGGCCCCGACGGCATCCTGGAGAACGCGCGGGCCGGGGCTCTGCTGATCGACATGTCGTCCATCACCCCGCAGACCTCGATCGACCTGGCGAGGGCGGCGAAGGGCAAGGGCATCCGTGTCCTCGACGCGCCCGTCTCCGGCGGCGAGGCCGGGGCCGTGGAGGCCGTGCTGTCCATCATGGTGGGCGGTGAGCAGGCCGACTTCGACGAGGCCCAGCCGCTGTTCGAGGCGCTCGGCAGGACCATCGTGCTGTGCGGCCCGCACGGCTCCGGGCAGACGGTGAAGGCCGCGAACCAGCTGATCGTCGCGGTGAACATCCAGGCGTGCGCCGAGGCCGTGGTCTTCCTGGAGAAGTCGGGTGTGGACCTGGGAGCCGCGCTGGAGGTCCTCAACGGCGGACTCGCCGGCTCGACCGTGCTGACCCGCAAGAAGGACAACTTCCTGAACCGGGACTTCGAGCCGGGCTTCCGGATCGACCTGCACCACAAGGACATGGGCATCGTCACCGACGCCGCCCGTACCGTCGGGGCCGCGCTCCCCGTCGGCGCCGTGGTGGCCCAGCTGGTGGCGTCGCTGCGCGCGCAGGGCGACGGCGGCCTGGACCACTCGGCCCTGCTGCGGGCCGTGGAGCGCCTCTCCGGCGCCCGGCTCTGATTCCCGAGGGCCGGAGCCTCCCCGAACTTCCGGTCCGCGGCGGCGCCGACATCTGTCCTGTCGCGCCCAGGCGCCACCGCGGACCGGAACCCCCGACGAACCGAACGACCCCGATGAGCTCGATGAACTCGATGAACTCGATGAACTCGATGAACTCGATGAACCACCTGACCGCGTCCGGTTCCTGATCACCCATCAGGGACGAATTGCACGGACGCACCGCCCCCGCGCGCCCCGCCGGCCCACGTGGATGAGGGGTCATCCGGTCCGGCACGCGCGGGCAGGGCGAGGACCGCGGCGGCGTGCACGCCAGTGCGGTGGCGCAAGGCGTGGGCCCCCCGTCTCGACGTGAGGGACGCCGAGCCGATGCCGTCGTGCGCCGCCGCGGTCCCGGCCGCCCACCCCCCTCCCGGTCACAGGGCCGGCGGCAACGGCAACAGCTCCCGTCCGGCCCCCGGAACCTCGGCCGGCACCGCGGCCCGCTGCTCGTCCGGGCCTCCCAGCGAACGCCGGGCGTTGTCCAGCAACTCCTTGTAGGTGAGCACCTCGACCCGGCTCATGTGGGCGTTGAACGTCCGCAGGGCCTCGGTGATCTCCTCCTCCGGCACCTCCGGGTGCAGCGCGGGGTGGCCGACGAGGACGAGGGCGCCGGCCCGACGGGTCTCGATGCCGAACTCCTCTCGGACGCGGTGGCGGTCCTCATCGAGCCCTACCAGGTAGTTGACGGCTTGCCCCGCCGCCTTGTGCACCTCCGCCCCGGGCACCCAGGCGTTGCGGTGGCGGACCACCAAGGGGTGCTTGAGGCCCATCGAGCGTTTCAGCTCGACGATGTGCAGGGCGCCGTCGCCCCGTATCAGCGGGATGTCGACCTCGTCGCCCGGTACGAGCCTGCGGTGCGCGGCCTCGCCGACGAACCGGCCGCCGAAGATCCAGTGCTGGCCCTCCAGAGCCCGCTGGAGTTCCCGCTCCGAGGCGTTCGGGTCCTCGACCACCGCGCGCAGCTCGTCGAGTCCGGCGGCGCGACGGCGCAACTCGGCGGCCTGGATGACGAGTCGGCCCTTGTGGTCGGCCGCGAGCAGGGCCAGGGCCTCCGGAGAGGCAGCGATGTCCCGGGCGGCGAGGGCGGGGTCCTCGATGCCGACACGGCCGTCCCGGAGGATGCGTTCCAGCCACAGTGCCGTCTCGGCTCGGCCGCGCGGGATCACCCAGCGGCCGGGGCGGTCCTCGGGGGCCTCCATGAACAGGGCGTCCTCCCCTTGGGCGTGGAAGTGGTCCAGGAACTCCGCCGTGCTCGCGTCGGGATGTTTCCGCAGGTAGGCGCGGCCCTCCTCGACCATCCACCGGTGTGTCACCCACACCGTCCTGCCGAGGTAGTCGCGGCTGATCCGGTCGCGCCTGCCGTCGCGGGTGAGCCGGTAGCGCTCCTCGAAGTCGGGTCTGAGGATGAGGCCTGGGGCGTAGTCCAGCGCGTCCTGGAGCATGCGCACCACGTGCCACTCCCCCGCGTCGGCCGCGGTGCCGCGCGCCGTCTCCAGCAGCCGTTCCAGTTCCTTGCCGCCCCTGCGGCCGCGTCCGGGACGGCCGTTGATGTGCGCGAGGACGGCGGTCAGGGCGTCCTGCACCGCCTGGCCGGCTGCCGCCTCCGCCACCTTCTCCAGCTGCCACTCCAGCGCCATGTCGCATCGTGTCGCCATGGAGGGATTGTGCGGCCCGGGTCTGACAATCCGTCATGGGGCCGAGGTTCGGGGCCGGCGCGCTCCGGACCCGTCTGTCTACGCAAGGCGGCGTAGAGCGCCTACGGAACCCTCAAATCAACCTCTGAACCACCGTCGAAGGGCTTCAACTGCCCCTGGGTGTGGGCAGATCCTCGACACACGAGGCCCGCCGGCACGGGGGCGGCGGGCCTCGTGTGTCGAG
>NZ_LIRK01000749.1 GCF_001419765.1 Streptomyces torulosus
GCCGCGGACGTTCGTGGCGTGAGGGGGCACGAACGTCCGCGGCCCCTCGTTCCCCCCGGACGCCCCGCTCCGCACCAGCCGCGCGGCCGCGGCCAAGCGGGTCGCCGCCTCCTCCGCGACCGCCCCGCCCACGGTGAACGGCAGCCGCACATATCCCTCGAACGCCCCGTCGACCCCGAACCGCGGCCCGGACGGCACCCGGACGCCGACCCGCTCCCCCACCTCCGCGAGCCGCGACCCGGACAGACCCCCGGTGCGGACCCACAGCGTCAGCCCGCCCCGCGGCTCGGTGAACTCCCAGTCCGGCAGCTCCCTGCGCACGGCGGCCACGAGCGCGTCCCGGTTCTCCCGGGCCTGTTCCCGCCGCATCCCGACGGCCTGCTCCCAGCCCCCGGAACCCATCAGCCAGTTCACGGCCAGCTGCTCCAGCACCGGCGTCCCCAGATCCGCGTACGCCCGCGCCGCCACGAGGCTGCGGATCACCTCGGGCGCGGCCCGCACCCACCCGATCCGCATGCCCGCCCAGAACGCCTTGCTGGCCGAACCGACCGTGATCACCGTGGAGCCCGCCGGATCGAACGCGCAGACCGGCCGGGGCATCTCCACCCCCTCGTCGAGGTACAGCTCGGCCATGGTCTCGTCCACGACCAGCACCGTCCCCGCGGCCCGGGCCGCGTCGACGAGCCCCCGCCGCCGGTCCTCGTCGGCGAGCGCCCCCGTCGGATTGTGGAAGTCGGCGACGACATACGCGAGCCGCGGCGCCGCCTCCCGCAGCACCTGCCGCCAGCGGTCCATGTCCCACCCGGCGAGCCCCTCGGCCATCGCGACCGGCACCAGCCGGGCACCGGCCTCCCGCATCAACTGGAGGATGTTGGCGTACGAGGGCGACTCCACGGCGATCCGTTCGCCGCGCCCCGCGAAGAGGTGGCAGATGGCGTCCATGGCGCCCATGGCGCCCGTCGTCACCATGATCTGCTCGGGCATCGTCGGGATACCGCGGGCGGTGTACCGGTCGGCGAGCATCGAGCGGAGCGCGGGCAGCCCGGCCGGATAGTCGCCGTGCGTGTGCGCGTACGGCGGAAGCTCCTCCAAGGCGCCCTGCACGGCCCGGGTCAGCCAGGGCTCGGGCGCGGGCAGCGCCGCGCACCCCAGGTCGATCATCGAGCCGAGCGCCTCCGGGGGCAGCGGCTCCAGACCGCGCGCCGGCAGCGGCTTCCCGGCCGGTACGGCGGTCCAGCTGCCCGCCCCGCGCCGGGACTCCAGGAACCCCTCCGTGCGCAACGCCTCGTAGGCCGCCGCGACGGTCGTACGGGAGACGGAGAGCGCGAGCGCCAGCTCCCGCTCGGCGGGCAGCCGGGCCGCCACCGGCACGCGCCCCTCAAGAACCAGCAGCCGTACGCCGTCGGCGAGGGCGCGGTAGGCGGGCGGGCGCTTGCTGCCGGGCCCACTGGGGCGGTCCTGCTGGGAGTTGAGCATGCGAGCGAGCTGCGCGGCCCCGACCGCGGAAGTCCACTGAGACACGTTTCCAGTCCACCTTCCCCGAATTGGCCATGGAGCACATCACTCCTCAAGCCACAGGGTGACATGCGACAGGCCACTACCACCAACAAGGGGGACATCTCGTGTCCGCACCCGGGCATCTCACGCGGCGCCTGCTTCAGCTCTACGTCGGTCTCGCCCTCTACGGCGTGAGCTCGGCGCTCCTCGTCCGGTCGGGTCTGGGGCTGGAGCCCTGGAACGTGCTCCACCAGGGGCTCTCCGAGCGGACCGGACTGTCGATGGGCGTCGTCCTCACCCTGGTGGGCGCCGCCATCCTGCTGCTGTGGATCCCGCTGCGCCAGCGCCCCGGCCTCGGCACGGTCTCCAACGTCCTGGTGATCGGCGCCGCCATGGACGCGACGCTCGCCCTGACCCCGGACGCCCGCACCTGGGCGGCCCGCATCGCCCTGATGGTCGTCGGGATCGTCCTGAACGGCGCCGCGACCGGCCTCTACATCGCCGCCCGCTTCGGCCCGGGCCCCCGCGACGGCCTGATGACCGGCCTGAACCGGGTGACCGGCCTGTCGATCCGTCTCGTCCGCACGGGCATCGAACTGACGGTGGTCGCGACCGGCTTCGTCCTCGGCGGCACGGTCGGCGTCGGCACCCTCCTGTACGCCGTCTCCATCGGCCCGCTCGCCCAGCTGTTCCTGCGCGTGTTCGCCGTCCCCTCGGCATCCGGCAGCACGGTCGTTGCCACCGGTCCATCGGAGCGGGCCATACTTCCCGGGTGACCGCCCTGATACGCCACCCCTACCTCGACCATCCGGGCCCGATCGCCTTCGCCCACCGGGGTGGGGCGGCGGACGGCCTGGAGAACACCACGGCCCAGTTCCGGCGCGCGGTGGAGTCGGGCTACCGGTACCTCGAGACCGACGTGCACGCCACGCTCGACGGCAAGCTCGTCGCCTTCCACGACGCCACCCTGGACCGGGTGACCGACGGGGCGGGCCGGATAGCGGACCTGCCGTGGCAGGAGGTGGGGCACGCGCGCGTGGCGGGCGTCGAACCGGTCCCCCTCTTCGAGGAACTCCTGGAGACCTTCCCCGACGTCCGCTGGAACGTGGACGTCAAGGCGGAGTCGGCGCTCCACCCCCTGCTCAACCTGATCGCCCGCACCGACTCCTGGGACCGTGTCTGCGTCGGCTCCTTCTCCGAGCCGCGCGTGGCCAGGGCCCAGCGCCTGGCCGGTCCCCGCCTGGCCACCTCCTACGGCATCGGCGGCGTCCTCGGGCTGCGGCTGCGCTCGTGGGGGATCCCCGCCCCGCTGCGCCGCTCGGCGGTCGCCGCGCAGGTGCCTCAGTCGCAGTCGGGGGTGCCGGTCGTCGACCACCGGTTCGTGCGGGCCGCCCATGCCCGCGGGCTCCAGGTCCATGTGTGGACCGTGAACGAACCGCAACGTATGCACCGTCTCCTCGACCTCGGCGTCGATGGCATCATGACCGATCACATCGACACGCTGCGCAAGGTGCTCGAAGACCGGGGGACCTGGGTCTGAGGCCGTCGCGCGGCCCTTCCCGGGGAAGCGAGGGGGCACGGGTGGGCACCGACACCGTGCGGACGGACGAGGCCGACGAGGCCGCGGACCGGCGACGCGAACAGCGCGGCTGGTACTTCTACGACTGGGCCTGTTCCGTCTACTCGACCAGCGTCCTGACCGTGTTCCTCGGCCCCTATCTGACCGAGGTCGCCAAGTCCGCCGCCGACCCGGACGGTTACGTCCATCCGCTGGGCATCCCGGTCCGCGCCGGCTCGTTCTTCGCGTACTCGGTCTCCCTGTCGGTGATCGTCGCCGTGGTGATCATGCCTCTGGTGGGCGCCGCCGCCGACCGCACCGGCCGCAAGAAGCCCCTCCTGGGAGCGGCCGCCTATCTGGGCGCCGCCGCGACGGCCGGCATGTTCTTCCTGGACGGCGACCGCTATCTCCTCGGCGGCGTGCTCCTCGTCGTCGCGAACGCGGCGCAGTCCGTCGCGATGATGCTCTACAACTCCTACCTCCCCCAGATCGCGCCGCCCGAGGAACGCGACGCCGTCTCCTCCCGGGGCTGGGCCTTCGGCTACGCGTCGGGCTCCCTGGTCCTCGTCGCGAACCTGATCCTCTTCACCTCGCACGACAGCTTCGGTCTCTCGGAGGGCATGGCCGTCCGTATCTGTCTGGCCTCGGCCGGCCTGTGGTGGGGCGCCTTCGCCCTGATCCCGCTGCGCCGGCTGCGGGACCGCCGCAAGCCGTTGGCGGACACCGGGGAGGCCACCGCGCCGGGGCTGCGCCAGCTGGCGGCGACCGTCCGGGACATGCGCCGCCACCCCCTGACGCTCGCCTTCCTCCTGGCGTACCTGATCTACAACGACGGCATCCAGACGGTGATCTCACAGGCGTCGGTCTACGGCTCCGAGGAACTCGACCTCGGGCAGTCCACGCTGATCGTGGCGGTGCTGCTGGTGCAGGTGCTCGCGGTGTGCGGCGCCCTCGGCATGGGCCGGCTGGCCCGCCGCTACGGCGCCAAGCGGACGATCCTCGGCTCCCTGGTCGCCTGGACGCTGATCCTCTCCGTCGGCTACTTCCTCCCGGCGGGGGCACCCGTCTGGTTCTTCGTCCTGGCCGCCGGTATCGGTCTGGTCCTCGGCGGCAGCCAGGCCCTGTCCCGGTCCCTCTTCTCCCACCTCGTCCCGCCCGGCAAGGAGGCCGAGTACTTCTCGGCGTACGAGATGAGCGACCGCGGGATGAGCTGGCTCGGCCCGCTGCTGTTCGGTGTCACCTACCAGCTGACCGGAAGTTATCGGGACGCGATCATCTCGCTGGTCCTCTTCTTCGTGCTCGGATTCGCCCTGCTCGCGAGGGTTCCGGTGCGCCGGGCGATCGGCGACGCGGGCAATCCCGTTCCCGAGAGGATTTAGCACCAGGAGCGAAAGGGCTGTAGTGTACGCGTTTGGCCTGCCAGGCGTACCGTTACTGCGCGTCAAAGATGCCGAAACGCTGGGTGACATCTGCTGTCAGATGTGACAAACCGGGCGCCGGTGGGTACAACAAGGGCGGCTACGACGGCGACGCATGACCCGGAACGGGACACGGAACGGGAATCTTTACCGCCGACCGGACGTTGACCGGATGACGACGACAGCGACACCTGTCCTGTGGGCGACAAGCCCGGGAGGCACGATTCATGAGTGAGCGAGCTCTTCGCGGCACGCGCCTCGTGGTGACCAGCTACGAGACGGACCGCGGCATCGACTTGGCTCCGCGCCAGGCCGTGGAGTACGCATGCGAGAAGGGGCACCGCTTCGAGATGCCCTTCTCGGTGGAGGCGGAGATCCCGCCGGAGTGGGAGTGCAAGGTCTGTGGGGCCCAGGCACTCCTCGTGGACGGCGACGGCCCCGAGGAGAAGAAGGCCAAGCCCGCGCGTACGCATTGGGACATGCTGATGGAGCGGCGCACCCGCGAGGAACTCGAAGAGGTCCTCGAGGAGCGCCTGGCCGTTCTCCGCTCCGGCGCGATGAACATCGCGGTCCATCCGCGAGACAGCCGCAAGTCCGCGTAGCCCCTGCGGGGGCTGGGCGGCAGACCCAGAGCGACAGAAGACCGCGGGCGCCGTACATCACGTACGGCGCCCGCGGTCTTCGTGCGCTCCCTGAACCCTCAGTACCCCAGTGGCGGCCGCGCGTCCCTCGGCTCGTCGGCACTGCCCGGCGCCCCGTCCCTGATGACCTCGCCCGGGACGACCTTGCCGTCGGGCCGGTGGATCCGCGCCTGGGTGTACGCGTCCCCGAGCCCTCCGGCTCCCGCCTCGCGCAGCTTCCGCTCGAAGGTGCGCTCCGTGTACCGCCCCAGCGCCTTCTGCACCGGCGGCACCAAGAGCACCAGCCCGACCACGTCCGAGACGATACCCGGCAGCATCAGCAGCAGCCCGCCCAGCATCAGGAAGCCGTTGCCCTCGTTCTTGCCGGCCTCGACCCCCGACGCGGCGCCGCCGCCGGCCTGCTGCTGCTGCTGTTGCAGCGTCTCGGTCAGCGACCGGAACGCCCGCCGCCCGGCCCGCTTGACCACCGCGGACCCGGCGAGGAACCCGGCGACCAGCAGCACGATCACCGCGAGCCCACCGGCCGCGCCCGCGACCACCGTGAGCAGCCAGATCTCCAGCACGAGCCACGCGGCGATCCCCAGGGGCAGGAACGTGCGCAGCCGGGAGCGCCGAGGCCGGGCGGGGTACGTCGGGGTCGAAGCGCCAGTCGTCATGCTCCCAGTGTGCCTGCCGCCGTCTCAGGACGGGATAAGGGAACGATCAGCTCTTCCCGTCCGGGTCCGCGCTCCTGCTGTCGCGGCCGAGGACCTTGCCGACCCGTTCACCCACGCCCCAGGCGGTGACCCGCCACAGCGCCTCGACGAGGATGTCGCGGCTCATCTTGGAGTCGCCCAGCTCGCGCTCGACGAAGGTGATGGGCACCTCGACGACGTGGTAGCCGGCCTTGATCGCCCGGCGGGCGAGGTCGACCTGGAAGCAGTAGCCCTGGGAGGCGACCTCGTCGAGGCCGAGCCCTTCGAGGGTCTCCCGACGGAACGCGCGGTAGCCGCCGGTCACGTCGCGGACGGGGACGTCGAGCAGGACCCGGGAGTAGAGGCTGCCGCCGCGGGAGATGAACTCGCGGGACTTGGGCCAGTTCACCACGCGCCCGCCCGGCACCCACCGGGACCCGAGGACGAGGTCGGCGCCCTTGAGCGCGGTCAGCAGCCGGGGCAGTTCCTCGGGCTGGTGCGAACCGTCCGCGTCCATCTCGATCAGGACGCCGTAGCCGTGCTCCATGCCCCAGCGGAAGCCCGCGAGGTACGCGGCGCCGAGTCCTTCCTTGCCCTTGCGGTGCAACACCTGGACCTGGTCGTCCTCGGCGGCCAGTTCGTCGGCGAGCTTCCCGGTGCCGTCGGGGCTGTTGTCGTCGGCCACCAGGACGTGCGCCTCGGGAACAGCCTTGCGCACCCGGCCGACGATGGTCTTGATGTTCTCCGCCTCGTTGTAGGTCGGAATGATCACCAAGGCCGTGCCGAGCGGGCCGAAGCGCCTCTCCTGGCCTGCTGCCGCGAGGGTCCCGTCGCCGTCGTTCACTGCTGCCCCTTCAAGTCCGTACGCAGGGGTCCACCATAGTGGCCGCGGCCTGCGCCGGAGTGTCGCCTCCTGTCCAGAGGGGTGTCGATTCGACAGGGGGTGTGCGGGAGCACGCCCCGCGTGGCGTGTACGCCGGGACAGAACGCGGTGGCGACCGACGCGGAACGGACCGGGGCCGGCCTCTCGCCGGTCGGGGAGCCGGGTGCGCCCTCCGGTCGCGGAGCCGGGTGCCGTCCGCCGCGGCGGATGGGGGCCCGGTGCCCTTCGGGCCGACCTGGGACCCGCTGGCTGCGGGTCGACCGAAAGCCGTTGTCTACTGAGCCGCCGGGCCCCATCTACCCGACCGGGCCGGAACGTTCCCTCGCCGAGCGCGAACCCTGGGCCTGGCTGCCAGCGGTGGTGCGCCGGTGCGGCGCACCACCCCTGACCCAGCGGCGCTTCGACGACCGCGCGAAAGCTCCTCGGTCGGACGTCCGGTGGTGGACCCGGCCGAACCTACCGGCCGCCCGCCGCCCGCTGTCAACTGCCGCCTGACCTGCGGGTTTTCCGTATGTGGCCTGGTGAGCGCGGAGGATGCGCAGGTCGCACGGCGGCGGGGCGGGTCCTGGCCTCTCCCCCGCCCGCGGTGGAGATCACTCGCCCGGCCGTACGAAGACCGTGCGTCCGGCCACGACGGTCCGCAGACAGACGGGCAGGTCGGTGCCGGGGCTGAGATCGGGCAGGCCGGGGGTGCCGGAACGGGGGTCGGTGGACCAGCGGGCGACCCGGTCGTCGGGGGCCTGGACGACCAGTTCGCCGGTGCGCCAGACCGCGTAGTCGGCGGGGGCGCCCGGGACGAGGACGCCCGCGTCGTCCCGTCCGACGGCCCGCCAGCCACCCCGCGTGTGGGCCGTGAACGCCGCGCGCACGGACACACGGTGCTCCGGCGTGCGGTGGAAGGCCGCCGCACGGACCGTGCCCCACGGGTCCAGGGGGGTGACCGGGCTGTCGGAACCGAAGGCGAGCGGCACCCCGGCCCGCAGGAGGGCCGCGAACGGGTTGAGGGCACGGGCGCGCTCGGCGCCCAGGCGCTGGGCGTACATGCCCTCCTCGCCGCCCCACAGCGCGTCGAAGGCGGGCTGCACGGAGGCGGTGAGGCCGAGTTCGGCGAAGGCGGCGACCGCGTCCGGGGTGAGCATCTCCGCGTGCTCGACGCGATGGCGGGCGGCCCGCACACGGGGCAGGCCGACCTTCTCCGCGGCCGCCCGGACTCCGTCGACCACGGAGGTCACGGCGGCGTCCCCGATGGCGTGGAAGCCTGCCTGGAGGCCCGCCTCGGTGCACGCGACCACATGGGCGGCGACGGCGTCGGCGTCGAGGTACGCGGTGCCGGTGTGCGGTGCGTCGGCGTACGGCTCGTGCAGGCACGCCGTGTGCGAGCCGAGGGCACCGTCTACGAAGAGGTCGCCCGCGGCGCCGACGGCCCCGAGGGCCTGCGCCTTGGCGACGTCCCGCTCGGCCCAGTAGCCGACGACCCGGGGGCCCGGCTCCTCGGCGGCGAGCCGCAGCAGCCCCGTGAAGTCGTCCTCGGAGGAGATCTCCGGGCCCGCGCACTCGTGGACCGAGCCGATGCCGAGGGAGGCGGCGCGGGCGAGGGCCGCGCGCTGGGCCTCGGTGCGCTGGGCGGGGGTGATGGCGCCGAGGGCGGTGGCCCGTACGGCGTGGTGGGCGTCACGGGTGAGCGGGCCGTCGTCGAAGCGGTCGGCGCCCGGGACGAGGTCCAGCAGGGCCGTGGTGGCGACCGCCGAGTGGACGTCGATACGGCTCAGGTACAGCGGGCGTCCGCCGGTGGCCTCGTCGAGTTCGGCGCGGGTCGGGGGACGGCCGCCGGGCCAGCGCGCGGCGTCCCAACCGTGGCCCAGCAGGACGCGGTCGGCCGGGCGGGCGGTGGCGAATTCCCGGACGAGAACGAGTGCGGCCTCCAGGGAGGGGGCGGCCGAGAGGTCGAGGCCGGTGAGCGCGAGACCGGTGGAGGTGGTGTGCACATGGGCGTCGGTGAACGCCGGGGTGACCAGGGCGCCTTCGAGGTCGATCACCTCGTCGACGCCCTCGGCGAATGCGTCGGCGGCGCCCTCGGACCCGACCCAGGCGATCTGTCCGTGTTCGACGACCATCGCGGTGGCGAACGGGTCGGCGGGGCTGTGGACCTCTCCTCCGCGCAGCAACACGGTTTCCGACGAGGGGGTGCGTTCACTCATGGGGGACAGTCTCGCGCCTGCCGCCGGCGCGGCCGCACTGGGCCCGGGTCGGCGGCTGTCGCCCCCGGGGTCAGATCCTGGGCGGCCTGGCCTCGTACGGGGTGGACAGCACCACCGTCGTGCGGGTGGAGACGCCCGCGAGGGAGCGCAGCCGGGCCAGCAGCTCCTCCAGCTCGTGGGGGGTGGCGACGCGGACCTTCAGGATGTAGTTCTCGTCGCCGGCGACGCTGTGGCAGGCCTCGATCTCGGGCACACCGGCGAGGCGTTCCGCGATGTCGTCGGGGGCGCTGGGGTCGAACGGTTTCACCGAGATGAACGCGGTCATGGGCAGCCCGACGGCCTCCGGGTCCACGACCGCGGCATAGCCCCGGATGACACCGCGCTGCTCGAGTCGGCGCACGCGCTGATGCACGGCCGACGTGGACAGGCCCGTGGCCTTGCCCAGGTCGGTGTAGCTCATCCGCCCGTCCGCGACGAGCAGCTGCACGATCTGTCGGTCCAGCTCCTCCATGGCGCAAGAACCTACAGTGCGGTTGATCTCCTCGGATACCTCAGCGGCGCAGGTCATGACCGGTTCGTGATGTGACCGGGGGCCCGCCGCGGGCCGTCGGGGCGATCGGGCCGGTGGGCGGGGCATCTGCGAGCGGCATGTGACGAAGGCCACAGCGCTCGAACAGGCTTCGTGATGATCTCGTGATTACCGCCAACACGGGACGGGAAGTGCTTGCTGTGGTCGAGGCCGCAGTGCCCGAACGGCCCAGCCCGAGGGGGAGAATCCCATGCAGAGTCTTAAGCGCCCTGGTCGTACCGCGCCCAAGCGCCTCCAGTCGGTCATCGAGCCCGAGCCGGAGGGCGTCGAACCGGACGACGAGTTCGACGCGTACGACACCTTCGAGATGTACCGGGTCATCTGCCCGGACTGCGCTCAGCCCATCGCCCTGCTGTCCGACGAGGACGCCCTGCCGGAGCACGCACAGGTCGTGTCGCCGTGGAACCCGTTCGGGCTCACGGTCTGTGCCGGTACGGGCCGTGCGGCCACCGACGCCCGGTCCGCGGACGAGTCGGTGGAGCCGCAGGAGCAGGACACCGCCCTCCTGTTGACGCTCCCGCAGGGGCTCGACTGGCGGACGCAGCCTTTCTCGCACGTCGGCGGCCCGGGTTCGCGCCCGATGCGTGTGCCGATGACGCGGCGCCAGGCCGCCTGATCCACGGGCCGTTCGGCCCTCCGTGTCCGCGGCCTCCCGCCGTCGTGACCGCCCCTGAGACCTTCTGTCGTGGTCGCCCGCGCCATGGTGTCCTCCAGGCCGCCGTGGTGCGGGTCCGGTGCGTCCGACGCACGGGGGTGCGCACGCCATGCCGACCGGGGCGGTCGCGAACGCAGGCACGATTCACCTGAGCGGTGACCGCCGCGCCGGTCGTCGCGTTGACCCGGTATGACCCCTACGTACCCGGTGGCCGGACGTCGCCACCACATCTTCGTCCCGGCCCCGGCAGAATCGGTTCCCCAGGGGGCGGCCTCCCCGCAGGATCCGCCCATCTACCGGGCCCTGATGCGGACGTGGGCCGACGGGGGTCGCACCCTGCCGGGGCGTCATGACCCGGAGTGGGTGCGGCTGACGACGCCCCCGAGCAGCCTCGGTCAGTTCGGCGCCGCCAGGGACCCGTTCGCCACGAGCAGCTCGTTCGGCAGCTCGGCGCTCGGCTTCCACGGGCCCTTCGACGGCTCCCCCGTCGACTTCGTCAATTCGTTCAGCGTGACTCGGGACCCGCGAGGTGGCGGGCGATGACCATGCGCTGGATCTGATTGGTGCCCTCGACGATCTGCAGCACCTTGGCCTCGCGCATATAGCGCTCGGCCGGGAAGTCGGCCGTGTAGCCGTATCCGCCGAGGATCTGCACGGCGTCCGTGGTCACCTGCATCGCGCTGTCGGTGCACAGCAGCTTCGCCATGGCCGCCTGCTTGGAGAACGGCCGGCCCGCGTCCCGCAGCCGGGCGGCGGAGAGATACAGCGCGCGGCCCGCCTCTATCCGGGTCGCCATGTCGGCGAGCATGAAGCGCAGCCCCTGGAAGTCCGCGATCGGGCGCCCGAACTGCCGGCGGGACGTCGCGTAGGTGACCGCCTCGTCCAGTGCGGCCTGGGCCACGCCGATCGCGCACGCCGCGATGCCGAGCCGCCCGGAGTCCAGCGCGGACAGGGCGATCGCGAAACCCTGACCCTCCTCGCCGAGGCGCCGACTGTCGGGGACGCGCACCCCGTCGAAATGGACCTGCGCGGTGGGCGAGCCCTTCATGCCCATCTTCTTCTCGGGTGCCGCCCCGCTCAGCCCCTCGGCGTCGCCGGGCACCAGGAAGGCCGTGATACCGCGTGAGCCCTCGCCGCCGGTACGGGCCATGACCGTGTAGAAGTCGGCGATCCCGCCGTGCGTGATCCAGGCCTTGGTGCCGGTGATCACCCAGTCGTCGCCGTCCCGCACCGCCTTGGTCCGCAGGGACGCGGCGTCCGAACCCGACGAGGGCTCGGAGAGGCAGTAGGCGCCGAGCAGGCCGCCGCCGAGCATCGCCGGGAGGTGCTCGACCTGCTGCTCCTTGGCGCCGTAGGTGGCGAGGGCGTGGCAGGCGAGGGAGTGGACGCTCACACCGAGACCGACGGTGAGACGGGCCGCGGCGAGCTCCTCCAGGACCTGCAGATAGACCTCGTACGGCTGGTCGCCACCGCCGTGCTCGGAGTCGTACGGCAGGCCGAGCAGTCCCGACTCCGAAAGCAGGCCGAAGAGTTCGCGCGGGAAGCGACCGGCGTCCTCCTCCTCGGCCGCGTACGGGGCGATCTCCCGCTGCGCGATCTCACGGACGAGCGAGATCAGATCCCGGGCCTCTTCCGTGGGCAGTTGACGGTCCACCGGCTGCGGGGCGCGGTCGGGCATGGCGACGCTCTCCTCCCTGTCGGGCACTGCGGCGGCGCACACCAGGGATGGGGTGGCCCCGCCGGGTCTTACGGGCCGCGGCCGATGCTGCCCCTCCGGATCTCGGAAGTGTGCTGGTCAGCGGCTGTGGCGCTTGGAGTATGCCCGATCGGCGGCATCGAGTCACCAGTTAACGACCGCTAATTAGAAGAAAGGTGGAGGAGCGAGTCGCCGAAGTCAATTGGTCCAAACCATTGACCGATTGGTCTAGTCCTTCTACTGTTCCGGCAACGCGCCATCGCGTCCATGCCAAGCAGCGGCCCCGCAGCCGCGCGAGGCGGCGCCCCGGCGCGGCACCAGCAGGTCGGCTTTCCTCCCCCGCTCACTCCCCGCTCCCTCACGAGGAGACCCCATGCTCCGACCCTCCCACCCCCGCACCCGATCCCGGGCGCTGCTCTCCACCGCGTGTTGCGCCGCCCTCGGCGCGGGACTCCTGGCCGGCGCGGGCCCCGCGTCCGCCGACGAGACGGCGGCCGGTGCGGCCGCACGGCAGGCGGCCCCCGGCTCCAAGGTCGTCGGCTACTTCATCGACTGGGGCATCTACGGCCGCCAGTACTACGACAAGAACATCGAGACGTCCGGTTCGGCGGACCGGCTCACCCACATCAACTACGCCTTCGGCA
>NZ_LIRK01000075.1 GCF_001419765.1 Streptomyces torulosus
CTAGACGAGTCATTCCGATGTGATCAGTGGTCATAAGCGATCAAGGATCGGATGACGGGCTGGCCGGTCTTGTGGTTGTGCCAGATCGCGGCGGCCATCGCGAGGATGCGTTGGGCGACGCGGACGGCGACGCCTTCGAAGGTCCGGCCACCGTGCTGTTCCAGGTCGAGCTGGCCTTTGAGGGTGTCGTTGACCGACTCGATCAGCTGCCGCACCGACTTCAGGAGGCTCTCGCCCTTGCGCTTCTTCTCGCGCTTGAACGAAGGCCGCAGCAACTCCGCGCCCCGGAAGGCCAGATCGGCCTCGAACTCCTTGGAGGCGAAGCCCTTGTCCGCGATGACCAGCAGGCCCGGCCGGTCCGTGGCCAGATGCGGTTCGCGGTCCAGCATCGCCGACAGCACCTCCCGCTCGTCCAGCTTCGGGTTCGCCAGTGCCCACAGGACTGGCATCCCGGTCGGGGTGCACACCAGGAACAGGCGCAGGCCCCAGAAGAACCGGGAGTGCGAGGCGCAGTACCCGTATCCGGCCCAGCCGGCCAAGTCCGACCGCTTCACCGTCGGACGCGAACGGCCGCACTCAACCGGCGTGGAGTCGATGATCCAGTGGTTGTCGAACCAGAAGTCCGTATCGACGGCCAGTAACCGTATTGCCCTCTTGACCAGCGGCAACGCTGCACGCAGCCGCTTGTTCCAGCCCGGCTGCCTGGGAACGTACGGGAACATCGCCCCCAGCCTGGAGTCCACGAACCGCAGCCAGCGCGACTCCGAGGCGAAGCCCAGCAGAGCCTGCGCGACGGCGAGGGTGACCAGCTCGGAATCCGTCAGCTGCGGCGGTCGGCCAAGCCATCGGGTACCTCCGATCTCGTCGTCGATCTTCACGTACAGTGCGGTCAGCAGGGCGTCTAGGTTGTTCGTCACACAACGATCTTGGACGCCCTGTCTGCGTTCCCGGACACACCGTCAGCATTCGGAATGACTCGTCTAGGAGGGAGGCTTCCTCGGCGGTGGCTTGGCGGGGCTCGGGCTGCTCGACGGCGTGGCTGACGGTGACGCCGATGGCGGCCATGCGGTTGACGACGCCTGCCCCGGCGTGGGGCCCGCCCTCGGGAAGGACGACGAGGGTACCGGCGGTGAGGTCGTAGGGTTCCCAGCTCGTGGAGAGCTGCACGGGCCGGCCGTCGGCGAGGAATTCGTACGCGGTGCGGACGCACAGATCGCCCTCGCCGATACCAAGCCGCGCGGCGATGTCCGCCGGGGCGGGCACCTTGGCGTCGGTCCGGCTCTCCCAGTCGCCTTGCTTGCCGAGACCTCTCATGTCGGCGCGGAACGGCGACTCTTGGGAGTCCTCGCGCGCGGAGGACCGTACGACACGGACGCGTTGGCGGGGCTCGGCGACGTAGGTGCCGGATCCGGCCCGGCCCTCCAGCACGCCCTGGGAGATCAGCAACTCTTGCGCCCGGCGGACGACGTTCTCGCCCACACCGCACTCGTGGCCGATCTGGGCCCGCGACGGCAGACGGTCTCCCGGTTCCCAGACCCGCTCGGCGATCCGCCGTCGTAGCTCGTCGGCGATGCGGAGATAGGGCGGCTGCTCAGGCATGTGGAAAATCTAGTCCACTAGCTCTAATCTAGTTAACTAGCTTCACTGAAAGTGATCGCTGGTGACGGAGGCTGCCTGTGCCCGCTTCGGGATCGAAAGCGGCGGTCATCGCCGCCCGGCTGTCCGCCGTCGGACTCTCCGTGCGCGTGGAGGAGCACGCCGACCGCACGTCGGTCGAGGCGGAGTTACCGGATTCGCTCTCCACCGAGTCGTGGAGGGAGGTCCTGGAAGCGGTGGCCGAGGCGGACCGGTTCGGGCTCCTCGCCGCCAGCGTGAACGGCCGCACTCTCTGGGCGGCGGTGGTGAAGAAAGAGGTCCCCGCGACGGGCGATGTCGGGGGACCTGGCCGTCAGCGATAGGAGCTGATTCAGCGTGCTCAACCGTATCCGCCGCGCCGTCTCCCTTGCCAGGGGGCGGCGTTCACCAAAGGGCCGGCACCGCCGCCCCTTAACTCGCGCCTGTTCACCGGCCCGTCGTGCCCCCTCGGCGCCTCTTGAGAAGCAGGCGGTGGCCTTGGGGCATGCCCTGGAGCGGGCGAGGTACCGCCGCTCGCTGAGGGGTGGAGAGGTTGCCCTCGTCCGCCCGTACATCCTGGCGTGGGAGCAGCGGGTGCAGCATCCGGTACCGGTTGCTGCGGGGCGCCAAGTGCTGGCCGAGAGGCACCCGGTCCTCTGGGGGGTTGGCTGATGTCCTCGCAGGAACAGCCGCGCAGCCCGAACGTCGCCTACAGGTCGGCTGCATGCCGGATCGGGACGCACCGCGACTGCACCGAATGCTCTCCGGCTGCGGCGCCGACCGGCGTGCCGTTGATCTACGAGACCTGCGACTGCCAGTGTCATGCAGCGTCAAGTGACATGCCGGCGCTTCCCATCAAGGCGACCGAGAGGCACGCAGGCATGACGGCACAGAGGGGGCTCAGGCTCCTGCCCTGGGCTGGACCGGACGGCAAGCCGTGCTACCTGAGCACCGACGACCCCGAGGGCTACATGTCGCGTCTGGCGGACCATATCGAGTCGGTCCAGCTGGGCATGGCGAGGGAGCTCCTGGAGGAAGCGCGTCAGGTTCCCGACGGCACGCCCATGAACGTGCACAAGCTGAGCCTCCTCGCGGGCCAGCTGGCGGGCGCCCTGCGAGACGTGATCCGTGTGGCGACGAGCCGTGGGGAGCGCCTGGCACTACCAGGGGACTCTGAAGACGAATGATTGCTTGATCACAGTCCGAAAACTTCGAGACAGCACAGATGAAACGGCCCCTGACCAGGTCATACGGTCAGGGGCCGCTGTCATGTGCGATGTCTGGCTTACACCGTGGTTTCACTGCGTGGCTTCCCGCTGGATCGGGCACGTGGACTTTCTGATCCGTAGCTCTGGAGAGATCGGTCATTGGAGGTCATACAGGTTGCGGGAAGGGCCGTGGGAGCCGGCGGTGGGTGCTGACGGTTGCTGGCGTTGCGGTACTCAGTTGCGGTACCGCATCACAGATCCACCCGGTTGCCCATTGCGTGACCGATGATCATACGAGTCAGCTTGCAATACCGACCTACGGACAGTGGCTCATGGCGTTGGACATTTGTGACCCAGGAGATCCGTAACCGTGTGCCTCCCGACGTCGTTGTGGAGGCGGACGCGTGACATAAGGAGGGCGAGGGGCTCCACCCCCTCGCCCTCCAATGAGGTATCGCTACCTCACCAGCGAGCGCGACCCCCTCGCGATCGACGACTATTCGCAAACGATCGGTCGCGAGGGCCCTGTGTCGGCCCACATCTATTGGAGTGATCTTGCCCGCTCGTGACCACGCCGCTGAAGACTCTTCTGTTGCGCCCTCTCCGCAAATCGCTGCTTCACCATCGAGTAACGATCAACTGGCGATTCTTGTGGAGAAGGGTAAGATTTTTCAGAGGGCATTGTCCCTGTTGGTCGGCGGCGGCGTTGACCTAACCCTGATGCTTACCCAGCATGAAACTTGGATGCAGGGTGCTTGGCATGCTGCGGCTACCGTCGGGGTGCTGAACACGCTGGTCATCGTCTCCGAGAAGGTTCGCGTCGTCGTGTCGTAAATCTCCACGACTTGCACCTCTCCCTCTTGAGCTTCTGCGCCTGACTTAATGGGCTAGGCGCAGAAGCTTTCACTGCGCCCGATCCGACGTGGTGCTAACGATGGGCCTGGACCAGGGTTACTTAGCTGCCCCCAGACCGCACGATTATGCAGTTACCTCACTCGATCGGGTGATTCCGCCAGTGGAGCATATTGCCCGATTTGATACCCTTTGCGCACCTTGTCGAGTGATCCTCCGTGATGCATTCACTAAAGCTTGACGGTGAATGCTTACGGCTTGATGGTGCCAGGGTGGATAACCCTGATATGCATTCGTTCCCCCTCATGCTCTCGGGCTGAGGTGGGCCGTTCCGTCAGGGAAGCTTCGAGCGGATCTCGTCCCGAACCAGGATCCGCTGGCCAAGCGGCTGCCGGAGGCGCACGAGCTGTGGCAACATCATCTCCCCGAGGGGGGAGGATTGACCGGTGACAAATTACCGATGCGGGTTGTGCTCCTATGGGAGTGACGATCTCGATGATCTTCACCAGCACTCGACCCAGACCGAGCACGTCTCGGCTGGGTCGACCGAAGGCAAGTCCAACAAAGGCAGGGTGGCCGCTGGGATCAGCGTTGGCCTTCTAACCGGCACCACTTTGGCCTTCGCCTGGAAGTACAAGACACTTCAGTCTCTGGCCGCCGGCCTGGTAGTACAAGTAGCGGAGTTGATTGCGGAGAACGAGTACCTGAAGTCGGCCAGCGGCGCAGGGAAGACACTCAATGGCTATCGTGCACGCTGAGTAAGGGCAGCAGCCTCGCGGCACTCTGGTAGGGGCTCAGCAGACGAAGTCCGGCCATCGGCCAGAGCAAGCCCCGCCGGCGAGAAGCACATGGGTGGCGCCTTGCGCGGTGACCTCTTCGTCCCGACGCCACTTGGGCGGAGGCTGGGACTTGAGCCGGTGGGCCTCTGGCCTGCTCTGATGGTCCGCAGACGTTCGTGGGCGTCCGCCGTTGTGCGTCTGCGTTGTCACTCAGTTAGACACTCACCCGCTCAACGGTCGATCGCCGACGGGTGCGTTGTCAGTGCTTGCGTCTATGGTCTCAAGCGCGCGGTCGGCTTCCGGGGGTTCCAGCCCTGAAGGGATGGCTTCATCCCCGGCCTGTCTGGGGGCGGCTCGGACACTCGTCCGGGACCTAACCGACGGCCGGGCTTCGTCGATGGCCACGAGGTGACCTGCCAGCGCCGGCCGCGCGCCCCCTTCTCGCGGGGGCGGACGCACGCTTTCCAACTGTGTTGGTAGGGCGTCGGCGTACATGCAGGGGCGTTCACCAGCGTTCATGGGCGGTTGGTCGCTGGCGCTGCGAGCGCTACAGGTCCCGCCTGACCGGCCGCGAACGCTGCTGAACGAGACGGAAACTGAGACGGCCGCCCATGGTCCTAGAGCTGACCTCGCCACCATGGCACGTCCAGGCTGTCAGCCGGGATCACCTTGGCTCTAGCCAGGATCTTCCTGTCGAGGGCCCATACGAGGGCGCGTAGCTCACGCGCGCTCTTCCTCGGCAGGGCGTGAAGCACGGCTTCGAGGTGGCCACGGAAATCGACCCCGTAGCACCCGCACTCGAGGATGCCGCAGTCAGGACCTACGAGTGGGTCCGCAAGTTGACTGAGAGGGCCGTGAGCCAGGGCCTTCCAGCGCCAGAACGCTTCTTCCGTGACTTCGGGCCAGAAGCGGGTCCGCTCAAGTCGGCGCAGGTCAGCTGTGCAAGATCCTGAGAGGCGGTCAATGAACGGGTACCGTCGCTGCCTCGGCCGGCGGGTAGGACGGTCACCCCGCAGGGATGAGGGGCGCCTACGCGGCATTGCCCTTTCGGCTGTCGGTCATGAGGGCAAGGTACAGAACGACGTATTCGGTGGCCACCGTGTATTCGGTGACCGGAGCCCTGAGCTTGGGAAGATACGGTCTTTCTGAGGCTCGTTGGCGCGTCGACCCGGGCGAACGGCCGTGCCGTGGCCTCCTCGGGCTCGCCTGCTCTCACCGTGACGCCCCGCTATTCCCCGCTCTATCTGGTGCGCTTGTGGTGCAGAGGCGTTGCTCGGCCGTTTGAGGTAGTGGGCCATGGTTGGATCGGTGACCAGACAGCTCGGTTGCGCACCACAGACGAAGACCAACACGTGATCCACGATACCCAGGACACGAGTGACGTCTGTCCGGAAGGATCGGCGTCGAGTCGGACTCTTTCATCGGTCCGAGGAAGGGCGACCGCGATGGCAGGGACAGAGGCAAGCCCGCTGGCCGAGGGAGGTTCGCCGATGCCAAGGGGCATGTTCGACGGGTTCGACGAGTATCGAACACCTTCCGTGGAGGACTACCAGCGGTTGTTCAGCTTCGGGCTGGTCGTCGTCGATACCAACGTGCTGTTGACCTTGTACCGGTCGAATCAGCGGACACGGGAAGACCTGCTGACTGTCCTGGACAGGTTGCGTGAGCGTCTTTGGGTGCCGCATCAGGTGCTTGCCGAGTTCTGGCGCAACCGCGAACAAACCTCCGTTCTTGGCCACCACCGCGCTCGTGCCAGGGAGGCCGGCGAGGCGTTGGCCAAGGCTGGACGGTCTGCCAGTGATGCACTCGACCGATGGCTGAAGCAGGTTCACGTCGGTGACGACGCCGAGATCAACAGCGCGATCGCAGACCACCGAGAGCAACTTGACGAAGTGTTGCTCGCGCTTCAGTCCTTGATTGAACGCCAAGCAGACAAGGACGTGATCGCCGACGCAACCGATACGAATGCTGATCCGGTACTGGCCCGGCTGGAGCCCATCCTTGAGGGGCGAATCGGTCCGCCCCTCGCTGAGCAGGAGTACGCGGAGGCGTTGCAGGAGGCGAACCGCCGAGGTCAGGCCGAAGTGCCGCCGGGTTACGAAGACTTCAAGAGCAAACCCGCTGAGCAGGCAGCCGGAGACTATCTCGTCTGGGAACAGACTCTGAAGGAAGCCGAGCGCGTTGGATCCGATGTGCTGTTCGTGACCGGGGACAGTAAAGAGGACTGGTGGAAGCAGAGGAATGGGGTCATCCCTGCGCGTCCCCGTCCCGAACTTGTCCGGGAGATGGTGCGTCGGACCGGGCGTCGACTCTTCATGCTGCAACCCAGTGGGCTGCTCGAACAGGCTCAACAGGTACTGGAGCTTGAGGTGGAGACATCGTCGGTTCTTGACCTGGAGCAACTGCAGACAGCGGAATCCAGCGGCAAGGACGAGTGGACCTCCGAGGCACTCGAAGCGCTTGTGGATCTTCTGCTCGGACAGGCGAGTGTGCAGGCGTACGCCATGTTGGATGCGGCACAGAACGAGGGATTCGTCAGTCGCGCCACCGTGTACGAGATCGGCGGATACGACGAGACGCGCATGCTGCGCGGATTCACACGGCCGGTGAAGACCGCGGCCAAGAGACTCCAAGAGCAGGGCATTGCAACCGGGGACGCCGACACGTTGTTGGTAGCGGTCTACGATCCCGCATTCGATGCGGTTTCGGCGAGCGGCTTCCGCCTCGCCAAGGAGGCGGTGCCTTTGCTGCGCCCGATCGCCCAGCGAGTCTACGGTGAGGATGCGCGCATCACGTGAAGCGGCGCCCGAGCGGCCGTACCGCAGATGACGCACCTTGCTCAACAAGCGCTGGGTGGCTACAGACCGAGGTGGAGCGGGACCCCAGGCCGGTATTAACGACGGCAGAAGCGGATGCCGAAGGCCCCAGACCATGATGGTCCGGGGCCTTATGACTGGTGCCCTCGGCAGGATTCGAACCTGCGCACACGGCTCCGGAGGCCGCATGAGCTTGAGGCAACGCCGCTGGTCGGGGCCTTGCGGATGCTCAATTGTCTAGGAGCCGTCCACAGGTAGTCCACGGGAGTCGGACCACCGCCTTAAGATCCGCATCCCATTGTCGCTGGACCGACTTGCTCACCGACGCCCTGGTGCGGTTTTACGCAGTCCCAACCTAGGTTGACCAACACGGTCGCGCCCCTGCGAACGGCAATACCCCGAACCGAGGCTGTGGAACCCGGCGCTCACCCCGACGCCTCAGGCTGGCCACCTGCTCGCAAAGAAACTCGAACGACGAAGCAGTCCGCCGAGGAACCGACGGACCGGTCGCAAAAGTCGAGGCTAGCGCTCGTAAGGGCCTAGGAAGCGTGAGCCGTTTAGGTGAATAAGATGATCAGGATCGTCCGCCACCCATGCCTCAGTCTCCCAAGCGAGCTCAGGGAGCCACTGGCGCATCGCCTCACGGTTCTCGAAGCAATTCACGAAAACAAGTCCCGCGACAGGTGTCGCAAACAGTTCTCGTAGGGTACGGTGGCGCTCGTCATCGAACGGACCCTTGCTTTTCACGGCCTCCATAAGGAAGAGCCACTTCCGTACTTCGTCGTGAAGGACGAGGTCCGGCATTCGTCCGTGAGGATCGAAAGTCAGCCCAAGCGTCCGCTCGAAAATCCCTTTCTCGAAGCGAGTGTGCTTCCCTCGAGTGTCTCCGAGGTAGAGCACCTTTGCACCGGGCGCAAAGCGCGGCACAAACTCCTCGACCATTTTCTTAAGCAGTGGATTCTGCCCAGCGGGAGAGAGTAGGAACTCATCCCCGTCAGGAAGATCCACAGAGATCATAGCGGCGTGCAGGGCTTCCGCCCGCGCTCTAACTGCCTCCGACGCTTGATCAAGAAAATCCGTAAGAGCGTTCTCGAAAGCGTCCGTGCCATACGCCTGGACTGCTTGAACCGCCTCGTCGGATAGGCAGTACTCGTTCAGTTGCGAGTTTGTGGCGATATTCAAGTTATCCGGGTTGAGAACTGCAAATCCGTTATCAACCCACTGACGCAGGGTCTTCTTACGGAAGTCTTCCCGGCTACCGGTGGCGTAGGGCTTGGCCCAATGTATGCCAGACCAGTCCATTATCTTCTGCACGCCAAGACGCGGGGTGGTCGCGTCGGCCCAGTGGTCTCCAGGCTTCAGGCCGGCAAGCGCGAGCAGCGTCACGGCACTGCGGACATTGTGTCGCTGTGCGTCGAACCCGAAGCTTTTTAGCAGCGCCCGTGCGGTGTCGATGGTCGCTACCGTCTCGTCGATGTCGTTGCTGGTGGTCACGCGGTTGAGTCTGGCATCTCCGAGAAGAGTTCAGCTACCACGGCATCCAACGCCTCCTGGTTGGGCAGGCCGTCGGGCGCGGTCTTGGCGAGAAGAATTAGGTCCTCGCGGGAGGGGAATGGGAGTCGGCGTAGGTCGCCCGCATTGACCTGAGTGTGGCCCGAGAATGCTCGGAAGTATCGATCCAATACGGTCGAGTTTAGCCAAAGCATGAGGCCGCGGGCGAGGTTCTTCTCAAGCGGCTTATTCGATTCATGTAGATAATTCGTCTTGTTGTCGAATGCGACCTTACTGGGTCCATCCCAGAGCGCAGCAATGACACGTCGGCGGTCCTCCTTCGCAGTTTGACGTTTCACGACAACATACGGACCTTGAGGGAGGAGTTGGCGAATTGCTGCCTCGTCGACGGCAATGAATCCCTGCGGTTTTCTCGCGTTCGTTTGCGGCCATTCGATCCCACCGGATCGAATGTTTGACTGATAAATCATTGGGGTGACGCCAGGGGTGTTGAGATTATCAGTCAAGTATTGACGGTTACGAAAATCGACTACCTTTCCCGTGCTGACGCTGATGCCGAGTTCGGTCAGAGTGAATCTCGCCGCCGGGGGTACCGATACATCGTCGGCGAAGTGCACGATTTTGTCATCGTCTTCAGCTTGGACGATCGTGGAGAATGGCACGGAGCGCTGGATGGGCTCCTCCTCGTGCGCAACCGACTTTGAGAGGATCACGTCGGGAGCTTGATGCCTCAAAGTGAAGGCGACAATGACGTTCTCCTGCTTTACTTTCGTATCTGAAAATACCTTGGTGCGGCTTTCGAATTCGTGGAGCACGTCGAGACTCGCGGTCGACATTAGCCAGCGGCGGAATGGGCGATAATAGGGCCCGTTTGCCCATGAGCGGGGAACGATGAAAACTCCCTGCCCGTCCTTCTTGAGTGAAGCGACTGCCCGTGCCCAGAAGGCCACGTAGGCGTTTGGGGTATCGACGGCGCGCGCTGCCGTTGCAAGCCGTGTGGGCGAATCTGAGGCAAGCTTCCCATACGGCGGATTGGCGATCACGAGATCGAACGGACCATCCAATTGGGCGCCTTCTTCAAGCAAGTAGTCACCTTCGATCAGGTCGTAGGAGATACCGTAGGCGGCCTGGCAATCCTCGAGAGTGGCGCGCAGGTAAGGCGTGATGAAGGGGTCGGTTTCCACGGCCACGACGTGGACCGCAACCTCGGGGCGCTCGGTATGCAGTCGATCGACGAGGGCGGCGCTCAGAGACCCCGTGCCAGCTCCTGGATCGAGTACCCGGACCGTGCCACTGAGGTCGTCGACTCGAAGCATCGAAGCCATCAGCGTGGCTGCCTTCATGGGAGTGAAGAACTGTCCTAGCACCGCTTGCGTACTCGGGTCTAGTTTGCTGAGAGCAGCTTGGCGCCGGGTCTCAGTGCTGGCGATCGGATCCACGCAGAGAGACTAACGGTTCAGGCGGGGAGGGCAGTGCCGCACGACGCAAGACCGTGGGTGATCTGCCACCGAGCTGCAGCTTTTGCCGGCCGAGGAAGCGAATGGCCACCCGACCGCAGCTCCCCCTGTATCTGGCAGGGGCGTGGCACGGACCTCAGCCGACGACAGTCAGCCATGAGGGCGGGTGCGCCCGCCGGCGAGGACCTCGATAACTGAAGTTGCTGTACTTCCGTGCTGTAAGGCTCGACCCTCTGGGGGGCGGCGTTGGCGAGGTTGTGCGGATGGTCAGGGCCTCGGTGGAGGGCGCCCGAGAAGCCGCTCACGCCGAGTAAGCGTGGGCGCGTACTGGTGGATTGCCCCAGATCTCGCTCCGCGCTCTTCCCGAGGCTTGCATTGACAGGAATGATCAGCCTGAACGATCCGGCTAGAGCCATGGAGCAGAGCGCATGACCGAGCGGACTTTCCACCTTGTTGCTGATCCGAGCAGTCGGGACACCAGGAAGGTCCGGGTTCGGGCCTCACGCTGGTTCGCCACTGTCCAACTCGACCGAGACAGTTACGTCGATGCCGTGGCCGCACGGGGCGACGAAATAGATCTACCCGCGGATTACGTCGAGGCAGTCGACAAGGCGCGCGATGCGGCAATGGACTGCATTCGGTATGACGGTTACCGGGGTCCATTCTACTTCGGGCGTGGTCCTCGCTGGATCGACTTGTGCGCTCGTTTTCGAGACGTAGAGGCTACGGTCGATGCGTTGCGCGTAGCTGAGCTCAAACACGACTACAGCGGACTGCACGCACTCGCTGACCGGCTCGCATTACCCATTGATGAGTGGTTGTCTCCCGGTGAGCGAGAGCTGATCCGCGGAGTGGACTTCGACCCACCTCCCGGGGTGTTCCTGAAGTTCCTGCGCGCCGAGGCCACTAAGCGGGGTTTGCGCCTCAACGGTCGGGCGACGGCTGGCAGCGTGTGGGTTCGCCCCACACTGTCCGCCGCTCAGAAGCAGATTCGGGAGATGTTGCCCGAACAGTATCCGGGGTGGGTGGACCGCTGGACCGGTTACATCGAATCCGAGGATGCACCCTTCCGACCTTGGGTGGGAGGCAGCGACGAGGACCTGAGCCGCGGTGCGATCCCGGTCCGATTCCAGCAGTTGGAAACAGAGAGTGGCGACCACTGCCCGTGCGGCATGCGTCTTCGAGATGTGGGGGATGACGACAACGCTCACCGCGTCCATCATGCGAATTGGGCGCTAGGCGTCCGGGTGCCAAAGGGCCTTGACTGGTGGGGTGATTTGGTAGTGGTCACTACGCAGTCACCCATTTCGTGGCGGAAGTTGGCCTATCAGGTCGCACGCATGCCGCAGAGGGAGGACAACTACGATTTCCCCTCGTGGTCCCACATGGGCGAGCCCGAGGCTACTTCGGACAATTATCGCGTTTACCTGTTGAAAGTAGACGGGCGTGTCATCGGCTACGTGGCAGCTCACGACACTACCAAGCACCGTCGCTGGGATTTGGCCGACGGGTCCAAGTACGGAATAGAGGACGCCACCTTACGCCCCCGAATCATCCTCATTTGGGTAGCAGACGCCTACCGGCACCGCGGCATTGGCGCCACGCTCGTGCAGGCACTCGCCACCGACTTTGGATGCAAGGTTGCGGATGTATCCTGGTCGACTCCCGTAAGCGCTGCGGGCCGCCGCCTTGCTCACCGACTCTCACCCGATGGCATCTGGATCAGCTGAACGGCCTTGCAACTCCTAGTGGTCTGAGAGCCGGCGTACGAAAGGCGGGCGAATAGCCACCGCTTTAGGAGTTCGATCTCCTCTCGTCCCGGATGGGGCACACCTCAGTCACCGGTGCCGCGCGTAGGTGCTGAGTGTCACCGCCGTCCGGGGACGTTGATGTCAACGTTGGATGTCAGCGGAAGAGCTGCGGCACGGGGCAGGGCTCCAAAGGCTCATCCGGCCGGTCGGCCCAGTTCCACCAGACATGCCGACCGCTACACCTCCACAACGTCCGGCAGGTCCGCCGGCCATCGTCCTCCCGCCTGGAGAGGACGAAGCCACCAGACTTCATGGGCTGGCTGCACTCGGGACAGGCCGCGGCGTCGTCGGTCATGCCGCGCACCTTAACGGTGCGACCGCTTCGTCCCGAAGCCACTGCGGCGAGTGCCTGACCTCCAGCCCGATGTACCTCTCACCTGCTGCGACGGTCCGCAGACGTCCGCGGTTGTCCGCCGTTGTTCGTTGGCGTTGTCACGCAGTTAGACACTCACCGCTGATGCGTCCTGGGAGTGCTTGCGGAGGAGCAGCATCTGATCTGTCGCTCTACAGAGACAGGTCACTGACGGTCATACAGGCTAACGGAAGGGCCCTTACGGCCATTGGTGGGTGCTGGGGAGTTGCTGCGGTTGCTGTACTCCACTGCTGTACGCGGGAGCGGCGGCGTACGTACCGCTACCGACGTAGCGTGACCCTCAAATTACCCTCAGGAACAAGGGGATTTGCTTGAGGTGGCCATGGCAGGCCCATAGTGTCGAGACATCGGGTCGCCGCACACGGCGATCTGCGACCAGGGGGGAATACGTATGAGCATCGGCATGCGTCGAGCTGCCATTGCGCCGGCCACGGCCCTGCTGCTCTGTCTTGGAACGGTAGGGACGGCGAGCGCGGACCAGGACGCACCGGTGTCTTTCACGAGCGGCTCTGACCAGGCCGTGGACGAGGACATCGTTGGTGAGGCGGACACTGTCGAGATAAACGAGCGCGAGGGGTGGGAGGACGTCGAAGCCGAAGACGTCACACAGCCGCCCATCTGCTCGGGCCCGGAAACGTGGATAGAGATCAAGAAGAAAAAGAACTACCACGTGCCGTCATGGTGGAACGGCACCAAGTACAAGGACGGTCCGGGCGGGACAATCAAGGTCGAAGTGAAGAAGTCGGGGACCATCTCGGCCGAGGTGACCGGCACGATTGAAGCCGAAGCCAGTCTGGTCATCGCGGCGGCCAAGTCCTCTATCAGTTACAAGATCGCTGGCAGTGTCACGGTCTCGACGGGGCATACCTATACGCGCAACATCACCAGAAACAAGTACGGTCACATGCAATACGGTTCGTGGGGCTACAAGGTGAAGTGGGAGAAGTATCGGCGTAAGGGGGACGGCTGCGGTAGGGCGACACTGATCGACAGCGGCACGGCGACACTGCCCACTAAGGAGACCGGATGGAAGTACTGGGAGACCTCATCATGAGGCCCCGACCGGCGTGGCTCGTGGGCTGCGTCCTGGCCCAAACCCTTCTGCTGACGTCCTGTACATCGGATGACAACCCCGCATCCGAACCCACCGCCTCACCGACCTCTACCCGTCGGAGCACCGATGCGGAGACGGAAAAGAAGCTCACGAAAGAGGTCCAGTCGGCCCTCGACGACGTGACGGACCAGGGCAGTTCGATGGTCGAGTCCGGTGTTGAACGAGTCTCCGAGGGAGTCCATACACAGCCCGACTTGGTCGAAGGCGCCACGTACAAGGTCTCCGTGGTATGCGCCGGCAAGGGAGACGCGGAGATCGTGTTTACCCCGACCGCCGCAGCCTCGAAGAAGCCGGTGGTCTGCGACGGGACCCTGGTCTTCCAACGCTTCATCGCCAAGGACTCACTCCAGATCGACGTCAAGGGGAAGTCGGGTGCAACAGGCATGATTGCCTGGCGCATCAACGAGGTCTGACCGCATCCGATCCACCGTCCGACTCGGTCGAGTTAGATATCTGGGCTGCAAGGTCTTCCGAAGCCGACTTCACCGGACAACGTCGAACGGCCCCACTGCGGAACGGTGGGGCCGTTCGACGTTGTCCGGTGAAGTCGGCCGAGCGGGCCCGCTCCACCACGCTTTCCAACTGTGGGGGTGCCCCGCTTGGCCGCGTACGGGGCTGTTCACCTGCGTTCATGGGCGGTCGGTCGTGGAGGCGGCTACCGGCTTCCGTCCGGCCTGAACGGCTGTGAACGGCGCTGAATGAGACGGAAACTGAGACGGAGGGCGGGGCCGGGCTCGCTAGCATCGCCGCCAGGAGTGCTGATGCAGGGCGACTCCCTCCACGTTCTTCGTAGTGATCTGGCTGAAGTGGTGGAGGCGTGCGAGAGTGGCGACCTGGCCGAAGCTCAGGACGCTGCCGGCGTCCTCTTGGCGGGCCTCGACGCTGTGCTGACGCGCTACGCGAATGCCCTGCAGGAGTACGCGATTCCCCGGCCGTATTGAGTGGCGGGGTCAACGACCGCTTCGTCCCGAAGCAACTCGCGATAGTCACTGTCCTTGGGCTGGTGCTCCCTTTGCCTGCGCTGATGGTCGCTGACGTCTATGGTCGTTCACGGCCATGCGTCGTCGTTGTCACGCAGTTAGAAACTCACCGGGGACAGGTTCGTGTTCGCTCAAGCCCGGCTCTAACTCGTTTGTACTAGTGGCTCTGACGGAGGGATGGCCATCCGATCTCCTCACCGGGGAACTGTATTGCAGCGAGGCCTAATTCCTGCCGGGCTGCGAGCAGAAATGCTTGTTGGACCGACCACAGCGCTATGAACGTCTCGGAGGGAAGGGCTGCTTCGGATTGCGTCGCACGCGTGTTGGCGATCTGTCGGACACTCCAAACGACGTTGTTTGTTGCGCGCAATGTATCGGGCGATTCACACACAAGGCGAACAGCTGTAGCGGCTGTCTCAAGTCGTTCCTTGTAGGGCCGCCCAGCTTGATCGAAGACAGGCATCAGTTCACCAGGAAACCGTGGATTCGGAACAGCGGTGATGTTGGCAGAGGGATCCAGTACGAACGCCACATACTGCCGGTAGGCGGCCGCGAATTCTTTGTAGGCCGCAAGGCGAATATCTCGCCATTGACGCGCGTGATCACGTCGCGACAAGCGATCTTGATTGTGAATCGATAACCAGCCCCCCAAAACCACGCCAAGCAGTGCGACTACTGCCGTGATCGAAGTGCTCAAAATACTCATCGACGCATCCCTCCCCGGCTGCGACTGGCCAGGACAGTGTCGCGCAGGTCAATGAATTGCGCATCAACCGACCAGCAGCCACGACGGCCAACGCCGTGGACAAGGGTGCCTGCGCCCTCAGCTTGGGACTCATGTCCCCTGGCGGTAGTTGCTGCGGTGACCTGCGGCGAAGCTGATGTGAGAGGTGGCGGGATGGCTCGTTGTTTCCCGCCATTCCCCGTGGTTCCCCGCACGACCTGGCACGGATCTGGCACGACCACTTCGTCCCGAGCTCTCGGGGCAGAGGTCGCGATAGCTGTTCAGCTGGCCATTGAAGAGTGCTGGCGGACAGCTACGGTCGTCGTGGTTGCTGTACTTCGCTGCTGTACCGCAGGGATCAGGGCGCTCGCTGCCGACGCTGCTGTGCACCGGTTGGCGTACGTCGGTGAGCTCGCACAGAGCCATGGCGCTGTCGTCCTCCCATAAGGGAGGATGCAAGAGAGTGCCAGCGATCAAGAGCAAGACGGGGTGGGGATGAAGCAGGGGGATTCTGAGTCTGTGGTCGGCACCGATAAGCCGACGGGCCAGGAAGCACGCGAAGCCTGGAGCTCAGAGGCGTACTTGATCCTCGTAGGCGTAGCGCAGACCTACCACGCAGTGATCACTTACAAGGAGTTGGCGGAGGAGATTCAGAGCAGGACCGGCATCCGGACCAAGAGTCTCCTGCACAACTGGATCGGTCCGATCTTGGGCCGGGTGGTGCGTGAAGCCCACCGTCGCGGCGACCCACCACTGACGGCCCTGGTGGTCCATACAGACGACGGCAAGGTGGGCAGTGGCTACAAGGAAGTTCTGGCCGTCGCCGGAGAGGCACCGGTAGATGACGAGCTGGAACGCGAGCATCACGCTGCCGACGCACGCCTGGCTTGCTACCGCCACTTTGGGGCGACCATGCCGCCTAGCGGTGGTGTGCCGGCCCTCGCCCCCAGACTGCAAGCCGCGGTCGAGCGTCGGCGCGAGCGCACTGAAAAGCCTGCCCACGTTTGTGAGCGCTGCTTCGTCCAACTGCCTTCGACAGGCATTTGCGATTCGTGCGGTTAGTCGACGACCGCTTCATCCCGAAGCAACTGCGGCGAGTGCCTGAGCTCCAGCCGATGTACCTCTCACCTGCTGCGATGGTCCGCAGACGTCCGCGGTTGTCCGCCGTTGTTCGTCGGCGTTGTCACGCAGTTAGACACTCACCGCTGATGGGTCCTGGGGGGCTTGCCGAGGAGCAGCATCTGTCCGTAGCTCTACAGAGATCGGTCGGGGACGGTCATACCGATTGCTCGGGGGTGTCTGAGGGGGGCTGATGGTCGGGGGCAGTTGCTGGGGTTGCTGTATCTGGTTGCTGTGCAACTGCTGCAGCTCTTCGGGTGTAGGCGAGGTTGTTGCGGCTGTTCAGGGTGTGGGGGTGGGTGTCGCCGAGGACGTGCTCGCGCTGGGTGAGGGTGGCCTCTAGCAAAGGGATGGCCCGTTCCAGGTCCCCCGCCGCGTAGTAGGCATGGGCGAGGTTGTTGCGGCTGTTCAGGGTGTCGGGATGGGTGTCGCCCAGCACTTGCTCGCATTGGGCGAGGGTGGCCTCTAGCAGGGGGATGGCCCGTTCCAGGTCCCCCGCCGTGTAGTAGGCGCTGGCGAGGTTGTTGCGGCTTGACAGGGTGTGGGGGTGGGTGTTGCCGAGGACCTGCTCGTACTGGGTGAGGGTGGTCTTGTACAGGGGGATGGCCCGTTCCAGGTCCCCCGCCGTGTAGTAGGCGCTGGCGAGGTTGTTGCGGCTTGACAGGGTGTGGGGGTGGGTGTTGCCGAGGACCTGCTCGTACTGGGTGAGGGTGGTCTTGTACAGGGGGATGGCCCGTTCCAGGCCCCCGGCTGCCTAGTAGGCGCTGGCGAGGTTGTTGCGGCTGGACAGGGTGTGGGGGTGAGTGTTGCCGAGGACTTGCTCGTCTTGGGTGAGGGTGGTCTTGTACAGGGGGATGGCACGTCCCAGCCCCCGCCTGCCTTGTAGGC
>NZ_LIRK01000750.1 GCF_001419765.1 Streptomyces torulosus
GATGCTGGTCGTGGTCGCGGGGCTCGGCGTGCTCAACACGGTCGTCCTCGACACCCGCGACCACGACCAGCATCAGCGTGAGCATCCCGATCAGCGCGTCCATGGCCACGATCACGCCGGAGGTGCCGGGGGTGCCCGTCCGGGCGACGGCGCCCACTCCGGCGGCTTTCAGCGCGCCGTTCAACGAGTCGAGGTACCGCACAGGATCGGTGCCGGGTTCCGTCCGTACATGGAACTGTCCGGGACGGGCGTCGGCGCCGAGCCCGAGGTCGGCGAGCGTGGTGGTCGAGGTGAGCAGTGCCATGCTGCCGCCCTCGGTGAAGAACGCCGCCCCGACGATCCGTACGGTTGTCCGCCGCCCGTCGTCCGTGAGCGTCACCGTGTCCCCGACCCCGATCCCGGCCGCGTCGAGGAACCGCTCGGTGACGACCGCCTCCCCCGCTCGGTCGAGCCAGCGCCCCGAGACGATCTGCGGGGCGCCCCACGCCGAGTCGCCCTCGTACGCCACGACGGTCGTCGCCCCGGTGACCCCGGACGCCGCCACCTGGGCCTGGGCGGTGCCGTAGAACCGGGCGGTGCCCTCCTGCGCCCGCAGCGCGTCCGCCACGGCCCCCGGATCGGCCCGTTCTTCTTCCTCCTCGCCTCCGGCCCGGACGACGTCCGCGCCGGGCGGCCCCTGTCCGCCGCCGGCCTCGACGACCACGTCGGCGGCCGAGTTCAGCAGGCGCCCCTCCTGCACCGCGCCCAGCGTCAGCGCCAGCCCCACCGCGAAGGTGACGGACACCGCCCCGAACCCGACCGCCGCCGCGGCGACCAGCGACCGCCCCGGCCGCGCGAAGGGATACGCCAGCCCCATCCCGACCGCCCTCGGCAGCGGCACCCGCGGGGCGAGCCGTGACGCGAGCCGCCCGAGCCGTCCGGCTCCCCGCCCGGCCTCGCCGGCCGTACGCCCCACGGTGATCGCCTCGACCGTCCGCAGCCGTCCCGCCCGCAGCGCGGGGACGAGCGCGGCACCCGCGACCAGGACGAGGGCGCCCATCGGCACCGTCACGTCGATCCACAGCGGGACCGTCGTCGTGGGAGCCCCGACCACGTCGCCCGCCTCCGCGAGCACCGGCACGGCCAGCGCGTTGCCCAGCCCCACCCCCAGCACGCATCCGACGGCCGCCGGCACGAACGCCTGCGCCACGTAGGCCCGTACGACCTGTCCCGGAGTGAACCCGAGCGCCTTGAGCACGCCGATCCGACGGGTCGCGGCCCCCACCGCCCCGCCGACCACGATCCCGATGACGAGCACCGAGAGGAACAGCCCGAGCCCGCCGAAGGCCACCAGGAACGGCACGAACGCCATCGCGTTCGCCGTCTGCTCCTGCTTCACCGTGAGATACGACCGCGCCCCGGTCATCACCCCCTCCGGCACGACACCGGCGACCGCGGCCCGCCCGGCGGCCACGTCGGCGTCGGTACGGGCCTCGTGGAAGCGGTAGTACATCTCGTACGAGTACGAGTACGAAGACGGGGACGGGGACGGGGACGAAGCCGACGACGCAGGCGGGGGCGTGGACGACGACGTGGACAGGGATGTGGACGACGACGTAGACGGGAACGGTGACGGAGACGAGGACGAGGACGAGGAC
>NZ_LIRK01000751.1 GCF_001419765.1 Streptomyces torulosus
GCCCTGACCGGCGGCCTCCTCGGCGCCCTGCACGGCGAGACGGCGCTCCCCCCTGCCTGGCTGGCCGAGCTGGAGGGCCGCCCCACCCTCCTGGTCCTGGCCGACGACTTCGCCCTGGAGATGACCCAGGGCCCCGCCCTGCACAGCCCCAACGGCGCGGTACCGGGCTGGCTGGCGCGATACCCCCGCGGCTGAGAGCCCCGGCCGGTGAGAAAGGAACCCATGGCGGACTGGACCCTGCGCCGGGCCTCGGTGGCGGATGTGGAGCCGTTGGCCGAGTTGCGGGCGGTGGTGATGCGGGCGGACCTGGAGCGCCTCGGCCGCTACGACGAGGACCGGGTCCGCCGACGCTTCCGTGACGGCTTCGACGCGGCCCACACCTGGATCATCGAGGTGAGCGGTAGACCCGCCGGCTGTGTGGCGCTCCGCCCCGCCGCCGACGCCCACTGGCTGGAGCACTTCTACCTGGCCCCGCACCTGCACGGCTCCGGCACCGGCACGGCCGTGCTGCGCGAACTGCTGGACCGCTGCGACCGGGACGCCACCGTGGTCCGCCTCAACGTGCTGCGGGGCAGCCCGGCCCGCCGCCTCTACGAACGGCACGGCTTCACCACGGAGTCCGAGGACCCGGTGGACGTGTTCATGGTGCGCAACCCGGCGGCCGCCCACCCCCCTGCGGTTACGGTGACGCCATGAGCACCAGGATGATCATCCTCAACGGCGGTTCCAGTTCGGGGAAGTCCGCGATCGCGCGAAGCCTGCAGACCGTACTGCCGGACCCCTGGCTGGCGTTCAGCGTCGACACCCTCGTGGACGCGATGCCCGAGCGGATGCGGTCCTCGGACGAGGGCATCGACTTCGCGGAGGACGGCGCGGTGAGCACCGGCGCCGACTTCCAGGTGCTGGACGCGGCCTGGGCGGCGGGCATCGCGGCCATGGTCCGCGCGGGCGCCCGTGTCGTCGTCGACGACGTCTTCCTGGGCGGCCCCGCCTCCCAGCGGCGCTGGCGCGACGCCGTCGGCGACCTCCCCGTCCTGTGGGTCGGCGTCCACTGCGACAGCGCGGTGGCCACGGCCCGCGAGGCCGCCCGCGGCGACCGCCCCCACGGCATGGCCGCCCTCCAGGCCGCCCTGGTCCACGAGGGCGTCACCTACGACCTGGAGATCGACACCACCCACACCGCCCCCCTCGCCTGCGCCCACACCATCGCGGCCCGCCTGGGCTGAGGACCGGTCCGCCAGGGCTCGGCCGCGGCCCGCGGAGATGCTCGGGAGCCGCCCGCGGAGCCGCCCGCGGAGCCGGCCACTGAGCCGCCCGCCGCCCCACGCCACAGCCCCATGTCACAAGCGGCCGCCCCCTCTCGTCCTGTTGTCGGACCCTGCCGCGTCGGTGGGTCCGACAACGAGCGACGGGAGTGTGGCTGTCATGGACCTCGCCCTCTGGATCGGTGCGGGAATGCTGGCCGCGGTGGCGCTGACCGGCGGTGTGACGAAGACGTTCGTGCCGAGGGAGAAGCTGGCCGCCGCGCCGGGCGGGGGATGGACCGCGGGGATCGAGCCCGGCCTCGTCAAGGCCCTCGGCGTGCTGGAACTCCTGGCCGCCCTCGGCCTGGTCCTGCCCGCCGCACTCGGGGTCGCGCCGGTCCTGGTGCCGGTAACGGCCGTGTGCTGGGTGCTGCTGATGCTCGGCGCGATGATCACCCACGGCCGACTCGGCGAGTTCCGGTTCGTGGCGCTGAATGTCGTCTATCTCGCGCTCGCGGCCTTCGTCGCCTGGGGCCGCTTCGGTCCCGAGTCGTTCACCGCCTGACCTGGCGGAAAACGGTGGTCCGCGCGGGGGCGGGGCTCTAGGGTCCTCGCTTGTGACTGGACTCCCCTCGCATCTCAGTACGACATCGGCCGCGTACGACGACATCGCCGTCCTCTACGCCCAACTGGTCAGGGACGAGTTCGACTCCCTGCCGCTGGACCGGGCGATGCTCGCCGCGTTCGCCGACTCCGTGCGGGCCGTCGACGGTGGGCCGGTCGCCGAGCTGGGGTGCGGTCCCGGCCGTGTGACGGCGTATCTGCGGGACCTCGGGCTCGACGTCCTCGGGATCGATCTGTCGCCGGTGATGATCCGGCTGGCCCGGGAGTCCTACCCCGACCTGCGGTTCGAGGTCGGCTCCATGCACGCGCTCGACCTGGCCGACGACGAGCTGGACGGCATCGTCTCCTGGTACTCGGTCATCCACGCCCCGCCGCGCGACGTGTCCTCGTACGTCGCGGAGTTCCGTCGCGTCCTCGCGCCCGGCGGCCATCTCGTGCTCGGCTTCTTCGAGTCGGAGGGCGGACCGGTCACCGAGTTCGACCACAAGGTGACGACGGCCTACCGCTGGCCGATCGACGAACTCGCCGCGCTGACAGCCGAGTTCGGCTTCACCGAGATCGGCCGCATGCTCCGTGAGCCCCGCGAGGGGGAACGCTTCCGGCGGGGACACCTGCTGATGCGCCTGGACAAGTAGCCGGCCCAAAAAGCCGAACGCCGCGAGAGCCTGCCGCGAGATCCCGCCGTGAGGGCCACCCCCGGATCCCCTTTCCGGAGTGGCCCCCCACAGCGTGTCGGACTAGACCCCCGTGGGCCTGGCCGCGTCCTTCCCCGATCCCGGAGCCGGCGCCGGAGCCGGGACCGCCGCCGCGGCACCCGCGCCGCCTCGGCCGTCGCCGTCGCCGTCCGTGTTGATCATCTCGATGATGGCGAGCCGCTCCGGGGTGTCCTCCGGCTTGATGTAGCCGATGACGATGTACAGGACCAGCGACACCGCCAGCGGGATGGACACCTGGTACTGGAGCGGGACGCCGCCCTCGACGTTCCAGTGGATCGGGTAGTTCACCAGCCAGAAGGCGAACAGCCCGCACGCCCAGCTGGTGAGCGCGGCCGTAGGACCGGAGCGGCGGAACGGCCGCAGCAGACCCAGCATCATCGGGATGGCCATCGGCCCCATCAGACCGGCGACCCACTTGATGACGACGGTGATGATGTCCTTGAACGCGGGCGAGTTGACCTGCGTGGCCGCCGCCATGGACAGACCGAGGAACACGACGGTCGTGATCCGGGCGACCCGCAGCCCCTGTCCCTCGCTCCAGGCCCGCGCCCGGCGCCACACCACGGGCGCGCAGTCGCGGGTGAAGACGGCGGCGATGGCGTTGGCGTCGGAGGAGCACATCGCCATGGTGTGGGAGAAGAAGCCGACGATGACGAGGCCCAGCAGGCCGTGCGGCAGCAGCTGTTCGGTCATCAGGGCGTACGTGTCGGAGCCGTCGCCCTTCTCCGAGGTGACCAGCAGCGGCGACATCCACATGGGGAAGAACAGCACCAGCGGCCAGACCAGCCACAGGATCGCCGACAGCCGGGCGGAGCGCTCGGCCTCGTACGGGCTGGCGGTGGCCATGTAGCGCTGGGCCTGGTTGAGCATGCCGCCGTTGTACTCGAACAGCTTGATGAAGAGGAACGCGAGGAGGAAGACGGTGCCGTACGGGCCGACGAGGGGTTCCGCGTGTCCCTTCAGTTCGGGGCGGTCCCAGACGCCGAAGAAGCCGCCGTAGTCGTCCAGTTTCACGAACACGGCCACGAACATCGCGATGCCGGCCAGCAACTGGATGACGAACTGGCCGAGTTCGGTGAGCGCGTCCGCCCACAGTCCGCCGATGGTGCAGTACACGGCGGTGATGCTGCCGGTGATGAGGATGCCCTGGTTCAGGGAGACCCCGGTGAAGACGGACAGCAGGGTCGCGATCGCGGCCCACTTCGCGCCGACGTCCACGATCTTCAGCAGCATGCCGGACCAGGCCAGCGCCTGCTGGGTCCCCAGGTTGTAACGGTTCTTCAGATACTCCAGCGGGGACGCCACATGCAGGCGCGACCGCAGCCGGTTGATGCGCGGCGCGAACAGCTTGGAGCCGATGGCGATACCGAGGGCGATGGGGAAGGACCACGTGACGAACGAGGTCACGCCCCACGTGTACGCGATTCCGGCGTACCCGGTGAACATCACCGCGCTGTAGCCCGACATGTGGTGCGAGATACCGGACAACCACCACGGCATCTTGCCGCCGGCGGTGAAGAAGTCGCTGACGTTGTCCACTCGCTTGTGCGACCAGACGCCGATCGCGACCATCACACCGAAGTAGCCGATGAGCACGGCCCAGTCGAGACTATTCATGGGCCCCCTTCCAGGGTCCGCCGCCAGGGTCAGGCATGTGAACGGTCAGGCATGTGAACTCTGGGTGGGGTGGCATGCCCGCGGCAAGGAAGGGGTAAGTCAAGAGGAGGCAAAGAAGTTCTGTGCGGTGACTCTGGTTCATGTACATGAACAGCTGGTTGGCTGAAAACGATCAGCTCAGTCCATCAGCTCGGGGGCATCGGCTCAGCCCATCAGCTCGGCGCGCCAGTTCAGCGCATCAACTCCCCGGCGTTGACCAGCAGCGACTGACCGGTGATCGCCCGCGCCCGGTCGGAGGCCAGGAAGACCACCGCGTCCGCGACATCCCCGTCCGTGGCCAGCTCGGGCAGCGCCATCCGCTCGGTGAGCCGCGCCAGCACCTGCTCCTCGGGAACCCCCTCGCCGTGCGCCGTGAACCGGACGTACGCCTCCACCGGCGGCCCCCACATCCACCCCGGCAGCACCGTGTTGACCCGTATCCGGTGGGGGCCCAACTCCCGGGCCAGCGAGTACATCGCGCTCGTCAGCGCGCCCTTGGACGCCGCGTACGCGGCCTGACGGACCTGTGAGGGTGCGGCGACCGACGACTGCGTCCCGATGATGACGACGGACCCGCCGCCGGCCTCCTTCAGGGCCGGCAGGCAGGCCCGCGTCATCCGCAGCGTGCCCAGCAGGTTCACGTCGAGGACCGCCTGCCAGGTGGCGAAGTCGGCGTCCTCCAGGCCCCCGAAGTAGCTGTCCCAGGCGGCCACGTGCACCACCCCGTGCACGCCCCCGAACCGCTCCCGCGCCAGCGCCGCGAGCGCCTCGCACTGTGCCTCGTCGGTGATGTCCATGGCCCGGTACGCCGTGTGCGCGCCGTCCGGGTCCAACTCCGCCGCGGCCTTGGCGAGGTTCGCCTCCGTGCGCGCCCCCAGCACGGCGTTCCCGCCGTCCCGTACGACCGCGGCGGCCACCCGCTGGCCGAGTCCCGCTCCGACGCCCGACACGACGACGGTCTTGCCGTTCAGCAGGGGCAGGGTCATCGCTACCTCCAGGGTCTGGCGCTCCATCTGACGGGGCGTCAGAGTATGGGCGACCGGTGGAGGAAGGAAGGGAAGCATCCATGTCGGACGACACCCGAAGCGCCGCCTATGCCGAGCTGGCCGCCGTCGGCCCGTACGGCGTCCGTCCCGGCCACGCGCTGATCACGATGGTCGAGCCGCATCCGGGCCATGAGTACGCGTACAACCGCTGGTACGAGGACGACCACTACTACGCGGGCGCGATGGCGATGCCCTGGATGTTCGCGGGCCGCCGCTGGGTCGCCACCCGTGATCTGCAACTCCTGCGGACTCCCGAGAAGTCGGCGATCGCCCAGCCGGTCACCGCCGGCTGCTACCTCTCCACGTACTGGATCACCGACGGCCGCTACGACGACCACATGCGCTGGACGGTAGCCATCAACAAACGGCTGAACCGCGACGCGCGCGTCTACCAGGACCGTACGCACGTCTTCACCGCGTTCCAGGACCACGAGGTGACCGTCTACCGGGACGGCGCCGCCGGGCCCCGCGACTTCCATGCTCTCGACCACCCTTACGCGGGCCTGGTGCTGGAGGTGGTGGACACCGAAGGGCCGGAGCAGCGGGCCGAGTTGCTGGAGTGGCTGCGCGCCCGTCGGCTGCCCAAGCGGCTCGCCGGGTCTCCCGCCGCCCTGGTGACGGTCTTCCGGCCGACGCCGCTGCCGCTGGACCGCATGTCCTACGTCAAGCAGGTCGAGGGTGTCGACACCCGTCTGACCCTCCTGTGGTTCCTGGAGGCCGACCCCCGCGACTGCTGGGAGGCGCACTTCGCGGGCCTGGGGGAGGAACTGGACGGATCGGGGCTGGGGCGGCTGGAGTTGCTGGCCCCGTTCGTCCCGACGGTGCCGGGGACGGACCGGTACGTGGACCGATTGCGGTAGCCGGAGCGCGGGCAAGGCCGAGCCCCCTCGGCCAGGACGGCGGGCCGGTCGAGAGGGCTCTGTCAGTTGGTGTGTGTGAAGTTGTGTTTCTGGTGGGGGTGAACCATGGTCACGCGAGGTCGAAGGCTCCCCGGTTGACCCCGGTGACGAACGCGTTCCACGAGTCGGCGGGGAACGCCAGGGTCGGACCGTCGGAAACCTTGGAGTCACGCACGGAGAGTGCCGCGACGACGGGGGACTTGACCTCGACGCACGCGCCGTTGCCCGTGGAGTACGAGGACTTGACCCACGTGTCCGTGGCGCCTTGCTGAATTGCCATTTCTGCTCCGCTAGCCGGTTGGTCGTTGAGTTGCTGTCGCCGAACTGTGGGAACACGTCCGTTCCAGGACCCCACAGTTCGGTTTCCGCCAAGGTCGTTGATTTCCTTGACGTGATCGACGCTACTCGCCAACATCGGCTGGCGAAGCGACTATTCACTCGCTCGAGTGGCATATTCCCCTTGGGTCTTCCCTTCAGGGATGCCAAGGTGTATCTTCCGCCCCTTTCAATCCCGCAGCCCCTTGATCGGGCCCGCGCAGGGACTACAACCGCGCATAGTCCTTCGCGATGTCGGCGATGAACTGGCGGGATTGATCCACATTCAGGGCCTGCGCCCTCAAGTGCTCGTACATCACGCTGTACTTCTGGACGTCGGCCGGCTTCTCCAGATACAGATCGCTCGTGACGCCCTCGATGTAGACGACGCTGGAATCCGAGGCGTCCGGGAACTCCAGAATCGCGTACTGGCCGTTGAGGCCGGGATGCGCGCCCAGGTCGAAGGGAATCACCTGCACGGTGACGTGCGGGAGTTGGGACTGCTCGACCAGGTACTCCAACTGCTCGCGCATCAGGGAGCGGTTGCCGACCACCCGGCGCAGCGCGGCCTCGTCGAGGACCGTCCACAGCCGCAGGGGGCTCTCCGGCGCGGAGATACGTTCCTGTCGCCTCATCCGTACCTGGACCCGCTTGTCGATGTCCCCGGGCATCGTCTCGGGCAGCGCGCCCGCGATGAGGGCCTCGGCGTACGGGCGGGTCTGGAGGAGCCCGGGGACGACCTGCGGGTCGTACACGCGCAGACTGGCCGCGTCGGTCTCCAGGCCGATGTAGACGCTGTACGGGACGTCGCCGAACGCGTGCCACCAGCCCTGCTGGCGCGAGTCCTTGGCCATCTGCATCAGCGAGTCGACGACCCGCTGGTCCTCGACCTCGTAGACCCCGCAGAGGTCACGGACGTCGCGCTGGCTGATGCTGCGGCGGCCGTTCTCCAGTCGGCTGATCTTCGACTGCGAGACCAGCAGCCGTTCGGCCACTTCCTCGGCGGTCATGCCCTTGAGCTCACGGAGCCGACGCAGCTCCTGGCCCAACCGGCGTCGCCTGACGGTGGGATTGACATTGGACGCCACGGGACGTGCACCTCCGGCTGCGGGCCTCTACTTTGCGTATCTGCTGCTGAGCAGATTGCCACCAAGGTGCCGAGTACCGCTGGAAAACAGCGGATATGCGCTGTGCGTGCGCCGTTCGCACCGTAGTTTTTCCGCCCTGGGGGGTTCTCCGCCGAATGTACGGCCAGCACCGGAACATGCGGCCGCGCGGGGCGGCGAGGCCCTGTCGTACGGACCGGCCCGAACGGTCGACGGATCGACCGGCCGAGCGTGTCCGTACGGCCTCGCACGCCCCGCGCGATCCAGCGGCTCCCGAACCGGGCCCTGGGGTCCCGTAAGGCGGTTCGGTCCGGCGCTGACGGTGCGAGTGGTGCGCACGGTGCGCATCGTGATGCGGTGCGGGTCGTTCGGTGGTGCGGGTCGTTCGGTGGTGACGGGTCGTGCCGTGGAACTGCCCGGCGCGCCGGGGGTTGGCGCGCAGGTGGCTCAGTGCGCCACGACGCGTGCCATGGAGCCACGGCGCGGCTGCATCGGAACACCGCGGGCGGGTTCCGGTGCGGGTGGCCGGGCGCCGGGTGCGGCCTGCCGGCCGGCCGGTGCCGGGCTGCGGCGCGGCTGTGCGGCCACACCGTTCTGCACGTCCATGACGGCGTGGGCCACCAGACCACCCATGGGGTCGTGCCGGATGAGGTCCCTGAGCCGGGAGCGGGACGAGCGTCCCTCGTTCCCCGGGTACAGGTGCTTGCCGAGGCCCACGGCGTGGGCCAGTGCGGCGAGCGCGGCCGTCCGCGGGTCCGGCGGTACGCCGGTGCGGATCGCGGAATCCAGCCGGGCCCTGATCTCCCGGCTGATGGCCGTGTCCGTCGCCTGGTAGCGCGTCGTCGGCAGCACCCCGCACATCTGGCCCGCGACGGCATGCACCATGCCGCAGCGCTCCAGGTGTGACAGATAGGTCTGGCGCAGCCCCAGCCGGGGCCCGCCGATCCAGTGCACCGCACGGACCGGAGCGCCGCGCCTTCGCAGCAACTCCAACGCGCAGTCCAGTGTTGGATCTCCAGTCGGCCGTGGGGACACCACGGCGATACGATCCCCGTCTGGGGCTATCCGTCCGGCCAGCGCCAGCTCCACTAGCTGCGCTCCGGCCAGACCAAGGTCGAGCGACTGCGGCTGTGCGGTGGTACCCGTGGCCGGGTCCAACGCCAGCAGCAGAAGCTCCTCCGGAATTGTTCTGCGGCTCCTGCCCATCCATGCCTCCCCGCGTGGATGAATGACAGGGTGACCCCTCTCACATTGGTCTGTCGAGGGTGCGTGACCGGAATGTAGTGGAACCGATAGGTATGTCGTTCTCGTCTACCGCAGGGGTTAAGCCCGCACACAGGACACTGGTACATGGTTCGGACAGCGGCGCGGCGCGGTGGTGCGTGGGGTGACTAGTGTCCGGGCGGTGGGTTTCACAGATCGGTAGGGCGCGTGTCCCGAGGACGGGCGGCGCGCGGGAGGAGGCATCGGTGGCGGGCACGTCCCCCGACAGGTCGAAGCGGTACGAGTCGTCGACATCGTCGGCGTCGGGGAGCGAACCGCCGATCCCGGAGACCCCGGGTTCCGGATCCTCCACCTCCTCTGAGGACCCACGCCTCTCCCTCTCCCGGCCGACCTCCCCGGCCCGCACCCCGAAGCCGGACCAGGCGACGGCGGTCTTCTCCCGCCGCGCACTGCTGGAGACGGCGGAGACGGCGGAGGGCACGGATCAGGAGGGCGACGCCGACGCCGGGGACGTGAAGTCCGACGCGGCGGGGGCGAGTGCCGCCGCCGAGGGTGCGAAGTCGTCCGACGCGGAGGAGACGAAGGCCGATGCGGAGGGCGCGAGGGTCGAAGCGGACGCCACGGGCGCGACGGCCGACGACGTCACGGGCGCGACGGCCGACGCTGAAGGTGCGAGGGCTGACGCTGAAGACGCCGGGTCGGGTGCCGAGGGTGCCGGAGGGGCTTCGGGCGGCGCTGGGTCGGATGACGCCGGGCAGAAAGAGGCCGACGCCGACGCCGACGCCGATGATGAGCCCGAGGCCGAGGTGAGCTCGGAGCCGGCGGACGACGAGACCGACGACGCGCCCGACGACGCGACCGAGGCGGAGTCCGGCGACGCGTCCCGGCGCTCGCCGGGTGTCGCCACGCCCACCCTCGCCCTTGCGGCACGCCTGCCCGCGGCGCGGGAGGCGGAGGACGCGAGCGGCGAGGCCGGCGCGGACGCGCCGCGCGAGGCGGAGTCGGAGGAGGCCGGGGCCGACCGGGTGACTGGTGGCCGCGCAAATGCCGCCTCCGACGCCGAGGCCGGGACCCCGCGTGACCGCCAGCCCGGGGACGGGGACGCGGGCGACGCTGGCGCCGAGGCCGAGGATTCCGGCTCCGGGTCTGTCGAGGACGCGAAGCCCGAGGCGGTGGAGGCCGACCGCGCGAGTGCCGAGGCCGACGCCGACTCGTCGCGTGACGGGGAGAGCGGTGCCGCGGAGCGCGAAGATGCCGCCTCCGCTTCCGTCTCCTCCTCCGACTTCGACTCCGACGCCGGGGCTCCGCGTGACCGCGAGCCCGAGCCCGACGTCGAGGCCGGGGCCACGGGCGACGCCGGTCCCGACGAGCAGCGCGACAAGGGCTCCGAGGGCAGCGGGAAGGCCGGCTCCGCCACCCCGTCGCCCGGGGCGGACTCCGACGCGGCGGCCCCCAGGACCGGCACCGGCACCCCCGCCTCCAAGGGCGGCTCCGGGGTCTTCTTCGCCAAGTCCCGCTCCAGCGAACTCGCGGCAGAGGCCGAAGCCGAAGCCGACGCCGAGCCGCCCGTCGACCAGGCGACCGCCATCTTCCGCGCACCCAAGCTCCCCCCGGTGGACCAGCCCACCACCATGCTCAAGCTGGGTGCGGCGGCCACCAAGGCGACCGGTGACGAGGCCGACGACACTTCCGACGACGACACCTCCGACAAGGCCGAACGCGACGGCAAGGCCACCGAGGACGGCAAGGCCACCGAGGACGCCGAGGGCACCCCGGCCGACACCACGGGCACCCCCGAAGACTCCAAGGGCACCCCCGGCGACGCCAAGGGCGCCCCCAGTGAGCGGACCAGCAAGTTCGTGGCGCTCAAGTCGCTCGACGACGACGCCGCCCCGCCCAAGCCCGCGCAGCCCTCCGTCGCGCCCGCCGAGGCCACCCGGACGATTCCTCAGGTCGGCCCCGAGCGGACCACGCAGCAGCCGTTGCCGCCGAAGCCCCCGCTGGATCTGCTGGCGGAGCTGACGAACACGCCGCCGCCCCCGCAGACCCCGCTCAGGACGGCCGTCCGCCGGGTCAAGATCTGGACCCCGCTGGTCATCCTGCTGGTGATCGTCTTTGCGGTCGTACAGAACTTCCGTTCGCTCCCCGCCCCGACGCTCGCGCTGACCGCGAAGGAGTCGTACGCCTTCGAGGGCGACAAGGTGACCCTGCCGTGGCCCGAGCAGGGCCAGGGCTGGATGGATGTCAACGGCATCGGCACCCTGGACAGCTTCGGCGAGCAGAAGCCCGTCGCCATCGGCTCCGTCGCCAAGGCGATGACCGCGTACGTCATCCTCAAGGAGCACCCGATGAAGCCGGGTGCGAAGGGCGCGACCATCCCGGTCGACGCGAAGGCGGAGACCGAGGGCGGCTACGACAAGGACGGCGAGTCCACGCTCAACACCGTCAAGGAGGGCGACAAGCTCTCCCAGTACGACGCCATCGCGGCCATCATGATCCCGTCCGCGAACAACATCGCACGGCTGCTCGCCCGCTGGGACAGCAACGGTTCCGAGGCGGAGTTCGTCAAGAAGATGAACGCCGCCGCCAAGGACCTCGGGATGAAGAACACCACCTACACCGACCCGTCCGGGCTGAAGGAGACGACCGTCTCCACCGCCGAGGACCAGGTGAAGCTCGGCAACGAGCTGGTGCGGATGAAGGCCCTCACCGACATCACCAAGCTGCCCTACTGGCACGACCCGTCGGGCCAGCGCTGGGACAACTACAACCGTCTCGTCCCCTACAACAACGCCATCGGCATCAAGACCGGCTCCACCTCGGCCGCCGGCGGCAACCTGCTCTTCGCCGCCACCAAGGAGATCGGCGGTGAGACGGCCATCGTCGTCGGCGCGATCCTCGGCCAGCACACCCCGCCGATCATCGACACGGTCAACGCGGTCAGCAAGACGGCCATGATCGCCGCCCAGGACGCCCTGACCTCCGACACGATCCTGAAGAAGGGCGACGTCGTCGGCCACGTGGACGACCAGCTCGGCGGACAGACGCCCGTCGTCGTCACCGAGGACGTCTCGGCGGTCGGCTGGGCCGGCAAGACCGTCAAGCTGGGGCTGGAGCCCGCGGAAACCATCCCGCACCAGGCGAAGGCCGGCACGAAGGTCGGCTCGCTGACCGTGGGCGACGGCACCGGCTACGGCGTCGAGGTCCCGGTGGCCCTGCAGAAGGACCTCACCGAGCCCGGCTTCGTCCCCAAGCTCACCCGCGTGAGCTGACCGGCACAGCCGCCACCCGCACCGCACACGAAGAGGCGCCCCTCCCGACGACCGGCCGGGAGGGGCGCCTCATGCATGGGGCCCGCGTGGGGCCCGCGTGGGGCCCGTCCTACTGCTCGCCCTCCTCCTCCGCCTCCTTCTCGCACTCCAGCGCCGTCTTCCGGGAGGGCCCTCCGTACTGCGAGCTGATGCGGACGTCACCGGCCTCGTGGACGGTGAGGCGGGTGAACTCGGTGAGATCGCCGTCGGACTCGCGGTCGGCGGCGAGGCAGCCGTTGTCCGCCCACAGCCACGGCGAATAGGCGACGCGGACGATGACCTCGCCGGGGCCGGGCATATGGACGACGAGGTTGGCGCCGTCGGCGCTGACCACCGAAGCCGGCCTGTCGACCAGCGGCGTCGCGTTCTTCACCCGGTAGATCTTCCAGTTCGCGTCCTCCCAGACGCGCTCCAGATAGTCGGGCTCGCTGGTCACCAGCGCGTGTTCCAGCTCGGCGGGCCCGTCCGGCTCGCCGTTGACGAGGACGACGAAACCGACCGCCCACTGCGACAGCCACGCCTTGTAGGCCGACGGGGTGAAGGCGCCCTCGGGTACCTCCGTGCCGCCGTGGCCCTCGTAGAAGAGGCGGCCCCGTTCGACGTCGGCCTGCCGGTTCCAGCCGCGCGCCATGTTGATGTACGGGGCGAGGATCGCGGCCTCGCGGTGGTCGCGGGCCGGGACCACCTCGACGCGGGTCTTCCAGGCGCCCAGCCGCTTCAGCTCGTTCACCACCCCGTCGGTCTTCACGGCCCACTCGGGCACCTTGGTGTTGGTGACGATGTCGGCGGTGGTCTTGGCGGTCAGCCACGTCAGGGAGAGGACCAGGGCGACCACACCGGCCACCACCCGCCGCCGGGCCGTGAACCAGGACAGCGGCAGCCGGGCCCCCTCCGCGCGGGCCTCGCCGCGATACAGGGCGATGGCCAGGGCCGCCGCCGGGCCCGCCAGCTCCAGGAGCCGTTCGACGTTCGTGCCGATGGGGGTGGGGATCAGATAGCAGAGGACCACGCCGAGGGCGTACACCGCGGAGCCGAGGCGGAGCACCCGCCAGGCGCTCGGCGCGGTCACCACGACCACCGCGCAGATCACCACCGGAGGCCATATCCGGCTGAACGCCATGGGCTGCTCGCCCTCGAAGGGGAACAGCAGCGTGGTCACGGCGACGACCGTCACCGGCGGCAGGATCAGGGCCGCCGCCCGGCCCCACTCGCGGCACAGCAGATACGCGGCGCCGACCACGAGGAGGAAGAGCCCGGAGACGGGGCTCCCCATCGTGGACAGCGTCGCGCACACCGCCGCCACGGCCAGCCGCCGCCCGCCGCGCCCGCCCACCACCGCCAGCAGCGCCCCCATGGCGAAGGCCGTGCCCAGCATGAACGTGGAGCGGCCCGACACCACCTGGCACCACAGCGAGAAGGTCGCCGCGAGGGCGACCGGGATCGGCCCCCGCACACCCGTCCGGGCGACGACCGCGCCGACGAGCCAGGACGCGGTGAGCCCGGACGCCAGCGTCACGGCGACCACCCCGCACACCGCCATCAGATACGGCGAGAGGACGCTGTAGTTCGCCGCGTGCAGGCCCCCGTACCAGAACAGGTTGACCGCGGAGTCCGGGTACATCTTCGCGAACTCCGCCCACGCCACCTGGGCGGCCAGATCCCCGCCGCCGGTCGCGAACACCGCCCACCACACGCCGTACAGCGGCAGGGCACACAGAGCGGCCGTGAGGGGCACTCGGTGGCGTTCCCGCCATGGCTCACGCGTCGGCGACGGTTTCTCGGCGCGCGAGACGGGACGACGTCGTGGGGTCAGCTCGGCAAAGGCCACTGCGGCTCGTCCGTTCCGTTCGACTCGTGCGGGCGGTTGTTCGTCGTGTGTTGGAGTAGACGCTAACCACCCGCTGACAGTTGGCCGACAGGACCTGTTCCCTCCGGCGCGGCCGTAGGGAAAACCCCCACAGCCGTACCGGTACTACACAGGTCAGGATGCGACCGGGAACGCCACGTCGCACACCGGATCCTCCGGCCCCGCGGCGTCCCAGTCCGCGAAGTACACCTCACGGCAGGGGCCGACGACCTCCAGGCCACGCGCGGCGATCCACCGCTCGACCGCCTCGAAGGCCGCCGCGATCTGCGGGTAGGCGACCTGCGCCTTGGTGATCCGCGTGTACGCGAGCCGGCGCGCCGGCTCCACACGTACCCCGGCCCCCCGGGCCCGCCCCTGCCCCGCGGCCCAGCGGCGGGCCGCGTCCGGGTCGGCCACCGGGACACACGACTCGGCGGGGCCGTCGCTCTCCA
>NZ_LIRK01000752.1:0-5648 GCF_001419765.1 Streptomyces torulosus
TCGTGACTCAGGGCTCGTGACCCAGGACACGAACGAAACCGTTTCGTTTCTCTAGGGTTCGAGGTATCGTCTTAAGCGTACGAAACCGTTTCGTTCGAGAAGCGGGTCGACCGGCCTGTGCCCCGGCACGTGACCGGTAGCCTTGTCGTCTCGAACGTCCAGTGGGAGTGGGGAGAGTGGGATGACTGAGACCGCGACGGCGCGCCGCAGTCGACTCACGCCCGAGCGCGAGGCCGAGCTGTACGCGGCCGTGCTCGACCTGCTCCGGGAGGTCGGCTACGACGCCCTCACCATGGACGCCGTGGCCGCCCGCACCAGGTCCAGCAAGGCCACCCTCTACCGCCAGTGGGGCGGCAAGGCCGAGCTGGTCGCGAAGGCGATCGGCAAGGAGAAGTCGATGGGCGCCTCCGCCGTCGACACCGGATCCCTCCGCGGCGACCTGCACGCCCTGGCGCGGCGTGAGGACGACTGCGTCATGGAGCAGAACTCCGCGCTCATGCGGGGCCTGGCCATGGCGGTCCACACGAACCCCGAGCTTTTGGTGGCCTTCCGGGAGTTCCTCATCGAACCGCAGGTCGCCGAGTTCCAGCAGCTGCTGGGGCGCGCGGTCGAACGCGGTGAGGTCCGGCCGGACAACCCGGCGCTCGACTTCGTGATGCACATGATGCTCGGTGCCTTCGCGACCCGGACGCTGCTCGAAGAGCTGCCTCCGACCCAGGCCTTCCTCGTTTCGTACATCGACGCCGTGGTCCTCCCCGCCCTCGGTGTACCGACCGACTGACACACCCCGAGCCATCGCCGCGTGACACGCGGCTGAGCCCCACCTGACGCCACCGCTCACGTCGTCGGGCCGATCGACCCTGTTCGCGTACTCCCCGGTACGGCAGCACACGGGCCGATCACCCCTGCCCTCCTGCACGTCCACGACCTGAACGGGAGTACCGCCCGTGGCCACATTCCTCTACAAACTGGGCCGACTCGCCTTCCGGCGACGACACTTCGTCGCCCTGATCTGGGTCGCGCTGCTGACCCTCGCGGGTGTCGGCGCCGCCTCCGCGCCCACCGCGGGCTCGTCCTCCTTCTCCATCCCCGGCACCGAGGCGCAGAAGGCCTTCGACCTGCTGGACCAGCGCTTCCCCGGCATGAACGCCGACGGCGCCACCGCACGCGTCGTCTTCAAGGCGCCCGCCGGCGAGAAGATGGCCGACGCCGCGAACAAGGCGGCCGTCGAGCGGACCGTCAAGGAACTGGACACCGGCTCCGAGGTCACCTCCGTCACCGACCCGTTCAAGAGCAGGTCGGTCTCGAAGGACGGCACGATCGCCTACGCCCAGGTGCGGTACGAGGTCTCCGGCATGGAGCTGAAGGACGCCTCCAAGGACGCGCTGGAGGACGCCGCCGAGGGTGCCCGGGACAGCGGGCTGACCGTGGAGATCGGCGGTGACGCCCTCCAGACCGTGCCGCACACCGGGACCACGGAGATCATCGGCATCGCGGTCGCCGCGGTCGTCCTCGTCATCACCTGCGGCTCGCTGGTCTCGGCCGGGCTGCCGCTGCTGACCGCCCTCGTCGGTGTGGGCATCGGTGTCGCCTCGATCACCGCGCTGGCGAGCGCCCTCGACCTCGGCACCACCACGTCGACGCTCGCGATGATGATCGGCCTCGCGGTCGGCATCGACTACGCCCTCTTCATCGTCTCCCGCTACCGCGCGGAGCTCGCCGAGGGCCGCGACCGCGAGGAGGCCGCGGGGCGGGCCACCGGCACGGCAGGCTCCGCCGTGGTCTTCGCCGGACTGACCGTCGTCATCGCCCTCGTCGGCCTCGCGGTCGTCAACATCCCGATGCTCACCAAGATGGGCGTCGCGGCGGCGGGCACGGTCGCCGTCGCGGTGCTCATCGCCCTCACCATGGTCCCGGCGCTCCTCGGCTACGCGGGCGCCAAGGTCCGCCCGACGGGGCACAAGGCCCGCTGGATGGGCGGCGGTCGCGCGGCGGGGAAGACCCCGTCCGGCGGGGGCGTTGCGGTGGAGAAGCCCAACATGGGGACGCGGTGGGCCCGTTTCGTGGTCCGCAGGCCTGTGATGGTGCTGCTCGTGGCCGTGATCGGCCTCGGCGCCGCCGCGATCCCGGCGAGCTCCCTCGAACTCGGCCTGCCCGACGACGGCTCCCAGCCGACGTCCACCACCCAGCGCCGCGCCTACGACCTCCTCTCCGAGGGCTTCGGCCCCGGCTCCAACGGCCCGCTGATGGTCGTGGTCGACGCGAAGTCCTCCAGCGACCCGAAGGCCGCCGTCAAGCAGGTGTCCGACGAGGTCAAGGACATGAAGGGCGTCGTGACGGTCACCCCGGCGACGTACAACAAGGCCGGGGACACCGCGATGATCACCGTGGTCACCGACTCCAAGCCGTCGTCCGTGGCGACCGAGGACGTGGTCCACGAGATCCGCGGCGCCGGGCCGACGATCAAGGCCGACTCCGACGCGAACGTCCTGGTGACCGGCGCGACGGCGATGAACATCGACGTCTCCCAGAAGCTCGACGACGCGCTCGTGCCGTATCTGGTCCTGGTGGTCGGCCTCGCCTTCCTGCTGCTGATCGTGGTCTTCCGCTCGGTCCTCGTCCCGCTGAAGGCGGCCCTCGGCTTCCTGCTCAGCGTGATGGCGGCGCTCGGCGCGGTGGTCGCGGTCTTCCAGTGGGGCTGGCTGGCGGACGTGGTGGGCGTCGAGGAGACCGGCCCGATCATGTCGATGATGCCGATCTTCATGGTGGGCGTCGTCTTCGGTCTCGCCATGGACTACGAGGTCTTCCTGGTGACCCGGATGCGCGAGGCGTACGTCCACGGCGAGCGCCCCGGACAGGCCGTGGTCACCGGCTTCCGGCACGGGGCGCGGGTGGTGACGGCCGCGGCGGTCATCATGATGGCGGTCTTCGCGGGCTTCATCGGCTCCAGCGAGTCGATGGTCAAGATGATCGGCTTCGGCCTCGCCGTCGCGGTCCTCTTCGACGCCTTCGTGGTCCGGATGGCCATCGTCCCGGCCGTCCTCGCACTGCTCGGCGACAAGGCCTGGTGGCTGCCGAAGTGGCTGGACCGGGCGCTGCCCAACGTCGACGTCGAGGGCGAGGGCCTGCGCACGCACGGCGACGCCGCCGAGGGCACGGAGCGGGACGAGGAACTCGTGCGCGCCTGACGCGACGGCTTCCACGCAGAACCGGCCGGTGAGGGCCCCGTGGGGACGGGGACCCTCACCGGCCGCCTGCCCCCGGGGGCTGCTGCGGGCGCGCCCGGCGATAGAGGACAGGATCTGGCCTATATGGCTCCTAGCCTGGTCGTACCAGCCCACGCCGAGGCAACCGGAGCGATCATGGACACGCAGGTCCGCCCCTTCCGCATCGACATCCCGCAGGCCGAACTGGACGACCTGAACGACCGGTTGGCGCGCACGCGCTGGCCGCGACAGCTGCCCGGCGAGGGGGCCGACCGGGGAGTCCCCGTGGTGGAGGTCAAGGAACTGGCCGAGTACTGGCGCACGGCGTACGACTGGCGGACCCATGAACGCCGGCTCAACGCGTTCCCCCAGTACCTCACCGAGATCGACGGCCTCGACGTCCACTTCCTGCACGTCCGCTCGCCCCGGCCGGACGCCGTGCCGCTGCTCCTCTCCCACGGCTGGCCCAACTCGGTCGTCGAGTTCACGCGGCTGATCGGCCCGCTCACCCAGCGCGGGTTCCATGTCGTCGCCCCGTCCGTCCCCGGGTTCGCCTTCTCCGAGGGCCCGCGCGAGACCGGCTTCGGCGTCGACCGGGTGGCCCGCATGTGGGCCGAGCTGATGAGCCGCCTCGGCTACGACCGCTACGGCACCCAGGGCGGCGACCTCGGCGCGTACCTGGCGCCCGCGGTGGCACGCGTGGCCCCCGCGCACGTCATCGGCGTCCACATCAACGGCGGGTTCGGCTTCCCGACCGAGAAGGACCTGCCCGAACTGACCCCGGACGAGCGGGCGTTGTACGACATGATCCAGCAGTGGTCGCAGGGTGGCGTCGACCACCACACCCTGCTCCGCCACACCCCGCAGACCTTCGCCTACGGCTGGCACGACTCCCCGGTCGCCCAGCTCTCGTGGATGATGCAGAAGTTCCGGGACTTCGGCGTCCAGACCATGGACCGCGACCTGTTCCTCACCAACGTCACGCTCTACTGGCTGACCGGGACGTCCGGCACGTCGTCCTGGTTCATGTACGAGCGGGACGAGTTCACCTGGCCGGAGGGCCAACGGCAGGTGCCGACCGGCGTGTACTGCGGGCCGCCCGCCGTCCGCCGCCTCGCCGAGCGCGACAACCGGATCGTGCACTGGCCCGAGTCCAATCCGGGCCACCACTTCGTGGGGATGGACGAGCCGGAGACCCTGGCCGCCGACATCCGCGCCTTCTTCGACAAGATTCTCTGAACACTGCGGAGAACCCGAGAACGAGGAGGACGGCCGATGGCCGAGGACAAGCGGGTGGGGCCGCCCCACGTCGGATCCGAGCGGGAGACGCTGCGGGCCTTCCTCGACTACCACCGCGCGACCCTGGCCATGAAGTGCGAGGGCCTCACCGACGTGGAGCTGCGACAGCGGTCGATGCCGCCGTCCACGCTGTCGCTGCTCGCGCTGGTCCGCCACATGGCCGAGGTGGAACGGGCCTGGTTCCGCCGGGTGTTCGAGGACAACGCCGCGCCGATGGTCTGGTCGGACGAGATCGACTTCCAGGCCGCGTACGACGACAGCGCCTCGACACGGGCGGAGGCGTTCGCCGCGTGGGAGGCGGAGGTCGAGCACTCCCGCCGTATCGAGCGCGCGGCCCCCTCCCTCGACCTGACCGGCCACCAGCCGCGCTGGGGCGAGGAGGTCTCCCTGCGGATGGTCATGGTCCATGTCCTCCTGGAGTACGGCCGCCACAACGGTCACGCGGACCTCCTGAGGGAGGGGGTGGACGGGGCGGTCGGGGCGTGACGGTCCCACCGCGTGCCTTCGCCGAGCCAGGAACTTGAACTTTCCACAGGTTGGGCTCGTAGCATCGCGCGTGGCATGACGGACGGAACAGAGAGCGCGCAGGCCCCCACCATGAGCGACACACCGCACAGCCACAGCCACAGCCACAGCCACAGCCACGGACACGGGCATGACCATGATGACGAGTTCGACCGAGGGCTCTCCTACGATCTGCCGGTGCTGGCGCGGCGGCGCATGATCCGGCTGCTGGCCGGGGCGAGCATGGTGCCGCTGATGGCGGCCTGTTCCTCGGACGAGTCGGGCGGTACGTCGTCGGCGTCCTCGTCGTCGCCCTCCGGCTCGTCCGCGCCCTCCGCCGGCGCCGACTGCGAGACCATCCCGACGGAGACGGCCGGCCCGTACCCCGGGGACGGCTCCAACGGGCCCGACGTCCTCAGGGAGAGCGGTGTCGTCCGCCGGGACATCACCAGGAGCATCGGCTCGGCGAACGGTGTCGCCGAGGGCGTACCGCTGACGGTGACCCTCACCGTCGTCGCGACGGACTCCGGGTGCGAGACGCCGAAGAAGGGCGCGGCCGTCTACCTCTGGCACTGCGACCGGGAGGGCCGCTACTCCCTCTACTCCGACGGCGTCACCGACGAGAACTACCTGCGCGGC
>NZ_LIRK01000752.1:5690-5874 GCF_001419765.1 Streptomyces torulosus
GACGGCTACGACCAGCAGCTGGCCACCATGAAGGGCGGCGTGGAGAAGGGCTACACGGCGAACCTCACGGTTCCCGTGTAGCCGGGGCAGCCGGTGTGGCCCGTGTAGGACGGGCGGGTCGTGCGAGCCGCCGGTCAGCGGCCGCGTCCGGGCGGCGGTTCGGCGGGGCGGGCGGCCGGTAGGG
>NZ_LIRK01000753.1 GCF_001419765.1 Streptomyces torulosus
CGCCCGGCGGGTCGAGCGTGAGAGGGCTCGCGCCGACCGGCCGGACACCGCCGAACGCGACGCCGACGAAGTACGCAGCCGTATGGCCTCGCTCCAGCGGGGCTGGCAGCGCGGCCGCGAGGAGAACGCCGAGGGCGACGACGCCCGAGACGTCTCAGCACCACGAGGAACGACAGAGGGGGACGGTCGATGACCGCACCGAAGGCCGAAGGGCCCACCGCGACCGGCACGTCCGGCGAGCTGAACTGGCTCCTGGACGACCTGGTGGAGCGCGTCGCCAGCATCCGCAAGGCGCTCGTGCTCTCCGGCGACGGACTGCCCACGGGCGTCTCCAAGGAGCTCACCCGGGAGGACAGCGAGCACCTGGCCGCCGTCTCCTCCGGTTTCCACAGCCTCGCCAAGGGCGTCGGCCGCCACTTCGAGGCGGGCAACGTCCGTCAGACCGTCGTCGAACTCGACGAGGCCTTCCTCTTCGTCACGGCCGCCGGCGACGGCAGTGCCCTCGCCGTCCTCGCCGACGCGGAGGCCGACATCGGGCAGGTCGCCTACGAGATGACGCTGCTGGTCAAGCGGGTCGGCGTACATCTGGGCTCCGCCCCACGCACCGATCTGCCCCAGGGCGGGTAGTGGGATGGCATGAGCCGAGACGGTCAGGGAAGAAGCCACTGGTTCGACGACGAGGCCGGACCGGTGGTCCGTCCGTACGCCATGACGCGCGGCCGGACCAGCCACGCGGTGCAGCACCGCCTCGATCTGATCGCCGTGGTCGTCGCGGAGCCCCACGTCGACGATCCGGAGGACGACCACTCGCTGTCCCCGGAGCACGTCCGCATCGTGGAGATGTGCCGTGACACCCCGCAGTCGGTGGCCGAACTCGGCGCCGAACTGGACCTGCCCGTCGGAGTGGTCCGGGTCCTCGTCGGCGACCTCGTCGACGAGGAACTGGTCCATGTGAATCGTCCAGTTCCGCCTGCCGAACTGGTGGACGAGAGTATTCTGCGCGACGTGATCAGCGGCCTCCGGGCGCTGTGAGCAGGCCGCGGTCCGCCGTCGCGCGACAACCATCCAGCAGGAGAAGAGACCGATGATCCTCGGGCGCACTGAGCGCGGCACACCTCCGGTCGAGCCCGTCACGCTCAAGATCCTCGTGGCCGGCGGCTTCGGCGTGGGCAAGACGACCCTCGTCGGCGCGGTCAGCGAGATCAAGCCGCTGCGCACCGAGGAGGTGCTGACCGAGGCGGGCCGTCCGGTCGACGACACCACCGGTGTGGAGGGCAAGCACACCACCACCGTGGCCATGGACTTCGGGCGCATCACCCTGCGCGAGGACCTCGTCCTGTACCTCTTCGGCACGCCCGGCCAGGACCGCTTCTGGTTCCTGTGGGACGAGCTGGCGTCCGGCGCCCTGGGTGCCGTGGTGCTCGCCGACACCCGCCGCCTGGAGGACTGCTTCGCGGCCGTCGACTACTTCGAACGCCGCTCCATCCCCTTCGTCATCGGCGTCAACTGCTTCGACACGGCGGCGCATTACCCGCCGGAGACCGTCCGCCAGGCCCTCGACCTCGACCCCGACGTCCCGGTCGTGCTGTGCGACGCGCGCCGGCGGGAATCCGTCAAGGACGTCCTGGTCGCCGTCGTCCGGCATGCGATGGCGTACACCGCGGAGCACCGCCAGACCGTCACGACCTGAGCACGGCCCGTACCCCCGCCGACCGGGGTACGGGCCGTGGCCTCCGGGTGTGCTCTCAGTCGGCGTCGTCCTCGTGCCAGCCGAAGCTCTTCTCCACCGCCTTGCGCCAGTTGTGGTACTCGCGGTCGCGGACGGAGTCCTCCATGGACGGTGTCCACTCGGCGTCCTTGCTCCAGTGCGACTTCAGCTCGTCCAGGTCGTTCCACACCCCGGTCGCGAGCCCGGCCGCGTAGGCGGCTCCCAGACATGTCGTCTCGGAGACCCGGGGGCGGATCACCGGGACGCCCAGGACGTCCGCCTGGTGCTGCATCAGCAGATTGTTCCTGGTCATGCCGCCGTCCACCTTGAGGGTCGTGATGCGCACCCCCGAGTCCTGGAACATGGCGTCCACGACCTCCCGCGTCTGCCAGCTCGTAGCCTCCAGCACCGCCCGCGCCAGGTGCGCCTTGGTGACGTACCGCGTCAACCCGGTGACGACCCCGCGGGCGTCGGAGCGCCAGTACGGGGCGAACAGCCCCGAGAACGCGGGCACGATGTACGCCCCGCCGTTGTCGTCGACGCTCGCGGCCAGCGGTTCGATCTCGTCGGCGGTACGGATGATGCCGAGCTGGTCACGGAACCACTGCACCAGGGCGCCCGTGATCGCGATCGACCCCTCCAGGCAGTACACCGGCGCCTCGTCGCCGATCTTGTACCCCATGGTCGTGAGCAGTCCGCTCTTCGACGCCACGGGCCGGTTGCCGGTGTTGAGCAGCAGGAAACTGCCGGTGCCGTACGTGTTCTTCGCGGTGCCCACGTCGTAGCAGGCCTGCCCGAACACGGCCGCCTGCTGGTCGCCGAGTGCCGACGCCACGGGGACGCCCGCGAGTTGGCCCACGGCCGTGCCGTACACCTCGGCGGAGGACCGGATCTCCGGGAGGACGGCCTGCGGCACGTCCATCGCGGACAGGATCGAGGGGTCCCACTGGAGGGTCTCCAGGTTCATCAGCATGGTGCGCCCGGCGTTGGTGACGTCGGTGACGTGCCGACCGCCGTCCGTCCCGCCCGTGAGGTTCCAGATCAGCCAGGAGTCGATCGTGCCGAAGGCGATCTCGCCGCGTTCGGCGCGAGTCCGCAGGCCCGGCACGTTGTCGAGCAGCCAGGCGGCCTTGGGACCGGAGAAGTAGCTGGCCAGCGGCAGACCGGTCTGCTCGCGGAACCGGTCCTGCCCGTCGGGGCCGCCGAGTTCGTTGCAGAGCGCGGAGGTCCGCGTGTCCTGCCAGACGATCGCGTTGTGCACGGGCTTGCCCGTGGCCCGGTCCCACAGGACGGTCGTCTCGCGCTGGTTGGTGATGCCGAGCGCGCTGATCTGGTCCGGGCGCAGACCCGCCTTGGCGATCGCCCCGGCGACGACCGCCTGCACCTTCGACCAGATCTCGGTGGCGTCGTGCTCCACCCAGCCCGGCTTGGGGAAGATCTGGCGGTGTTCGCGTTGGTCCACGGCGACGATGGCGCCGCCCCGGTCGAAGATGATGCAACGGCTGGAGGTGGTGCCCTGGTCGATGGCGGCGACGTACTTCTGGGCGTTGTCCGGCATGACATCCCCTTACGTCTTGCGTCGATACACGTCTTGCGTCGCTACGCGCTTCTCGTCTCCGCGCGTGGTGCGTCTCTGCCCGTCTTGCGTCCCTGCGCGTCTTGCGCGTCTCTACGTCGTTTCCTGCGTCGATGCGGGTGCTACGGCGGTGAGTCAGAACGCCGCGTTGTAGACGAGGCCAGCGAGGACCCCGCCGACCAGCGGGCCGACGACCGGGATCCAGGCGTAGCCCCAGTCGGAGGTGCCCTTGTTCGGGATCGGCAGGAAGGTGTGCACGATGCGCGGGCCGAGGTCACGCGCCGGGTTGATCGCGTAGCCGGTGGGCCCGCCGAGGGAGAGGCCGATGCCCACGACCAGGAACGACACCAGCAGCACCGAGATGCCGGAGCCGTAGACGCCGGCTTCCTCGCCGGGGATCTGACCGATGCCGATCCCCGTGTTCCGGCCGAAGGCGAGGATCGGGAGCACCAGCGCGATGGTCGCGATGATCTCGGTGATCAGGTTGGCGACGGGGTTCCGGATCTCGGGGATGGTGGAGAAGATCCCGAGGGTCGGTGTCGGCTCGTCCGCCGTGCCCTCCGTGGTGCCCTCCTTGCGGATGTTCGCCTGGAACTGCGCGAGATAGACCAGGTAGGCGAGGACCGCGCCGAGCATCGCGCCCACCATCTGGCCCAGCAGATACACCCAGACCTTGTCCCACGTACCCGTGTCGACCGCGACGCCCACGGTCACCGCCGGGTTCAGGTGCCCGCCGGACAGGGGAGCGGCGGTGTAGGCGCCGGCCAGGACGGCGAAGCCCCAGCCGAACGCGATGACGATCCAGCCCGATGCCCTCGCCTTCGAGAACCTGAGGGTGACGGCGGCGCACACACCGGCGCCGAAGAGGATCAGGATCGCCGTACCGATGACCTCGCCGAGGAATATGTCTCCGTTGCTCATGGCGGCTCCTAGGCCCCGGCCCGGGGTGATCGACCCCGGACCATGCGTGCAGGGTGCGTTCCCATGGCTACTTCAGCCGAAGGCAGGGAGAGTCCCGCGCCCCGCCCGGCGTCCGTGACGAGCGTGCCGTAGCAGCCGAATCGCCCGTGAGGGACGGCCCGATAGGCAGGCGGGAGACCCGAGCGGCGCAGTGCACAAAGACGCCCGAATGCGGCGATGCCGACTGACACCGGAAGTGTTCACCGGCACCCAGGGGGCGTCAAGGACACGGACGAACAATGCTGACGAAGGACCGCCCGACACACCGGCCACCACGACGGCCCGGCAGCGCTGGAGGGGCGCGGCTCGGGGGCTCGGTGGTGGGGG
>NZ_LIRK01000754.1 GCF_001419765.1 Streptomyces torulosus
GGCTACGAACTGAAGGCCGACTGCGGCTCCACCGCCAAACACACCGCGCCGACCCCCGACGCGTACTGGATCTTCGCCGACCGGATGATCGCGGTCGACCACCAGCAGGGCGTCACGTACCTCCTGTGCCTCACCGACGGCGCCCTGCGCTCCGACATGGAGGCGACCCGCTGGCTGGAGCAGACCGCGGCGACACTCGCCGCGCTGCCCCGGCCCCGGCCGTCACTCGTTCCCGAACGCGTCGCCGTGGACGCCACCCAACTCGAACCGGCGCTGGTCCGCGACCGGGAGCGATACCTCGCCGACATCGAGGAGTGCAAGCGGCAACTGCTCGCCGGGGAGAGCTACGAGATCTGCCTGACCAACGCCGTCCACCTGCCCCGCCCCGCCGACGGGCTGCGCTTCTACCAGGCGATGCGCCGCTACAACCCGGCCCCCTACTCGGCGTACCTGCGTCTGGGCGAGGTCGAGATCGCCTCGTCCTCACCGGAGCGCTTCCTGAGAGTGACCCGCGACGGCACGGTCGAGAGCAAGCCGATCAAGGGGACCGCACCGCGCGGCGCCACCGAGGAGGAGGACGCCCGACTGCGCCGGGAACTCACGACCAGCGCCAAGACCCGGGCCGAGAACCTCATGATCGTGGACCTGCTGCGCAACGACCTCGGCCGGGTGTGCGAGGTCGGCAGCGTCACGGTCCCCCGGCTGATGAAGACGGAGACCTACGCCACCGTGCACCAGCTCGTGTCCACGATCCGTGGCAGGCTGCGCGCCGACGTGGACGCCATCGACTGCGTCCGGGCCTGTTTCCCCGGCGGATCCATGACCGGCGCACCGAAGCTCCGGACGCTGGACATCATCGACGCGCTCGAGACCCAGGCCCGCGGCGTGTACTCCGGCACCATCGGCTTCCTCGCCTGCAACGGCACCGCGGACCTCAACATCGTGATCCGCACCGCCGTCATGACGGGAGACCAGCTGCACGTGGGCGCGGGGGGCGCCATCGTCCTCGACTCGGACGCCGTCGAGGAGTACGACGAGATGCTGCTCAAGGCGACGGCACCGCTACGGGCCCTGCTGGCGGGCGCCCTGGACACGGACACCGCGGCACCCCGTGGCGCGCAACAGGCCCTGGCGGCCGGAACAGCCGCGCTGGACGACCGATGATCGAGCCGACGGGCACCACGACGCACTGCCCCTACTGCTCGCTCCAGTGCGGGATGGTCCTGCGACCCACCGACGACCGGACGGACCACGCGGGGCCTCCCGCACCCACCACGCCGGCCACTCCGCTCTCCGTCGAGGAGTGGCCCGGCTTCCCCGTCAACCGGGGCGCACTCTGCGGAAAGGGCCGCAGCGCCGCCGACCTGCTGAACCCGGCCGTACGGCTCACCACTCCGCTGGTCCGCGACCGGCCCGGCGCGCCCCTGCGCCCCGCGACCTGGAACGAGGCGCTGGACCGGGTCGCGTCGGGGGTCCGCCGGATCCGTGACGGGCACGGCGCCGAAGCCGTCGGCGTGTTCGGCGGCGGCGGGCTGACCAACGAGAAGGCCTACCTGCTGGGCAAGTTCGCCAGGGTCGCCCTGAGAACACCGTCGATCGACTACAACGGCCGGTTCTGCATGTCCTCGGCCGCCACGGCCTCGAACCGGGCCTTCGGCCTGGACCGGGGACTGCCGTTCCCGCTGGCCGACATCGCCGCGACGGACTGCGTGCTGCTCGTCGGCAGCAACCTCGCGGACACCATGCCGCCCGCCCTGCGGTACCTGACCGAGCTGACCGGGCGTGGCGGACGGCTGATCGTGGTGGACCCGCGCCGCACCCGTACGGCGGCGCAGGCCCACCTGCACCTCCAGCCCCTGCCCGGAAGCGACCTGGCCCTGGCGCTCGGCATGCTGCACATCGCCATCGACGGGGGGCTGGTGGACACGGAGTTCGTGGCACGGCGCACGACCGGCTTCGAGGCCGTGCGCACGATCGCCATGGACTACTGGCCGACCCGCGTGGAACGGCTGACCGGTGTGCCCGTGCACCAACTCCGCCAAGCGGTACAGACGTTGGCCGCCGCACCCGCCGCCATGGTGCTCACCGCCCGGGGCAGCGAACAGCACAGCAAGGGCACCGACACCGTGCACGGCTGGATCAACCTGTGCCTGGCCCTGGGCAAGGCCGCGCGCCCCCGCAGCGGCTACGGGTGCCTGACCGGCCAGGGCAACGGCCAGGGAGGCCGCGAACACGGCCAGAAGGCAGACCAGTTGCCCGGCTACCGGAGCCTGACCGACCCCGCGGCGCGCGAGCACGTGGCGCGCGTGTGGGGGATCGAGCCGGCCGATCTGCCCGGGCCGGGCCGGTCGGCGTACGAACTGCTCGACAGCGCCGGAACGCCCGGGGGCGTACGGGCGTTGCTGGTCTTCGGCTCCAACCCGGTCGTGTCCGCGCCCCGGGCCGCCCATGTCGAGGAGCGGCTGCGGGCGCTGGACCTGCTGGTCGTGAGCGACGTCGTGCTGTCGGAGACGGCCGCGCTCGCCGACGTCGTCCTGCCGTCGGCCCAGTGGGCGGAGGAGACGGGCACGCTGACCAACCTGGAGGGCAGGGTGGTGCTGCGCCGCAAGGCCGTCGACCCGCCGCCCCAGGTGCGCACCGATCTGCAGATCCTCTCCGCGCTGGCCGACCGGCTGGGCGTCCCCCACGGGTTCCCCGCCGAACCCCGAGCCGTCTTCGAGGAGTTGCGGCGCGCCTCCGCCGGCGGCCCGGCCGACTACTCGGGTATCAGCTACGAGCGGATCACCGGCGAAGGAGGAGTGTTCTGGCCGTGCCCCGACGAGGAGCACCCGGGCACGCCCCGGCTCTTCCTGGACTCCTTCGCGACCCCGGACGGCCGCGCCCGCATGGTGGCAGTGGACTACCGTCCGGTCGCCGAACCTCCCGATGAGCGGTATCCCCTGTACCTGGTGACCGGGCGGGTGCTGGCCCACTACCAGAGCGGAGCGCAGACGCGACGGGTGCCCGCGCTGCGGGCCGCCGAGCCAGGGCCGTTCGTCGAGCTCCATCCGCATCTCGCCGACCGGCTCGGCGTGGCCGAGGGCGACCAGGTGGCCGTGGTCAGCCGGCGGGGCCGCGCCGTCGCCCCGGCCCGGCTCAGTACCGCGATCCGCTCGGACGTGGTGTTCATGCCGTTCCACTGGGCCGGGCCCGGCCGGGCCAACACGGTCACCAACCCGGCGCTCGACCCGCTCTCCGGCATGCCCGAGTTCAAGGTGTGCGCCGTACGCCTGGAACCGGTGACCGCCCCCGTCCCGGACCCGGCCCACAAGAACGTTCGGCACATCGTCGGGCACGGGGAAGCGGCCCCGCACGCCGCCGCCCCCGTGACATCACGGACCTGACCCAGGAGGTAACCCATGGGAAGGAGCGTCGGCCGCCGAGTGGTGGTGGTGGGCCAGGGCATGGCGGGCGCCCGCTTCGTCCGCCGGCTGGCGGCCTGGGCCCCGGACGTCCGGATCACCGTCTACGACACCGAGACCCGCCCCGGCTACAACCGCCTGCTGCTCACCGGGGTCCTGGCGGGCCGTCACCGGCCCGAGGACATCTCACCGCCCCAGGTGCCCGGCATCGACGTCCACGCCGGCGTCCACCTCGTCGCGGTGAACCGGAACACCCGTACCGTCATCGCCTCCGACGGGACCGCGCAGCCCTACGACACGCTGGTGCTGGCCACCGGCAACCGCCCCACCCACCCCTGGAGGCTCGGGCGAGCGGGGGACGGACGGCCGCTGCACACCCTGACCGACTGCCTGCGGCTGCGCGAGGACACCAGGAAAGGGCGCACGTCGGTCGTCGTCGGCGGAGGCCTGCTGGGGGTCGAGACCGCCCTCACCCTGGCGGCGCGCGGCCAGGACGTGACCCTCGTCCACCGCGGCCGGCATCTGATGGACCGCCGCCTCGACGCCGCGGCCGGTGCCATGCTCCGGGCGGTGCTCCGCGACTGCGGGATCACCGTCCGGACAGGCGCGTCGGCCTGTGCTCCACTGCGCGAGCCGGGCGCCACCGGCGTGGTGCTGGACGACTCCTCGGTGGTGTCCGCCGACACGACGGTGATCGCCTGCGGTGTCACCCCGCGCGTCGGCCTAGCCCGTGCCGCCGGACTCGCGGTGAACAAGGGCCTGATCGTCGACGACGCCCTGCGCAGCGTCACCGACCCGTCCGTCCACGCCATCGGCGCCTGCGCCGAGCACCGCGGGGTCGTCCACGACACGGCGCTGCCCGCCTGGGAGCAGGCCGACGTCCTGGCCGCGCGCCTGTCCGGCCACGACCGCGGCGCCACCTACCGCGGCACCCGGGTCCTCACCCGCCTCGCCGCTGCGCCGGTCGACCTGGCGGTGTTCGGAGTGACCAGGACCGACGGGCCCACCACGCGCGGGCCGTCGGCGCCCACCCGGCCCGACACCGACGTGGTGTGCCTGTCGGACGCCGTACGCCGGACCTACAAGAAAGTCGTCACCCGGGGGAACCGGGTCGTGGGCGGCATCCTCCTCGGCGACCTGTCCACGGTCGACGTGGTCCGCCGCGCCTACGAGGAGGCCGTACCCCTGCCGCAGGACCGCGTTCACCTGGTCTCGGCCGCAGGAGCGGCCTCGTGAACGAGCGTCTGGTGCTGGTCGGCTACGGGATGACGGGCCACCGGCTGCTCACGGCACTGCGAACCGCGGGCGGGCTGCACGGCAGACAGGTCACGGTCCTCGCCGAGGAGACCCGGCCCGCCTACGACCGGGTCCGGCTCTCCGAGTGCCTGCGCGGCACCCGGCCGGAGAGACTCCTGCTCGACGACGTCACGCCCGGAGGTGACGGCGCCGGTGTCCGCGTCCACCTCGGCGACCCGGTCGTGGCCGTCGACCGCGCCGGGCGCCTGGTCACCACGGCCTCCGGCCGCACCCTCGGCTATGACGTCCTCGTCCTGGCCACCGGATCCCGGCCCTTCGTGCCCGAGGTGCCCGGGGCCGGTGCGCAGGGGTGCTTCGGTTACCGGACCGTCGAGGACGCGGAGGCCATCCGCGCCCGGGCCTCCCGCGCGCGCACCGCCGCCGTGGTCGGCGGGGGACTGCTGGGGCTGGAGGCCGCCGGAGCGCTGCGCGCGCTCGTTCCGGACACCCACATCGTGGAGTTCGCACCCTGGCTGATGCACCGCCAGCTCGACGAGCAGGGCGGTCGGACCCTGCGCCGCCACATCGAGGACCTCGGTGTGACGGTGCACACCGGCACCCGCGTCACGCAGGTCACGACCGACGAGCACGGCCGGGCGTCCGGACTGCGGCTCGCGACGCCGGACGGAGATCCGCTGCCCGGCGTCGACGCCGACCTCGTCGTCTTCGCCGCCGGAGTACGGCCACGCGACGAACTCGCCAGGGCCTGCGGGCTCGTCGTGGGCCCCGGCGGCGGCATCGTCGTCGACGAGTCGTGCCGCACCAGCGATCCCCGTGTCCACGCCATCGGCGAGTGCGCGCTCACCCCGGACGGCCGGGTGCACGCCCTCGCCGCCCCCGGCTTCGCGATGGCCGATGTCGTCGCCGACCGGCTGCTCGGCACGGCAGCCGCCTTCACCGGAGCAGACACCTCGACCAGCCTGAAGCTGCTCGACGTGGCCGTGGCGAGCTTCGGGGACGCGCTCGGCGAGACTCCCGGCACACACGAGGTGCGCTACCTGGACACCGCGGCCGGCGTGTACCGGAACCTGCGCGTGGGCGACGACGGCCGGCTGCTCGGCGGGGTCCTCGTCGGCGACTCCTCCGGCTACGCGGCCCTGCGCTCCCTGACGGGTGCCGGCGTCCCGGGGGCCTCCTCGGCCGGGGACCTGGTCGTCCCGGGCCCGGCGGGAGCGGCGGTCGCCGGACGGATGCCGGACGACGCGACCGCCTGCTTCTGCCACAACGTGTCGGTCGGCACCGTGCGTCGCGCCGCCGCGGCGGACGGCCGCCCGGACCTGGACGGGGTACGGCGGCGGACCCGCGCGGGGACCGGGTGCGGCAGTTGCGTGCCCGCCCTGGCGTCACTGATCGACGAACAGCTCACCGCGCATGACCACGGATGAGATCGGCGGCCTTCTCACCGATCATGATGGTGGCCGCGTTCGTGTTGCCGCGCACCAGGGTCGGCATCACGGAGGCGTCCGCCACCCGTAGACCGTCGATACCGAGGACCCTCAGACAGGGGTCCACCACGCCACCGATCGCACATGTGCCGACAGGGTGGAACAGACTGTTCATGACCCGCCTGGCGAAGCGCAGGACGTCCGCTTCGCTCTCGGAGTCCGGCACGCTGAGCGGGGCCCGCCGGTGCGCCTTGAAAGCCGGCTGTTCGGCCACCTCCAGCAGCATCCGCACACCCCGGACCGCCGTCTGCCGGTCCTCCTCCGTGGTGAGGTAGTTGTGCACGATCCTCGGCTCGCTGCCCGGCATCGTCGTGCGCAGCGACACCTTGCCGCGGCTGGTGGGGCGCAGCAACGTCGGACCGAGCATGAAGGCGTGGTCGTACGGGGCCGTCAGCCCCTCGTCGAGGAACATGGCCGGACTCGCCGTCACCTGTACGTCGGGGGCGTCCAGATGAGGCAGGGTGCGCAGAAAACCTCCGGCCTCGCCGAGGTTGGAACTCATGGGGCCGTCCGCGGTGTCCCGCCACCGGGCGAGGTTCTCCGGGGTGAAATCGGTCTCCTTGGTCCGGGTGTTGGAGAGGTACACGAGCGGGATGTGCGGGTGATCCTGGAGGTTCTCCCCGACGGGCAGGTCCGCCAGCGGGGTGATGCCCATCGGTTCCAGGTCGGCCGGGCGCCCGAGGCCGGAGAGCATGAGCAGCTTGGGCGAGTTGTACGACCCCGAGCACACCACGACCTCGCGCCGGGCGCGCAGCTGCACCACCGCACCACCGTGCGAGGCCTCCACCCCGACCGCGCGCGTGCCCTCGAAGAGCACCCGGTGCGCGAGCGTGTCCGTGAGGATGTGCAGGTTCGGTCGGTGCGCCGCCGGACGCAGATAGGCGTCGGCGGCGCTGCACCGCCTGCCGTCGCGGACGGTGACCTGGTACCAGCCGAACCCGTCCTGCTCCGGGCCGTTGAGATCGGAATTGAACGGATGACCGGCTTGCAGGCCCGCCTCGATCAGATCCGACATGATCGGGTGCGGCGCGGTGTTGTCGGTGACGCCGAGCGGGCCGCCCACCCCGTGCAGGGCATCCGCTCCGCGTGTGTTGTCCTCCGCGCGCTTGAAGTACGGCAGCACGTCTTCCCAGCCCCAGCCCGTGGCACCGAGCGCGGCCCACTCGTCGAAGTCGAGCCGGTTGCCCCGTATGTAGATCATGGCGTTGACCGACGAGCCGCCGCCCAGGGCCCGCCCCGCGGGCAGAACCCGGCGCAGCCCGTCGAGGCCCGGCTCCGGCTCGCTCAGATACGCCCAGTCGTAGACGGAACGCATCAGCCGGGGCCAGGCGCTCGGCAGCCGGATCTCCTCCGCGGTGTCGTCGGGGCCGGCCTCGATCAGCAGCACACTGGTGTGGGGATCCTCCGTGAGCCGGCCGGCCAGAACACAACCCGCGGACCCCGCACCGACGATGACGTAGTCGTACATGGACTCCTCCTCAAAATCGTTGATGTGAGGTCGCTCAGACCGCGATCCGGGTCGCCCGCCCCACGGCGGCCGCGATGTGCCGTGCGCCGAGGGCCGCCTGTGCCGGGGGAGTGGCGCCGTAACCGAGGACCAGACCGGGGACGGGCGCGCCCGTCTCGGAGTAGTAGGAGGACAGCGGATAGACGGTGGTGCGGGACTCGTTGCAGAGCGCCGCCACCCGGCTGTCGTCCGTCCCCGTCGGCAGCGTCGCCACCAGATGCATGCCGGCGGACGCGCCGGTGAGGCGAACCAGCCCGCCGAGCCGGCCGCGCAGCGCCGCGACGCAGCCCTCACGCCGCTCGATGTAGGCCTGTCGCATCCGGCGGATGTGCCGGGCGAAGTGGTCCTCCCGGATGAAGTCGAGCACGGCGGCCTGTTCGAGCACCGGCAGCGCTCCGGTGGTGACCCGCTGGGCGGCGGTCACCGGGTCCACGAGGTCCGGTGGCACGACGGCGTACGCCATGCGGAGCGCCGGGAAGAGCGCCTTGCTCAGCGTGCCCACGTACACCACGTGGTCGGCCTCGTCCATCTGCTGCAGCGGCGGCGACGGGGTGTCCGACCAGAACTCGCCGTCGTAGTCGTCCTCGATCAGCCAGCCGTTCACACGCCCGGCCCAGTCCAGTAACTGGCCGCGCCGGGAGCTCGACATACGGACGCCCAGGGGGAACTGGTTGTTCGGCGTGACCACCGCCAGGCGTGCGCCCGGATGGCGCTTCTCACCGAGGGCGATGCAGAGCCCCTCGTGGTCGACGTCGACCGGACAGGGGGTGACGCCCGCGACCGAGAGCGCGGTCCGGATGCCCGGGTATCCCGGATCCTCGACGAGGGCCTGCTCGCCGGGTTCCAGCAGGATCCGGGCCAGCAGGTTGGTCAGTACCTGGGTGCTCGACGCGATCAGTACCTGCTCAGCCGTGCACTTGACGCCGCGCGCCAGGCCGAGATAGGCGGCCAGTTCCTTGCGCAGGGGCCAGTATCCGGCGGGATCCTGATGGGTGAGCTCCGCGCTGCCCAGCCGCGCGGCGCGGCGGGAGAGGACTCGGCTCCACAGACCGGTGGGAAACAGGTCCAGCGCGGGCACACCGAGCACGAAGGGCTGAGCCACGGGTGAGGCCGTCTGGTGGCGGACGCCGTAGGCGCGCGCCGCCCGCAGCATGCCGTGGGTCGCCCGGGAGAGCCGAGGGACGGGGCGCGCCATGACGGGCGGCACCGGAAGGCGGGTCACCGTGCGAGGACCGACGGCGGCGACCCGGTGGCTCCGCGCGGCCACCCGTGTGCCGGACCCCACCTGACTGTTGGCGAAACGTTCCGTCACGAGTTGCTCGTACGCGACGAGCACCGTGTTGCGGGAGACCTGGAGTTCCTGGGCGAGGGCACGTGTCGCGGGGAGGCGGAGGCCCGGCTGGAGCTGCCCGCTCTCGATGCCGGCCCGGATCTGTTCGTAGAGCTGCTGATAGAGCGGGACCGGAGACTCGCGGTCGAGAACGAATCCACCGAAGGGAAGAGACGTCGATTCTCTTGGCACGCGGACCTAACCTCCTGGATCGGATGGTTTGGGGGGAAGGGGCCTCGTACGGTCGACCTCCAGATGAGCAACTCTCTGTTGCCGTCCCGTCACGGTAAATTGCCGTGCCCGGGCGGACGAGGTGTCGTGCCAAGGGGCGGAACAGCCCGTTCCAGAGAGTGACTTGACGTGCACCCGAGCCTGCCGGGAACCGGCTGATCGCCTGGGGCGAACGGGCCCGCTGAGAGCGCTTGTCGGCTCCCGCAACCTGCGGGGTGCGGCGGGCCGCCGACGACGGCCCGTGGCATCACCGCAGACGGCGCCTGTGTGAGTGCTTGTCGGGTGCGGGGGGTGGCGTCCAGCACATTCTGTGCCCAGGTGTGAGCGGGTGGTGGGGCGGCAGCTCGGGTCGCAGCGATCGGGCACCGGCCGGAGCGAGTCGCCCGGAAGGCGATCGCCCTGCCCCTCACCCCGATGGCGCCGCTGTGCTGACGGCCCTGGGATCAGCCATGCAGATTGCTACCACCCTGCTACCATGCTGGGGTGACTTCCGCGAAGAAGCAGACGCAGGTCAGGCTCGAGGAGAAGGTGCTGGAGGCCGGTAAGGCCGCCGCGCGTGCCCGCCACCTGGACTTCAACAAGTACGTGGAGCGGCTCATCATCGAGGACACCACCGGAGCCCGCGCCGCCGGCATGGCCGCGGCCCAGCGGCTCATCGATGAGCACGGCGACTTCCTCGACGACCTGGAGCAGCAGCTCGACGCCCCGTACGACCAGCAGCCGGGCGCTGCCGCGTGATCCTGCACGTCGACGAATCCTGGATCCTCGAGGTAGCGGAACGGGCCGGTCACCGTGACCCGGCCGCCGACGACTACGGCGTCCCCATCGCCGCCGTCGCCCGCCACCGCGGCGAGCTCCTCGACATCCCCGTCTACGACGGCCCCTACGC
>NZ_LIRK01000755.1 GCF_001419765.1 Streptomyces torulosus
GGCGGCGGACGCCGGCGGCGCCGGGCTCACCCGGGGGGAGGCGAGCGGCCTGATCTAGCGCTGTGACCGGAAGGGTTCACCGGCTCGCGGCGTCCGGTGCGGCACCTCGCGGCGTTGTCGCATGACCCGAGTACATCCCAGTACGCGGGTCATGCTCCGCCGTGCGAGGCATCGCACCGGACGCCGCGAGCTTTCCGGCAAACCTTTCCGGTCACAGCACTAGAGCTTGTCGATCTTCAGGGTCTCGATGGCCGTCCGGGCGATCTCGCGGCCCTGCTCGGTGAAGTGCCCCTTGCCCGGATAGTCGATCCACAGCCGGTACGTGTCGCCGTTCTTCGCCCGGTAGTAGAGGACCCGCGCCTCACGCACGCGCGGGGACTCGCTGTCGGTGGTCGTGTACACAATGGTGTTCTCGGCGGCCTCGCCCTCCTGGTACTTGGCCTCCTTCGGCTTGCCCCTCGGCGCGGGGTCGTCGGCGATGCCCCAGGAGTACTCACCGTCCTTGAGCATGGCCCAGTCGGCGTAGGCCTTGTCCAGCGCGGTGGCCGGGATCTCGTCGTCCTTGTCGTCCGCCTTGACGTCGCGGTCCACGGCGATCTGGATCAGCCCGCTCGGATCGCTGTACGAGGCGTAGGTGTCGTCCGCCTCGTCCGGCTCGTACTTGTCCTTCGTGAAGTCACCGGGAACGCCGACGCTCGCGGCGACCCTGCCCCCGAGGTCCCGCTGCTTCCAGCCGTCCGGCAGCGGTCCGGCGAAGGGGTCGGCGACGACCAGGTACGCCGTGACCGCGGCCGCGACCACCACCGCGGCGAGGCCCACGAGGGTCTTGGGGCCGAGGCGCAGGCCCTTCCCGGCCGGGGCGGCGATCTGCTGGATCACCTGGGTGGGCGCCGGGGCCGGCGGGTTCGCGGCGGACTCCAGGAGTTCACGGACGCGGGCGGCGTTCGGGCGACGCGCGGGATCCTTCTGCAGCAGGCCGTTGATGGCCTCGGCGAGCGGGCCCGTGGCCGACGCGGGCGCGGCGGGCGCGGCGTTGAGGACGGATTGCAGCGTCGCGGGCGTGTTGCTGCGCCGGAAGGGTGAGACCCCTTCGGTGGCGGCGTAGAGGACGACGCCGAGCGACCAGAGGTCGGAGGCGGGGCCGGGGCGCTGGCCCAGCACCCGCTCGGGGGCGATGTACTCGGGGGAGCCGACGAAACCGCCGGTGTCCGTCAGATTGGTCTCGCCCTCGATCTGGGCGATGCCGAAGTCGGTGAGGACGACCCGGTCGTGGCGGCCGAGCATGACGTTGTCGGGTTTGACGTCGCGGTGCAGGATGCCCGCCGCGTGCGCGGCCTCCAGCGCGCCGAGCACCTCCAGGCCGATTCTCGCCGCGTCCCGCACCCCGAGGGTGCCCTCCTGGAGGGCGTCGCCCAGGGAACGCCCCTGCACGAGCTCCATCACGATCCACGGCCGGTCGTCC
>NZ_LIRK01000756.1 GCF_001419765.1 Streptomyces torulosus
ACCGGTGACCGGTGACCGGTGCCGGTCGCTGGCGACCCGGTCGCTGGTGAAGGTCAGCGCGACCGCTTCGCCAGTCGCTCCACGTCCAGCAGGATCACCGCGCGGGCCTCCAGCCGCAGCCAGCCACGCTGCGCGAAATCGGCGAGCGCCTTGTTGACGGTCTCGCGGGACGCCCCGACGAGCTGCGCCAGCTCCTCCTGTGTGAGGTCGTGCACCACGTGGATGCCTTCCTCGGACTGCACACCGAACCTCCGGGAGAGGTCCAGCAGCGCACGGGCGACACGGCCCGGGACGTCCGAGAACACCAGGTCGGACATCTGGTCGTTGGTCTTCCGCAGCCTCCGCGCGACGGCGCGCAGCAGCGCGGCCGCCACCTCGGGGCGCGCGTTCAGCCACGGCTGGAGGTCGCCGTGGCCGAGGCCGAGCAGCTTGACCTCGGTCAGCGCGGTGGCGGTGGCCGTCCGCGGCCCCGGGTCGAACAGCGACAGCTCGCCGATCAGCTCACCGGGACCGAGCACGGCGAGCATGTTCTCGCGGCCGTCGGGCGACGCGCGGTGCAGCTTGACCTTGCCCTCGGTGACCACATACAGGCGGTCCCCGGGGTCGCCCTCGTGGAAGAGAGCGTCACCGCGCGCGAGGGTCACCTCACTCATGGAGGCGCGGAGCTCCGCGGCCTGCTCGTCATCGAGCGCCGCGAAGAGCGGGGCGCGCCGCAGAACGTCGTCCACGAGTTCTCTCCTTGTCGACCTGCTCAGGGGATCTTGCTCCCCGTAGTACCAGGGGACCGTGTTCCCCGTTTAGCCGGACGGTCCAAACAGTGTGATCTGTCACAAGGATGCCGCACACATGTCCCGAGGTAAGCGTCAGGGGTCCAATTGGGGGCCGATCTTCAGGGCCCGGGGCGGATGTCGGTGCCGGGCTTTAGGCTGGCCGAGTGTCCAAATCGCCGGTGAGAGCACAGGCCAAGGGGGCTGGACGGGTGGTTGTACGTCGCGATTCCGCTGTGGGCGAACAGGGCCCCTCGGGAGCGAAGAAAACGGCAAAGAAGACGAACGCGTCGCCG
>NZ_LIRK01000757.1 GCF_001419765.1 Streptomyces torulosus
GCGTGGGGGCGTGGGGGCGCGTGGCAGCGTCTTGGGGGCTTCTCGAGGTCACCATGGCATGGCGACGCCGCCGTTCGGGCGGATGATCTGACCCGTGGTGAATGACGAGGCGCCGGAGGCGAGGTGCAGTACGGCGTGCGCGATGTCGTCGGGCTCGCCGACCCGGCCCAGCGGTGACAGACGGGCCATGAACGACTCGGTCCGCGCCTGTGCCTCGCTGTCGTGGCGGTCGGTCATGGGGGTACGGGTCCACCCGGGTGCCACCGCGTTGACACGGATGCCGTGGGGGCCGACCTCGGTGGCCAGGGTCTTCGTCAGCTGGACCACGGCGGCTTTGGTCACGCCGTAACAGAGAAGCCCGGGGCCACCGGTGTCCACCGCGCCGGAGGCCATGGTGACGATGCTGCCCCGCGTCCCGCCGGCGATCATGTGGCGGGCCGCTTCCTGGCAGGCGTACAGCACGCCTTTGAAGTTGACCCTCCACACCCGGTCGAGGTCCTCGTCCCGAGTTTCCAGTACGGGGCTGCTGTGCATGATCCCGGCGATCGCCGCCATCACATGGAGGCCGCCCTCGCAGGCAGCCACCGCCTGCGTGAGCCGGGCGCGGTCGGTGACGTCGACGTGGTGGATGTGGGCGGTGCCGCCCGCCTCCTTGATCAACGTGGCCGTCTCGTGCAGGCCCTGCACGTCGAGGTCCGCACAGTGCACGGTCGCCCCGGCCTCGGCGAGCAGAACGGCCGAGGCGCGGCCGATGCCACCGGCGGCGCCCGTGACGAACGCGGTGCGGCCGGACAGGTCGTACGCCTTGATGGGCATGCAGTGACCGTACGAGCGTTTCTGACGGGTCGTCAATTAGCGGGACCGCGGCGCCGCAAGCCGCAAGCCGCACGCAGCAGGGCGCAAGCATCAGGGCGCCGGGGAGCGGGACGGGACGCGTGCTCAGTTCGGGGTACGGCGCTGGGGGCGCGGGCGGGACGCTCTGGGGGTGCCCGGTGCCGGTGCCGGGCCCTGTTGGCAGGTGGGGCACCAGTAGGTGGGGCGTTCGCGGGAGCCGTCGCCCTGGTCACCGGCCCGGATAGGTGTGTTGCAGCGCAGACAGGGGCGTGGGGCGCGGCCGTACACGAACAGGTCGTGGAGGCGGAGGCCGGTGGTGCTGCGGATCGGGCGGTCACGGTTGGCTTCGAGGAGCTTCTTGGCGAGGGCCGGAAGCAGGGCGGCGCGGTCCTGCGGGAGTGCGCCGACGGGGAGCCATGGGGTGACGCGGAGCAGGAAGCAGAGCTCGCTCTTGTAGACGTTGCCGATGCCGGCGAGATTGCGCTGGTCGAGGAGGGCCTCGCCGAGGGGGCGCGTGGGGTCGCTCTGGAGATTGGCGAGGGCCAGGTCGGGATCCCAGTCGGGGCCGAGCAGATCGGGGCCGAGGTGGCCGACGGCTCGGTGTTCGTCGGTGGTGCGCAGGAGTTCCAGGACGGGGAGGCGGTAGCCGACGGCTGTGCGGTCGAGGGTGCCCAGGATCGCGCGGATCTGGTGCGCCGGGCCGCCGGTCCAGCGTTCGGCGTTTCCGTACACCTTCCAGGAGCCGTCCATCCGCAGATGCGAATGCAGCGTGAGACCGCCCTCGATGCGGGTCAGCAGGTGCTTGCCCCGGGGGGTGACGTCGAGGACGGTGCGACCGGTGAGGTCGGCCGTGGCGTACTTCGGCACGCGCAGGTCGGAGCGGTACAGCACCTTGCCGGCGAGGGCGGCGTGCAGCCGTTTCGCCGTCTGCCAGACGGTGTCACCTTCGGGCATGGGTCAAGGGTGGCATGGGGGAGGGGGGTGGGGGCGTTGCGTGGCGGCTCAGGCGCGGATGCGTAGGCCGCGAGGGGTCGCGATGAAGCCTGCTCCTTCCAGGAGGGGGCCGTGGGGGGAGGTGG
>NZ_LIRK01000758.1 GCF_001419765.1 Streptomyces torulosus
TCCGGTGACTGGGCTGGGGGCGTTCGCGCGGGGGCCCGTACCCTGGAGGCATGAGTAGCGCTCCCGCCCCCGAGCCGCGTGATCCCAAGACCGCGCTGGTTTTCGACGACCCGCTCAGCCGGCCCTCGTCCGACGACACGGACCATGGCTGGGGCGAACGGCCCGGCGACGGCGGCGACAGCGCGGCCGACCTCAAGCGCTTCCTCGACGAGAAGCCGCCCCACCACCTCTGACCTCGCCGGGCATGCGCCGGTCGTGCGGTTACTCGCGGTCGTGGCCCGAGCCGCGCTGGGCCACCAGGGCGTCGCGGATCTCCTTCAGGACCTCCAGCTCCGTCACCTCGATGACCTCGTGGGTGCCCTCCTTGGCCTTCCGGCGGGCCTCCTGGCGGGCCAGGTACTTGGCCATCGGCAGCACCATCAGGAAGTAGACGACGGCCGCGGTGATGACGAAGCTGAGCGTGGCACCGAGCACCGAACCCCAGGCGATATGGATGCCACTCGTCACGGTGCCGTCCTTGGCGACCACACAAGGGTCCTTCAGGCAGCTGGTGTAGCTGTCGAGGTTCTTGGTGCCGAACGCCCCCACCAGAGGGTTGATGACCCCCTTCACCACGGAGTTGACGATGTTCGTGAAGGCCGCGCCGATGACCACGGCGACGGCCAGGTCGACGACGTTCCCCCGCATCAGGAAGGCCTTGAAGCCCTCCCAGACACTCGGCTCCTTCTTCTCGCTCACCACGAGGCCTCTCTGCGCTGGTTGTGGAACAAACGACTCCGCAACCTACGTCAAGGCCCGATCCGACTGTCCCATTGGGTCCCGCCAACGAGGGACTTGACGTGCGGCCGGGGGTCGAGCGCCTCACCACAGCGTCACCGCCAGGCGGGAGGTCGCGCCCGCGCCGGCCAGGCGCGCCGCCGTGGAGCGGGGCACCGACAGGACGATCAGGGCGCCGCTCTCCGTGGCGCTCGCCGCCGGCACCTTCGTGACGCGGGCGCCTCGCGCGACCACCCGCGCGTCGCCGCCCGTGGCGGACTGCTCCGCCGCGATCACGTCGACGCGGTCGCCGGGGCGCAGCAGCCGTACGGTCGCGCCGTCGGCGATGCGTACCGGTGCGGTGACCGTCCCGGTGGCGGCGCGGCGCTCGGGGACGGGGTCGGCCACGGGGTGCCCCCTGACCCGTTCCCCTTCCCCTGCCCCGGGGCCCGCCCCCGTCGCCAGCAGCGCGGCGGCGGTCACCGCCAGACCGGCCGCCATGGCCCGCCTCCGGCAGCGGGCGAGGCGCCGTAACCGCTGTGTGCCGCCCCGCACCCGCAGCGGCGGGCAG
>NZ_LIRK01000759.1 GCF_001419765.1 Streptomyces torulosus
CGACGGTTCCGGCGCCGCCGCCGGCCCCGGAACCGTCGTCCGCCGACGCGGCCCCCGGCAGCGCGGGGCCCACGGCAAGCCCCGCGCCCACTCCCAGAACGGTTCTACGGCTGACGTCCGCGGACATGCCACACCCCTCGACCGATCGTCCCGAAACCAGGATTTGCTCAGCGACATGACAAATGGTGGAGGGAGTGAAGCGAGGGGACAACGGGTCAGGCGCGTCGAATAGTTTCGAAGGTGGGAGACGAGGGACCCGCACGACTTCGATCGCACGGACCCACTCTGGCTAGTCCTCTCCCACGAGGCCTTCGAAGGGCACTTCCTTGCAGGGCTTGATCCGACCCTCGACCACGTACATGCTCCAGGCGGGGCTGACGTCGTCCTTCACCCGCTCCGGCTCCTCGAAGGCCAGGGTGTCGCCGGGGTGGAGCGTGTACGTCAGGGGCTCACTCCACACGCCCGTCTTCACGTTGTAGGTCCGCGTGCGTTCCGGCGGCATCTTGCCCCGCGGCTGCTCACACACAAAGCCGCTCCTGGGCTTGTCGACACTGACGAAGACGCCCTCCGCGCGCAGGCGCTCGATCAGCCTCGACTTGTCGTCCCAACTCAGGGCGACGATCTCGTCGAACGTGAGGGTGACACTGCCGTCTTCGTGCCGCTCGAGCGCGTAAGCCTGCTGCCCGCCCGTCGACGACGGCACCGCCACCACGACCCCCGCCGCCACGGCACACGCCGCGAGGGCCACCAGTGCCCGCCGGGGCGTGACCCGGCGCCTGCGCACCGGCGCCTCCTCCGTCCGGTCCGCCGCGCGCAGCGCGATCTCCCGCTGGAGTTCGCCCAGCAGCCGGTCCTCGAACGTGCTCCCGGTCTTCGTCGTCATGCCTTTCCCCCTGCGTAGCTGAGCCCTGCCGTCTGCTCCATCGGCGCGGCGGCCGACCGCAGCGCCTTGCGCGCCCGGTGCAGCCGCACCCTCGCGGTGACCTTGCGTATCCCGAGGGCCGTCGCCGCCTCCGTGACGCTGAGCTGGTCGACCGCGACGAGTTCGATCACCGCGCGTTCCCCGTCGGGCAGCCCTTCCAGCGCGGCCAGCGCCCGGCGCCCGGCGGCCTCCGCGTCGAGCTTCTCCTCCAGGCGGTCGATGTCGTCGCCGTCGAGCAGCCGGCGGCCGGCGATACGGCTGCCGAGGACGCTCTGGCGGGCGCTGCGCCGGGCCTCCGCGGCGACGACGTTGCGTGCGATGCCGTACAGCCAGGCCGTCTCGCTGCCGAGGTCGGCCCGGTAGGCGTGCGCGGAGTCGATGGCCGCGAGGAACGTCTCGGCGGTCAGGTCGGCGACGGTGTGCGGATCGGTGACCCGCCGGGCCATGAACCGGGTGACGGTGTCGACGTGGCGGCTGTAGAAGACCTCGAACGCCGCGGGATCGTACATCTCTCCCGGCGGACCGCCCCGGCTTCTGCTGTCCGGTGCCAAGGTGTGTACCTCCCGTCGTCGGTCATGCTGTCACCTGTACTTGGCCGGGGAGGGCGAAGGCGTTACCGGACAGGCCCGGAGACAGGGCCCCGGGAACAGCGAACCCGGGAGCAGTGAATCCGGGAACGACGAAAGGGCCCGCACGACTGAAGTCGTACGGGCCCCTTCTGGAGCTCGTGCTGGAGCTACCAGGTCAGATCAACGGACTTACTTGTTGATCTTGGTGACCTGGCCGGCGCCCACGGTCCGGCCACCCTCACGGATGGCGAACTTCAGGCCCTCTTCCATGGCGACGGGCTGGATGAGCTCGACCTTCATCTCAGTGTTGTCGCCCGGCATGACCATCTCCGTGCCCTCGGGGAGGGTCACAACACCGGTCACGTCAGTCGTACGGAAGTAGAACTGCGGACGGTAGTTGTTGAAGAACGGCGTGTGGCGGCCACCCTCGTCCTTGGACAGGATGTAGGCCTGGGCCTCGAACTCGGTGTGCGGGGTGACCGAACCCGGCTTGATGATGACCTGGCCGCGCTCGACGTCCTCGCGCTTGATGCCACGGAGGAGCAGACCGACGTTCTCACCGGCCTGGCCCTCGTCGAGCAGCTTGCGGAACATCTCGATGCCGGTGACCGTGGTGGTGGTCTTCTCGGTCTTGATGCCGATGATGTCGACGGTCTCGTTGACCTTGAGGACACCACGCTCGATACGGCCGGTGACGACCGTACCGCGACCGGTGATGGTGAAGACGTCCTCGATCGGCATCAGGAACGGCTTGTCGACGTCGCGCTCCGGCTCCGGGATGGCGGAGTCGACGGCGTCCATCAGGTCCAGGACCGACTGGCCCCACTCCTTGTCGCCCTCGAGCGCCTTGAGCGCCGAGACCTTGACGACCGGCAGGTCGTCGCCCGGGAACTCGTACTCGGAGAGGAGCTCACGAACCTCGAGCTCGACGAGCTCCAGGATCTCCTCGTCGTCCACCATGTCGGCCTTGTTCAGGGCGACGACGATGTACGGAACGCCGACCTGGCGGGCCAGGAGCACGTGCTCCTTGGTCTGCGGCATCGGGCCGTCGGTGGCGGCGACCACGAGGATGGCGCCGTCCATCTGGGCAGCACCGGTGATCATGTTCTTGATGTAGTCGGCGTGACCCGGGCAGTCGACGTGCGCGTAGTGACGCGACTCGGTCTGGTACTCGACGTGCGCGATGGAGATGGTGATACCGCGCTGGCGCTCCTCAGGAGCCTTGTCGATCTGGTCGAAGGCCGAGGCCTCGTTCAGGTCCGGGTACTTGTCGTGCAGCACCTTGGTAATGGCGGCCGTGAGGGTCGTCTTACCGTGGTCGATGTGACCGATGGTGCCGATGTTGACGTGGGGCTTAGTCCGCTCGAACTTCGCCTTCGCCACGGGGTCCTCCTGTGGAGTGGTTCTGAACGCCTTGCTTCATCGGCGCCAGGTGATCTTTGCTGGAAAGCCCGGGCCCCGGGGGTCAAACATCCGCATTCGCGGGGGTTTGACCCCGTAAGGCTCCGGAGTCAAGCCTAAAGGCTGGAACTCTGCTGAGTTACTCGCCCTTGGCCTTCGCGATGATCTCCTCGGCGACGTTCCGCGGAACCTCGGCGTAGGAGTCGAACTGCATGGAGTAGCTGGCGCGGCCGGACGTCTTGCTGCGCAGGTCGCCGACGTAGCCGAACATCTCCGAGAGGGGCACGAGGCCCTTCACGACACGGGCACCGGCCCGCTCCTCCATGGCCTGGATCTGGCCACGGCGGGAGTTGATGTCGCCGATGACCTCACCCATGTAGTCCTCGGGCGTGGTGACCTCGACGGCCATCATGGGCTCGAGCAGCACGGGGCTGGCCTTGCGGGCGGCCTCCTTGAAGGCCTGCGAACCGGCGATCTTGAACGCCAGCTCGGAGGAGTCGACCTCGTGGTAGGCACCGTCGAGAAGCGTGACGCGGACGCCCGTCATCTCGTACCCGGCGAGGATGCCGAACTGCATGGCCTCCTGCGCACCGGCGTCCACCGAAGGGATGTACTCCTTCGGGATACGGCCACCGGTCACCTTGTTCACGAACTCGTACGAGGCGTCGCCGCCCTCGATCGGCTCGATCGCGATCTGCACCTTGGCGAACTGGCCGGTACCACCAGTCTGCTTCTTGTGCGTGTAGTCGACGCGCTCGACGGCCTTGCGGATCGTCTCGCGGTAGGCGACCTGCGGCTTGCCGACGTTGGCCTCGACCTTGAACTCACGGCGCATACGGTCGACGAGCACCTCGAGGTGCAGCTCGCCCATACCGCCGATGATGGTCTGGCCGGTCTCCTCGTCGGAGTGGACCTGGAAGGACGGGTCCTCCTCGGCCAGGCGCTGGATCGCGACGCCGAGCTTCTCCTGGTCGCCCTTCGACTTGGGCTCGATGGCGACCTGGATGACCGGGGCCGGGAAGTCCATGGACTCCAGGATCACCGGCTGCTTGTCGTCGGCCAGCGTCTCACCGGTGGTGGTCTGCTTCAGGCCCATGACGGCGACGATGTCGCCGGCGCCCACCGAGTCGATCTCCTCACGCTTGTTCGCGTGCATGCGGTAGATCTTGCCGATGCGCTCCTTCTTGCCCTTGACGGAGTTCAGCACGGCGGTGCCGGACTCCAGGCGACCGGAGTAGATCCGGACGAAGGTGAGCTTGCCGAGGTGCGGGTCGCTCATGATCTTGAACGCCAGCGCGGACAGCGGCTCGTCGTCGGACGGCTTGCGCTTGATGACCTCTTCCGGGTCGTTGACGGCGTGGCCCTCGATGGCCTCGACGTCAAGCGGCGTCGGGAGGTAGCGCACGACCGCGTCGAGCAGGGGCTGGACGCCCTTGTTCTTGAACGCGGTGCCGCAGAAGACAGGGGTCACCGTGGTGCCGGTGCCCTTGCCGGACGCGATGGTGATACGACGGATCGCCGCGTAGAGCTGCTCCTCGGTGGGCTCCTCGCCCTCCAGGTACAGCTCCATCAGCTCCTCGTCGTTCTCGGCGACGGCCTCGAGCAGCTTGCCGCGCCATTCCTCGGCAGCCTCGGTGTGCGTGGCCGGGATGTCGACGGTGTCGTACATCTCGCCCTTGGCGGCCTCGGCGGACCACACGAGCGCCTTCATGCGGACCAGGTCCACGACGCCCTTGAAGTCGGCCTCAGCACCGATGGGGAGCTGCATGACGAGCGGCTGGGCGCCCAGGCGGTCCGAGATCATGTCCACGCAGCGGTGGAACTCGGCGCCGGTGCGGTCCAGCTTGTTGACGAAGCAGATGCGGGGCACACCGTAACGGTCGGCCTGACGCCACACCGTCTCGGACTGCGGCTCCACGCCGGCAACGCCGTCGAACACCGTCACGGCGCCGTCGAGGACGCGGAGCGAACGCTCCACCTCGACGGTGAAGTCGACGTGACCCGGGGTGTCGATGATGTTGATGGTGTGGTCGACACCCTCAAGCGGCCAGTGACAGGTGGTGGCAGCAGAGGTGATCGTGATGCCACGCTCCTGCTCCTGCTCCATCCAGTCCATGGTGGCGGCGCCGTCGTGGACCTCACCGATCTTGTAGCTGACGCCGGTGTAGAAGAGGATCCGCTCGGTGGTGGTCGTCTTGCCCGCGTCGATGTGGGCCATGATCCCAATGTTGCGGACCCTGGCCAGGTCAAGTGAAGTGGTAGCCATAAGGCTTCAGTCTTCTCTCGGTCTCGATGGGGTCTGCGACTACCAGCGGTAGTGCGCGAAGGCCTTGTTGGACTCGGCCATCTTGTGGGTGTCCTCGCGCTTCTTCACAGCGGCACCGAGGCCGTTGGAGGCGTCGAGAAGCTCGTTGAGCAGACGCTCGGTCATCGTCTTCTCGCGACGGGCGCGGGAGTAACCGACGAGCCAGCGCAGCGCGAGCGTGTTGGCACGACCGGGCTTGACCTCGATCGGAACCTGGTACGTCGCACCACCGACACGGCGGGACTTGACCTCGAGGGTCGGCTTGATGTTCTCCAGAGCGCGCTTCAGCGTGATGATCGGGTCGTTGCCCGTCTTCTCACGCAGGCCCTCCATGGCGCCGTAGACGATGCGCTCGGCGGTGGAGCGCTTGCCGTTCAGCAGCACCTTGTTGATGAGCGACGTGACAAGAGGAGAACCGTAGACCGGGTCGATGATGACCGGGCGCTTCGGGGCGGGGCCCTTACGAGGCATTCTTACTTCTCCTTCTTGGCGCCGTAGCGGCTGCGGGCCTGCTTGCGGTTCTTGACACCCTGGGTGTCGAGCGAGCCGCGGATGATCTTGTAGCGAACACCCGGCAGGTCCTTCACACGGCCACCACGCACGAGCACGATGGAGTGCTCCTGCAGGTTGTGTCCCTCACCCGGAATGTAAGCGGTGACCTCGATCCCGCTGGTCAGACGCACACGCGCGACCTTACGCAGGGCCGAGTTCGGCTTCTTCGGGGTGGTCGTGAACACACGCGTGCAGACGCCGCGGCGCTGAGGGGAACCCTCGAGTGCGGGCGTCTTGTTCTTCTCGACCTTGTCCTGCCGGCCCTTACGGACCAGCTGCTGGATCGTAGGCACTACTTCTCCGGTTTCTGTGTGCCGAATGGTGAAGCTAACCCGGAACATCTCCGACCCACGCGGTCGGGTGTGTCGAATACTGCGGGTTCCCGCCGCGAGGCAGAAGGGCGCAGATTACGGCGTCCGCTTACGGCTCCCACCTGTGCGGTTCAAGGCACGCACGAGAGCCAGGGCACACCCCAGGCACAAGGTCTGAGCGTACCTATCGCATTCGCTACGGTCAAAACAAATGGGTAGCCGCTGCGCTGGGCTGGGGCGGGGGGCCTTGTCTGGTG
>NZ_LIRK01000076.1 GCF_001419765.1 Streptomyces torulosus
GGTCACGGGTAGGGTCCCTCAAGTGATCGAATTCGTGCGGAACGTCCGGCTCTGGTTCGCGCCGGAGGAGATCCGCGAGGAGGGCGGGACACCGGACTACCGGTTCTCGCTGGCCAACGAGCGGACGTTCCTGGCGTGGCTGCGCACCGCGCTCGCCCTCATCGGCGGCGGGTTCGCGGTTGACCAGTTCCTGCCGGACCTGCGCTGGGGGTGGCGGGTGGGACTCGCGCTCGCCCTGCTCGGTGCCGGGGTGCTGTGCGCGTTCCGGGCGGTGAACCACTGGGTGCGGTGCGAACGGGCGATGCGGCGGGGCGAGGACCTGCCGGTGTCCCGCTTCCCGGCCGCGCTGGGCGTCGTGGTCGCCGTCGTCGCGATCGCCATGGTCGCCGTCGTACTGCTCGGGTGGGAGGGGTGACCGCTCCCCGCGCGGCCGCAGAGCGCGATCCGGGGCTCCAGCCGGAGCGGACCCGGCTGGCGTGGCGGCGTACGACCCTGACCGGGGCCGTGATCGCCGTGCTCGCCGTGAAGTCCGCGCTGCACGGCGGCGCCCCGGCGTCCGGGGTCGTGGCGGCCGCCCTGTGCGCGGCGCTGTGGCTGGGGCTGCTGGGGCTCGCCCACCGCCGGATCGGCGCCCTGACGGGCCCCCGGCCCGCGGCTCTCGCACCGCGCGTGGCCGTTACGGCCGTACTGTGCACGGTCGCCCTCGCGGTGTGCGGGGCGGTCCTGGTGCTCTGACCGCGATGCCGCACGGCGGGTGGGTGAACCGTGGCCGAGGCTTGGGGCGCGCATGAGGTTTCGCAAAGGTGGAAGAGGGACTTCTGTGCCTACCTTGGTGAGGTCACCCCCGCACCACTGAAGGTGAGCAGCACCATGACCACCGTTCACCAGGAACACCCCGTCCACGACCACGACCACGGCCCCGCCTGCGGACACACGGCCGTGCCGCACGGCGACCACACCGACTACGCGCACGACGGGCATCTGCACCGCGAGCACGGCGGGCACTGGGACGAGTGCGAGCCGAGCGGTCACACGGAGCACGACGGGCACGCCCACGAGCACGGCGACGGGTGCGGGCACCCGACGGTCGCGCACGGGGACCACGTGGACTATATGCACGACGGCCACCGCCACGCGGCGCACGACGGCCACTGGGACGACCACTAGCCGAGGGCCGGGAGGGCCGCGCGCCGGGCGGCGCCCCGGGCGTCACCTGCGTGTTCCCGGTACCCCCCGGATTCGGCTGGATCGTCGCCGACTGGCAGGCTCTGAGCACCAGTTGGGGGCGATTCGGGGATGAAGGGGATCACGATGACCACAGCAGAGCCGTACACCGTCGAGCTGGCGAGCGACGTGTGGGCGTATGTGCAGCCGGACGGCGGATGGTGTCTCAACAACTCCGGGTTCGTGAGCGACGGGACGACCACCCTGCTGGTGGACACCGCCGCGACGGAACGCCGGACCCGGGCGCTGGGCGCCGCGCTCGACGCGACCGGCGTCCCCGCTCCGCGCTTCCTGGTCAACACCCACCACCACGGCGACCACACCTACGGCAACGGCTTCTTCACTCCGGCCGCCACACTCGTCTCGCACTCCGCCTGCCGCCGGGAGGCCCTGGCCAGCGGGCAGCACCTGCATCTGCTGTGGCCGCGGACCGACTTCGGCGACATCAGCATCCAGGGCGCGGACCTGACGTACGACGACCGGATGACCGTGCACGTCGGAGACATCGAGGCTCAGGTGATCCACCCCGGCGTCGCGCACACGGTCGGCGACTCGCTGGTCTGGCTGCCGCACCGGAGGATCCTGTTCGCGGGGGACCTGGTGTTCGAGGGCGGTACGCCGTTCTTCCTGATGGGGTCGCTGAGCGGCTCGCTGCGGGCCCTCGCGCTGATGCGGGAGCTGGGCGCCGAGACGGTCGTATCGGGGCACGGGCCGGTGACGGACCCGTCGGCGTTCGACCGGGCCGAGCGGTACATCCGGTTCGTGGCGGAGGTCGCCGAGAAGTCCCACACGGCGGGGCTCACTCCGTTGGAGGCGGCCCGGACCACGGATCTCGGCGAGTACGCCGCGCTGCCCGAGAGTGAGCGGCTGGTGGCGAACCTGCACCGGGCCTACGCCGAGCTGGACGGGCTGCCCGAGGGCGAGGGCGTGGACCCGTTCGCCGGGTTCATGGACATGGCGACCATCAACGGCGGGGAGATGATGACCTGCCACGCGTGACGCCCGGACGGGCCCGGGGACGCCTTCGGCCCCGCAGGCGTCTGCGGCGCCCGGAGACGTCTCCGGTCCCGGCCCCCCGGGTCGGCACCGGTATCGGAGTCCGGCTGCGCGGCCGGATCCCGTCGAGACACCGATCACTTTCGCCCCGCCCACTGGACGACATACCGACCGGTCGGCATCATGTGTCTGGTTCCGTTCTCCCCGCGTGTAGGAGCAATGATGCGCCCAGACCACCCGCCAGGTCTCGACCCCGACCGGCTCCGCGCCCTGCTCGACGCCGAGCGGCCCGGACTGGTGGCCGGTCCCCTCACCGGCCGGCTGATCGAGGGCGGGCGGTCGAATCTGACGTACGAGGTCACGGACGGCGTCGCCAAGTGGGTCGTCCGGCGGCCGCCGCTCGGCCATGTGCTGGCGACCGCGCACGACATGAGGCGCGAGCACCGTGTGATCAGCGCGCTGCACCCCACGGACGTCCCCGTGCCGCGCCCCGTACTGCTGTGCGAGGACGAGGAGGTGCTCGGCGCGTCCTTCTACGTCATGGACTTCGTCGAGGGCACCCCGTACCGCACCGCCGAACAGCTCGCGCCGCTCGGCGCCGAGCGCACCCGGGCCGCCGTGCTGGGCCTGGTCGACACCCTCGTGGAGCTGCACGCCGTGGACCCGGCCGAGGTGGGCCTCGCCGACTTCGGCCGCCCGGAGGGCTTCCTCGACCGGCAGCTGCGGCGCTGGGGCAAGCAGCTCGACGCGTCCCGCAACCGCGAGCTGGCCGGCATCGACGAACTGCACGCGGCCCTCGGCCGGCAGCTCCCCCACTCCCCCGCCCCGGCGATCGTCCACGGCGACTACCGGCTGGACAACGTCCTGCTGGGCGAGGACGACCGGATCAGGGCGATCCTCGACTGGGAGATGTCCACGCTCGGCGATCCGCTGACCGATCTGGGGCTGCTGGTGATGTACAGCGTGCCGCTCGGGCTGCCCGACTCCCCCGTCTCGACGACCGCGACGGCCGCCGGGCACCCCGATCCCGCCGAGATCGTGGCCCGCTACGCCGAACGCTCCGGCCGGGACGTGTCGTCCGTGGCCTGGTACACGGCGTTCGCGTGGTTCAAGCTCGCCGTGATCCTGGAGGGCATCCACTACCGGTACACCCTCGGCCAGACGGTCGGCCGCGGCTTCGACCGCATCGGCGACCTGGTCCCCGTCTTCATCGAACACGGCCTGACGACTCTTCGTACCGGCTCCGGTTCCGGCTCCCAGGAGGGCTGATCCACCATGGACTTCGCATTCGACGCCCGTACGGAGGAGCTGCGCGCCAAGCTCCTCGCCTTCATGGACGCGTACGTGTACCCGGCGGAAGCCGTGGCCGAGGAGCAGCGGGCCGAGCTGGCCTCGCCGTGGGACACGCCGGCCGTGGTGGAGGAGCTGAAGGCCGAGGCCCGCAGGCAGGGCCTGTGGAACCTGTTCCTGCCGGACTCCGAGTACGGGGCCGGCCTCACCAACCTCCAGTACGCGCCGCTCGCCGAGATCACCGGGCGTTCGCCGCAGCTGGCGCCGACCGCGCTGAACTGCGCGGCGCCGGACACCGGCAACATGGAGGTGCTGACGCAGTTCGGCGACGACACGCAGAAGAAGCAGTGGCTGGAGCCGCTGCTCGCCGGTGAGATCCGGTCCGCCTTCGCGATGACGGAGCCGGAGGTGGCCTCGTCCGACGCCACCAACATCACCACGCTCATCGAGCGGGACGGCGACGACTACGTCATCACCGGACGCAAGTGGTACATCTCCGGGGCGATGAACCCCGACTGCAAGATCTTCATCGTGATGGGCAAGACGGACCCGGACGGGGCCGACATCCGCCGCCAGCAGTCGATGGTGCTGGTGCCCCGTGACACCCCGGGCGTCACGGTGAAGCGGGCCATGCGGGTCTTCGGGTACGAGGACCACTACCACGGCGGCCACGCCGAGGTGGTCTTCGACCGGGCGCGGGTGCCGGTGTCGAACCTGATCGGCGAGGAGGGCGGCGGCTTCGCCATCGCCCAGGCCCGGCTCGGCCCCGGCCGCATCCACCACTGCATGCGGCTCATCGGGATGGCCGAGCGGGCGATCGAGCTGATGTGCCGGCGGGCGGTGGCCCGCGAGGCGTTCGGCAAGCCGCTGGCCCAGCAGGGCGTGGTGCACAACTGGATCGCGGACGCTCGCGTCGCGGTCGAGCAGCTGCGGCTGCTGGTGCTGAAGACCGCGTGGATGATGGACACGGTCGGCAACCGGGGGGCCCACACCGAGATCCAGGCGATCAAGATCGCGACGCCGCGGACCGTCGTCGACATCATCGACCGGGCGATCCAGCTGTACGGGGCGGGCGGCGTCAGCCAGGACTTCCCGCTGGCCGAGCTGTACGCGGGGGCGCGGACGCTGATGATCGCGGACGGGCCGGACGAGGTGCATCAGCGGTCGCTGGCGCGGCGGGAGCTGAAGAAGTACCTGTGACTCCGTGCGGCGGACGGTCCGGAGCAGCGGCGGCAACTATCGGACATCTAGCTTGATTTTCTGACAACATCTCGCTTGTGCGCATCTCCCCGACGTACGATCCTTGCGATCGGGGGGATGCGCATGACTGATTCCGTTCAGGCGCAACTGGATCGACTGGTAGTGGGGCAGAATCCGGCGATCAGGGCACTCAGTCGCCTTATCGACATGCACTTCGCATGGAACGACGCGCCCGACCCGCAACACCGCCCGCCCAACGCACTGATCATCGGCCCGACGGGCACCGGCAAGACGCACGCCATCCGGGTCGCAGCCGATGCCCTCGACATTCCCTGCGTGGTAGTGGACTCCACCCGGCTTGTCGGCACCGGCAGTTCAGCCAGTCTCTCTCTCGAGGGGGTTCTGAGCCTGCTGGTGAAACGAGCCCGGTCGATGGGAGGTTCCGGCACCCCGGAGGATCGCGCGGCCCGCGGGATCATCTTCTTGGACGAGTTCGACAAGTTACGCTTCGGAAAGGCCACTGAGGACACAGCGGGAATTCAGCGCCGGCTCCTCCAGTTCATCGAGAGTGACGGGCTGGACCTCGCTCCGAGTGAGTTCGAGCATCCGCGCGTGCTCGACACACGCGGAATCCTGTTCATCGCGGCGGGTGCCTTCACCAACATCGACCGGTTCCGTGACATGCGGGAGGTCGGTCACGGCTGGGGCGATGTGATCAGGCCTGAGGATGTCCACCGCTACGGATTCATCGAGGAACTAACCGCTCGGCTGCCCGTCATCATCCGCTTCAACCCGCTCGACGTCGGGGCGTTGTGGCAGATCCTCGAACAGGACGACGTCTCACCGCTGGTCTTCTACCGCGAGTACTTCCGTCGCCACGGGTATCTGCTGGACATCGAACCCGCAGTGCTGTCCGCCATCGCCACAGCCGCCTGCCGGTCGAAGCTCGGGGCTCGGGGCCTGCACCAGGAACTCTTCCCCGTATTGCACGACCTGGCGAATCACCTGATCCACGCCGACGGGGAAACGGACCGCCTCGGTGGGCCGCGCCGCTTCCCTCTCTCCCTCGCGGTCTACCGGCAGCTGAAAAACGGAACCTACGACCACGCGCGGAGCACCTACGACCCCACGCCTACCGACTGAGGGAGAGCATGCAGCCCGAACTCGAGCGCGCTTTGCGTGACCGCAACTACACCGGGGTATTCCTGGAACAGCTGACCTGGGAGGACTTCTGCACGGGTTTCGCGGAGTCCGTACAAAACATACGGCAGTTCACCTTCCAGGCGGTGTTCTCCGGCGTGGGCCGCTGGTCCCGACTCATCGATGCGAGCCGCGTCGCGCTTCGCTTGCATGGAGCTATCGAGGAAGCTCTCATCAAAGCGAAGTTCGCCAACCTTCCCGCCCTGGAAACCGCGATCGACGACGAGCGGTTGCTCTTCCAGTTCCGCGACACGGACTACGCCTTCGATCTGACCTTCTACGGCAATGGGCGGGTGCAGCTCACCCGCCCGGGTTCGACACTGCGCACGTTCCACCGCTGGTACACGCGCCTCATGCCGACCCTGCCGGATATCCTCCGCAAGGCGATAGCAGCCCTTGACGCCGAGTTGCACCGAGCCCTCGAGGGCGAGCAGAGCAGTGGCATCGCACCGGACGAGATCACCAAACGGGTGAAACTTCTGACCGCAGATTTCACCTTCGACGTGGTGTGCCACAACTTCCGCCGCCACCGGTTCAACGACCGCGCGCGCAACCTCGACGTCATGATGGAGAACATCGCGATCCGGCTGCCCGACGCCGGAGGCCGGATCGACCGCAGCACCAACGGAGCACCGCAGGGCGACTACGACGACTTCGGGCGCATGGACTATCGCGTCAGTCGCCGCCATCCGACCCAGTTGAGCGTGAGCGAGCACCTCCAGGTCATGGCTCCCGCGGCTTCGGACTGGAGCGGCCTGTTCTTCCAACTCGTGTACAGCGGCGAGCACTCAGGGGCCGACCAGCAGGGCACGCGCGTCTCACTGGACACCCACCACTTCCTCCAGCCGGCGGCCGGTGCCGACGCGTACATGTCGTTCTTCCGTGACATCGGCCTCGCGGGGTTCCTCGCGTCCGTCACCAAGGGATACGACTTCGACACGACCTCGGGCAGCCTGGCCTGAGGTCGGGGGGAGAGGACTGGCGTCGCATGGACCAGGAGTTCCGACAGCTCTTCACATCAGAGGACGACGACGCCGGCCGTCGCGTCGCTCTCGGCGCCGACGAACGGGGCGTGTACCGCTGCGAGGACCGGCAGCCGCTCATCGTCTTCGGGCCGCAGCGGAGCGGCAAGACCACGGGCGTGGTCATCCCGGCCGTTCTGGAGTGGTCGGGGCCGTGCCTGGTCACGTCCGTGCGCTTCGATGTCATCGCGGCCACCTTGGAGCACCGCAGCAGCCTGGGCGAGGTGTTCATCTTCGATCCGGCAGGCTTGACCGAGTCCATCGGCAGGCGCTTCGCGCCCCACTGCGTCGGCTGGAGCCCTCTGGACTCCATCCGGGATTGGGACGACGCGGTACGCCAGGCGGAGAGCCTGACCAGCGGCACGGATTTCCGGACGATGCGCAGCGGTGACTTCTGGGCGAGTCACGCACGGCTGCTGCTCACGCCTCTGCTCTACGCCGCGGCACGGACCGAGGCCACCATGGGCGACGTCCTGGAATGGCTGAACCAGGGCCAGCCCGCCGACACGGTGACCCTGCTGATCGAGCGTCGGCAACGGTATGACAGGGACCCGCAGGCCGGCGGTTGGGAACGCTGCATCACCCGCCTGCTGGGCTACGACCAGTACCACAGCGACACCTACACCAATATCTGTGCCACGGCGGCCGGCACCCTGGAAGTGTTCGCGCTGGAAGGCGTGAACAGACGCTGCGCGCAGACCAGGCGCCTGCCTCTGCAGACCTTCCTCGACGGCAGACCGCACACTCTGTTCCTGTGCGCTCCACCACACCAGCAAAAGCAGTTCATGCCGCTCTTCACGGCTCTGGCACGGCAGACGGTCAGCGCGACGATCGACAGGAACGGTGTACCGGAGGAGGACGGACAGGCGATCATCCAGGTGCCGCTCATGCTGTGCCTGGACGAGGCAGGCAACATCGCGCGTCTCGACGACCTGGACACGTTCGCGACGACGGCGGCGGGCAGCGGCATCCAACTGATCTCCGTCTTCCACGACATGAGCCAGCTCCGCGCCACGTATGGCGAGGACCGCGGCGCCCTCATCGTCAACAATCACCGGGGCAAACTCTTCCTCCCGGGCAACAGTGACCCGCGGACCGGCGACTTCCTGCACGAGTTGCTCCAGCAGTCGGACGTACGCGGGCACGGCCACCGCGGCTGGCGGCGTTCGGATCTGCGGGAGATGCCGGCCGAAACCGTGCTGTGCTTGTACGGCGGTCTGCCCGCCAAGCTCATGCGGCTCCGCCGTTGGAACAGCTCGCCCCGGTTACGCGATGCGGTGGAGGAAGCTCGGCGCGCATACCGCAGGAACCCTCCTCGTCCCGTGCCCGCGCAACAGTCGTCGACGCCGCCCGATCCGGTGCCCGCTGCGTCGCTGGACGAGTTGGAGGGCCTTCGTGACTTCGTCCTCAAGGCCGTGGACACGCACCATGTCGGCACCCAGATCTTGCCCTGCTGGTTCGCGCACCGTCCGGCCGTCGACATCCTGTTGAAGCTGATCGACGAAGCCGACGGCCAGCCGATCGGGTACGAGGAATTCAGCCAGGCCGCCCGGCAAGTCCAACAGGTGCTCCTGCCGTGTCGGGGCGCTCACGTCACTGAGGCGCCACCCGTTGTTCGTCGCTCCGCCAGCGCGTCCCACCGGCAGCTGTTGGATCAGGGGATCCGAACGCTACGGCTTCGCAACGGCGACGGAGCCCGGTCGGGATAGGAACGTTCTCGACGCGCGACGGCGTCGTGCGAGATGTCGGGAGCCACCAGTCTCACCCCGTCCTGGACCTCCACGAACAGCCGCAACCTGCCCTCCCAGCTGTGTCGGTCCCGCACGGCGCCGCTCAGATCCTCGGCGATCACCACGATGTCGCATTCCCATGAGCCGTCAGCCAGCTTCCAGTCCGCAACCGTGCCCTGCTTCTCGAACGTGAGGGAGATCCTCGCACCCGGCAGCACGCGCCGACCGTGCGGACACCCCGCGTCGGCCAAGCCCCGGCGGGTGACGATGACGGGTTCCGGTCCCCAGTTCTTCACCAGCCAAAGGGTTCTCACCCGGACCCGCTGGCCGTCGGCGACGACGGCCCCGGGCTGCAGGTGGTTGCCCTGGTCGTCCTTCTCCAGGGCGGCGTCCCAGCTGTCGAAGGACACGCTGACACGTGGGCCCGTCTGGTCCAGACGGGCTAGCACCGCCTCTTCGTAGACCTGCTGCGCGTGGGTGTACTCCCTGCGCATCTGGGCGATCTGTTCCTGACCTGCCTTGAAGACGGCCCAGGTGAAGATGACGAAGGCCACGTTGGCCGCGGCCACCACCGTGTTGACGAGGTTTCCGGCCAGGCTCCCCTCCCGCCATGCCAGTACGGCCGCGGTGAGCAGGCCCAGGAAGAGACCGGCAAGGGCGGAGGCCCAGCGGGTGACTCTGCGCTGCCACAGATCGGGGTCGGCCGAACCGCCCCCAGGGCCCGAGGGGCCCGGTCCGGAACTCATCCAGCCATGGTGACCGCCCCGCCGAACCCCGGCAAGAACGCCTACGGCCGCAGCGCGCGCAGCAGCAGGTCGGCCAAGTGGTCGGCGACCTCCTGTGGGCCCATCGGGCCGTCCGGGCGGTACCACGTGGACAGGTGGTGGACGGAGCCGAAGTGGTAGTCGACGACCAGGTCCGCGGGCGTGGCCTTGGAGAAGACGCCCGACTCCTGGCCCTCCTCGATCAGCGCGCGGAAGCGCTCGTGGTAGCGGCGGCGCTCGGCGCGGACCTGCTTGTTCTTCTCGGGGCTCAGGTGGTGCATCGAGCGGAAGAAGATCATCGCGTCGTCGAGGTTGTCGATGGTGGTGACGACGACGTCGGCGGCGGCGCCCCGCAGCCGCTCCTCCACCGGCGCGTCGGCGCCCGCGAACGCGTCGAGCCGCTCCTGCTGGATCCGCAGCACGCGCGCGTACACCTCGTGCAGCAGGTCGTCCTTGGAACCGAAGTAGTGGTACAGCGCGCCCTTGGTGACGCCCGCCGCCTCGACGATCTCCTGCACGGACGTGCGGTCGTAGCCGCGCTCGGCGAAGAGCCGGGTGGCGGCGGCCAGCAGCCGCTGCGGGACGGGGGTACCGTCTCCGTCCGTCGTCCTGGGCACTTCCGCCACCTGCCTTTCGGAGTTCTGTCGTCGCCTACTGGTCGTCCCACGGCCGTCGAACGGTTCCCGGTCGGCCGGAACGGCCGGAAGGGGACGATCCCGCCGAAGGATCATCCCACTCCCGGCGCCCGGTCCGCCGGGCAGGTGGGTCAGCCCGTGGTCTCCCACTTCCGCTGGATGTGGTTCATGTTCGTCAGCCAGCGCTCCGGGTCGGTCGCGCGCGCCTGGTAGAAGTCGGCCACCTCGGGATGCGGCAGGATGAGGAAGCGGTCGTTCTCGATGCCGTCGAACAGCGCGTCGGCGACGTCCTCCGGTTCGATCGCGGTCGGCGCGAGCACGAGGTCGCCCGCGCTGCCGGACGCCGTCAGCATGTCGGTGCGCACCCCCTGGGGGCAGATCGCGTGCACCTTGAGGCCACGGTGGCGGTAGGTGAGGGACAGCCACTCGGCGAAGGCGTACGCCCCGTGCTTGGTGACGCTGTAGGGCGCCGCGCCGATCATCGTGAGCAGCCCGGCCGCCGAGACCGTGGAGACGAAACGGCCGCTGCCGCGCTCCAGCCACTGCGGGAGCAGTGCGTGGGCCGCCCGGACGTGCGCCATCACGTTCACGTCCCAGGCGAGCGCCCACACCTTGTCGTCGGCGGCTTCCGTGCCGCCGCTGGCGACCCCCGCGTTGGCGCAGTACACGTCGACCGTGCCGCCGAGCGCCTCGCGCGCCGGGGCGACGATCTCCGACGCGTCCCCGGGCACGGCGGTTCGCGGCGGAGGGCGCCCGGGTCGTCGTGAACGACCTCGACGGGGACCGGGCGAAGGCCGTGGCCGACGAGATCGGAGGGATCGCCGTGCCCGGGGACGCGTC
>NZ_LIRK01000760.1 GCF_001419765.1 Streptomyces torulosus
CCTGGGCCAGACCAGCATCATTCCCGTTCTGCTGGTCCTCGTGGGCTGTTTCGCGGTCCGTGGTGAGCGTGCCAGTGGTGTGTTCATAGGGGTGGCTGCCGCGTTCCAGCCGGCGGTGCTGCTGTTCGTGCCGCTGTTGTGGTTCACCGGCCGCCGGCGGGCGGCCGTGGGCACCGGTGTCACGTTCGCCGGGGCCACCGCGCTGGCCTGGGCTGTGATGCCGCACGACTCGTACGCGTACTGGGTGCACCATCTGGCGGGTGTGGGGCTCGGTGGCCGGGCGGACGATCTGGCCAACCAGTCGCTGCACGGGGCGCTGCTGCGGTTCGGGCTCGCAGGCCCGCTGGAGATCGCGGTCTTCCTCGTACTGGCCGTGGGCGTGGCGGTGTTCGGGATGCGCCGCGCGGTCGGCTACGCGCGCGACGGGCAGTTGCTGCTCGCTGTCGCGATCACGGGCTGTGTCGTGGTGGCGGTGTCGCCGACGTCGTGGAAGCACCAGCTGTTGTGGGTGCTGCTGGCGGTGGTCGGCCGGGTCGGCAAGACGGCCTCCTCGCGGTATGTGTGGCCGGTGGCCGTGGTCCTGGTGATGACGCTGCCCGCGAAGATGATGGTGCCGAACATCGGGGTGCTGTATCCGGTGCGGGACAACGTGGTCCTGCTGGCCGCGCTCGCCTCGGCGCTGGTGGTGCCGTTCCTGTCCCGTACCTCGCAGTACTACCGGCATCCGATCGCCACCGTGTACGCCCCGAAGGCGCAGAGCCGCTTCGCCTGGGCGCCGCTGTTGCGCCGGGTCGCCACCCGGCCCAACCTGCTGCTGGAACTGCTGCTGATCCGTGTCACGTACGCCGCCTACCAGCGCACCCGGCTGGAGGCGGCCGGCAGCCGGGCCGTCGCCGAGGACCACGCCCGCGAGATCCTGGCGGTGGAGAAGGCCCTGTTCCTCGACATCGAGCACGGGGTCAACCACGCGGTGGTGCAGATCGGCTGGCTGCGGGACTTCTTCGATTTCTACTACACGTCGTTCCACTTCGTGGTGCCGCTGACCGTCCTGGGCGTGCTGTACTGGCGCCGGCCCGCCGACTACCGCTGGGCCCGTACCGCCATCGGCTTCACCACGGTCCTCGCGCTCGTCGGGTTCTTCTTCTACCCGCTGGCCCCGCCCCGGCTGATGCCGGGCCTCGGCATCATCGACACCATCCACGGCGTGCAGGACTTCTCCAAGCCGGACTACGGCACCCTGACCGAGCTGACCAACCAGTACGCGGCGATGCCCTCGCTGCACTTCGGCTGGTCCCTGTGGTGCGGGCTCACCATCGCCCTCGTCGCGCCCCGGTGGTGGATGAAGGCCCTCGGACTGCTGCACCCGACGTTCACGGTCGCGGCGATCGTCGCGACCGGCAACCACTGGGTCCTCGACGCGGTCGGCGGAGCCGCGGTCGTCGGCGCGGGCTTCGCCCTCACCCACCTCCTGACGGGACCGCGGGCGACACCAGGCAGCGACGAGGACGACAGGAAGACCGACGACGGAGCCCCG
>NZ_LIRK01000761.1 GCF_001419765.1 Streptomyces torulosus
TCCGAGATCACCCCCGCCGACCCCCGCTACCGCTCCCTCACCACGCGCGCCCGCAACACGCGCTTCACCGGAGCCCCCGACCGCGTCCTGATCCCCCGTACCGCGGAGGACGTACGACGAGCGGTGACGGCCGCCGTCCGCGCCGGCGCGCGGCCGGCGGTCCGCGGGGGCGGCCACGGCCTGGAGAACCTCGTCGACGCCCCGGGCGTCCGGACCCTCCTCGATCTGTCCGAGCTGAACGACGTGGCCCATGACCCCGCCCGGCGGGCCTTCGGCGTCGGCGCGGGCGCGCTCCTCGGCCCCGTCTACCGTTCCCTCTACCTGAACTGGGGCGTGGCGATACCCGGCGGCACCTGTCCGTCCGTGGGGCTCGGCGGCTATGTCCAGGGCGGCGGTTTCGGCGCCCTGTGCCGTCGGCACGGTCTGATCGTCGACCATCTGGAGGCCGTCGAGGTGGTCGTGGCCGACGGTGACGGCGAGGCCCGTACGGTCGTCGCGTCCCGGGACCCCGCCGATCCGCACCACGATCTGTGGTGGGCGCACACCGGGGCGGGCGGCGGCAACTTCGGTGTCGTCACCCGCTACTGGTTCCGCTCCCCCGAGGCGGAGTCGGCCGCGTCCGAGGACCTGCTTCCCCGGCCCCCGGAGACGGTCCTCCTCGTGTCGGCGGAGTGGCCCTGGGAGTCGCTCGGCGAACGGGACTTCGCCCGTCTGGTCCGCAACCACGGTGACTGGCATCGGGACGAGGACGGCGCGGACCCCGCGTACGAGAGCCTGTACAGCGCGCTGTACCTGAACCAGCGCGCCGTGGGCCGGATCGTGCTGAGCGCCCAGATGGACGCGTCGGCCCCGGGCGCGCGGCGCCAGCTCGACGCGTACGTCGCGGCGGTCGGCGAGGGCGTCCGTACGCGGCCCCGGGTCACCCGAACCGTCCTGCCCTGGCTCCAGTTCACCCAGCGGGACGTGGAGAACCGGGGCGAACTGACGCGATCCAAGAGCAAGGGCGCGTATCTGCGCCGCCCGTACACGGCGGCGGAGACGGAGCTGCTCTTCCGCCATCTCTCCGACCCCGCCTACGACGGTCACACGACGGTGGTGCTGTTCTCCTACGGCCGCCAGGTCAACGCCGTGGACCCGGCGGCGACCGTGGTCGCCCAGCGGGACTCGATCCTCAAGTGCTACCTCGGTACGTACTGGGCCGATCCGGCGGCCGACGACCGGCACATCCAGCGGCTGAGGGAGCTGTACGCCCAGCTGTACGCGGACACGGGCGGCGTTCCCGTGCCCGACGCCGGGACCGACGGGTCGTACATCAACTATCCGGACGTGGATCTGGCCGATCCCCGCTGGAACACCTCGGGCGTCCCCTGGTACGAGCTGTACTTCAAGGGGAACCACCCCCGGCTCCAGCGGGTCAAGGCCGCGTGGGATCCGCGGAACGTCTTCCGGCACGCGCTGTCGGTGCGCCCGCCCTCCGCCTGAGCTCCGGGCGTCAGACCATCGAGATCGTCTGGCGCTCGGAGGGCCCGACCCTGACGCCGGCGCCCGCCGTGTGCAGTCGCACCTTGATCCGTTCCTCGACGAGGTCCCGGAAGCGGACGAGCAGACGGTTGTCCAGAACGGGCTGGTAGACGACGAGCGTGGCGTCGGTGGCCGCGAGATGGAGTTTCACGTAGCCGAGTTCTATCCGTCCGAGGATCGGATGGTCGAAGACGCGGACGGACGGCCCCGACGGGGCGAGGTCGAGCCGCTGCCAGAGTTCACGGAACTCGGGGTATTCGCTCTTGAGTCCGTCGATCATCTTGGCGTACTCGGGATGGGCGAGATGGTCGGCGACCTGGGCACGGAACAGGGCAACCGCTTCCATTGTGTCCTGCTCCCAGTGGGGATGCATGTCCCGCGCCCGCTCGTCGAACATCATGACCAGCGTATTGCGGCGCCGTTGCTCCAAGGTTTCGAAGTAGGGAAACAATGCACAGAAACCCTGATTCCAGGCAAGCACGTCGAAGCGGTGGTTCACAATGAACGCGGGCAGCGGGTCCTGGAATTCGAGGAACGTCAGATACTGCGCCGGAATACGATCCCTGGAGCACGGGGACTGCACCGCGGGCGGTAATTCGCCGGCCAGCCGGAACAGATGCCGGGTCTCCGTGGCGTCCAGCCGCAGCGCCCGCGCCAGTCCGTTCAGGACCTGTCCGGACACCCTGATCTTCCGTGCCTGCTCCAGCCATGTGTACCAGGTCACACTCACGCCGGCCAACTGCGCGAGTTCCTCCCGGCGCAGCCCCGGCGTGCGGCGCCGCCCATACGAATTCTTTATACCTACCGCTTCGGGCGTGAGCCTCTCACGTCGATTCCGAAGAAATGCAGCGAGTTCCTTTCGCTGCTGCTCGGTGATCGCCATCACACATTCCCCCTAAGCTTCACACATGCAGCCGAGTACGGTGAGCTGCGAAAACTGTACAACCCTCACCCGCATCTATGTGCATGAGCCAGCCTTTTCTTTCCCTGGCCCCTTCCCCAGGTTTGGCCCGCTGTTTATGAAGCCTTTGCCCCCACCGACTCGGTGACCTGCGACGACGCGCCCTTCTTCGCCTCCGGCAAAGAACCGGGGCCGCCCGCATGATGAGACGGATTTTACGTGCGCAACGCCGCCGCGCCCCGTACGGGTGGTGCCCGTACGGGGCGCGGCGGCGAACGGCGAAGCCGGGCCGGGGCGCGACCGGCCGGGCGCTGCTACCGCATCAGCACCCCCGCCCCCTCCCCTGTCTCCTCCGACGGCACCGCCAGAAGGCCCAGTTCGGCCGGGGAGGCGAGCAGGCGGTGGGACGGGAGGATGCGGACCGTGTAGCCGAAGGGGCCCGTGCGGTCCAGGGCCAGGGGGCCCTCGTAGACCCAGCGGCCCTCCTCGTCGGGCCCGCTGGTCGGCTTCAGCGGGACGCTCGCCGCGTCCGTGATGCGGTCCTCGGAGTCGACGCGGCCCGACACCGCCTGCACCTCGACGTCGTCGGGGGCGAGTTCCCCGAGGTCCACGCGGACGCGCAGCATCAGCGTGGCGCCCAGTTCGGCGGTGCTCGTCGGCGCCGCTGACGCCTCCACGTGGTCGACCTTGACGCGGTGCCAGGCGCCCCGGACGCGTGCCTTCCACCCCGCCGACTCCCGTGCCGTGTCCGGGTTCAGCGCGCGGTGGGCGCGGGCCGCGGGCGCGTACAGGCGGTCCACGTACTCGCGGACCATCCGGCCGGCCAGCACCTTCGGGCCGAGGTGGGTGAGGGTCTGGCGGACCATCTCGATCCAGCGGTCGGGCAGTCCGCCCTGGCCGCGCTCGTAGAAGCGGGGCGCCACCCGCTGTTCCAGCAGGTCGTACAGGGCGGCGGCCTCCAGGTCGTCCCGGCGGTCGTCGTCCGTCGCCGTGCCGTCGGCGGTGGGGATCGCCCAGCCGAAGTCCGGGCGGAACCATTCGTCCCACCAGCCGTCCAGCACCGACAGGTTGAGGCATCCGTTCAGCGCGGCCTTCATCCCGCTGGTGCCGCACGCCTCCAGCGGCCGCAGCGGGTTGTTGAGCCACACGTCGCAGCCCGGGTACAGCTTCTGCGCCATCGCCATGCCGTAGTCCGGCAGGAACACGATGCGGTGGCGCACCCGCGGGTCGTCGGCGAACCTGACCAGCTCCTGGATGAGGCGCTTGCCGCCGTCGTCCGCCGGGTGGGCCTTGCCGGCGACGACGATCTGGATCGGCCGCTCGGGGTGCAGCAGCAGCTCCATCAGCCGGTCCTGGTCGCGCAGCATCAGCGTCAGCCGCTTGTACGAGGGGACGCGGCGGGCGAAGCCGATGGTCAGGACGTCCGGGTCGAGCACCCCGTCGATCCAGCCGAGTTCGGCGGTGCCCGCGCCGCGCTGGCGCCAGGAGGCGGCGAGGCGCTCCCGTACCTCCAGCACCAGTTGCTCGCGCAGGTTGCGCCGCAGTTCCCAGATGTCGCCGTCGGGGATCTCGGCCACGGCGTCCCAGCGGTCCGAGCCGCCGACCGTCATGGCGTCCTCGGTGCGTTCGGCGCCGACCTGCCGGGAGCCGAGGCGGAACACCTCGGGCGCCACCCAGGTCGGGGCGTGCACGCCGTTGGTGACGGAGGTGATGGGGACCTCGTCCGCGTCGAAGCCCGGCCACAGACCCGAGAACATCTCCCGGCTGACCTGGCCGTGCAGCAGGGACACCCCGTTGGCGCGCTGGGCGAGCCGGAGGCCCATCACCGCCATGTTGAAGACGTTCGGGTCGCCGCCCGAGTACGTCTCCATCCCGAGGCCGAGAATGCGTTCGACGTCGATACGGGGCAGTTCGGCGTCGGGGCCGAAGTGCTGGGCCACGAGTTCCCGGTCGAAGCGGTCGATGCCGGCCGGGACCGGGGTGTGGGTGGTGAAGACGGTGCCGGCGCGGACCGCCTCCAGACCGGCGTCGAAGTCGAGACCCTCGTCGCAGAGCTCGGCGATGCGTTCCAGACCCAGAAAGCCGGCGTGGCCCTCGTTGGTGTGGAAGACCTCGGGTTCGGCGTGACCGGTGAGGCGGCAGTACGTGCGGACCGCCCGGACACCTCCTATACCGAGCAGCATCTCCTGCAGCAGCCGATGTTCGCTGCCGCCGCCGTAGAGCCGGTCGGTGACGCCCCGCTCGCCGAGGTCGTTCTCCTCGACGTCGGAGTCCAGCAGGAGCAGGGGCACGCGGCCGACCTGGGCCTGCCAGACGCGGGCGTGCAGCCGGCGGCCGCCGGGGAGCGCCAGGTCGACGCGGGCCTGGGAGCCGTCGGTCTCCTGCAACGGCACCAGGGGCAGCTCGTTCGGGTCGAGCACGGGGTAGTGCTCCTGCTGCCAGCCGTCCCGGGACAGCGACTGCCGGAAGTAGCCGTGCCGGTAGAGCAGGCCGACGCCGATCAGGGGCACTCCCAGGTCGCTGGCGGCCTTCAGATGGTCGCCGGCGAGGATGCCGAGGCCGCCGGAGTACTGCGGCAGCGCGGCGGTGATGCCGAACTCGGGCGAGAAGTAGGCGACGGCGGCCGGTGGTTCCGTGGTCTGGGTCTGGTACCAGCGGTCGCCGGTGACGTAGTCGCGCAGTTCGTCGGCGACCACGGTGAGCCGGCGCAGGAAGCGCCGGTCCTCGGCGAGTTCGGCGAGGCGCCGGGCGGAGACGGAGCCGAGAAGGCGTACGGGGTCGCCGCCGGACGCGGCCCAGCACTCGGGGTCGACCGACTGGAAGAGGTCACGGGTCTCCGCGTGCCAGGACCAGCGCAGATTGCGCGCCAACTCGCTGAGCGGCTGAAGGGCTTCGGGCAGGACGGGTCGGACGGTGAATCTGCGGATGGCCTTCACAGAGGATTCCACCTTCACGCCAGGACGTACGGGCCAAGGGGACGCACCTGTTGCGTGCGACCGTTCGTCACCACGACGGTAGCGGCGCGGGCGGGCGGGTCGGCAAGCCCGGCGCGTCCCTCGGTATGCAATTACGGCGCATCCGTACCCCGGCCCCCCGGCCGCGCAGTCCGCTCCCCCGTGTTCAGTCCTGAATTCGTCGCGGCCCGCCCCTGTCCCCCCACGGGCGGTATGGCCGATTCCGCCCCTCTGGGCGACCTTGTGGCGCTTCACCCCGCACGAGAGGCTGCCGAGTGGCGTACCGGCCGACCGAGGAGGGGGTCCGCATCCATGCACGACCGGGCAGAGGCGAGAAACAGGCGTCTGCGCTGGGCGGGAGGCCTCACGGCGGTCATCACGGCCGCGGTGCTCTCGGTCGCCCCCGCACCGGCGCACGCCGCTCCGGAGGGACGCGTCCTCGGAGCCGGGGGCGCCGGTTCCGTCGGCGGCAGTTACATCGTGACCCTCAAGGAAGGGACGGGAGCCCCGTCGGAGGAGGGGAAGGACATCGCCCGGAAGTACGGGGCGAAAATACGCCACATGTACAGCTCGGTTCTCAACGGCTATGCCGTGAGCGCCGGTGAGAATCAGGCCAAGCGGCTCGCGGCGGACCCGCGGGTGGCGTCCGTCGTGCAGGACACGGCGGTCAGGTACGACGGCAGCCTGCGGAACCCGCCGTCCTGGGGCCTGGACCGCCTGGACCAGGCGGGACTTCCGCTCGACAGGAGCTACACCTGGCCGGAGTCGGCGGGCAAGGGCACCACCGTGTATGTGATCGACACCGGCATACGCGTCACCCACAAGGATTTCGGCGGCCGGGCCCTCCACGGCTGGGACTTCGTCCAGAACGACAGGACGGCCCAGGACGGCAACGGCCACGGCACCCATGTCGCGGGCACGGTCGCCGGCGCCAGATACGGGGTGGCCAAGAAGGCGAAGGTGGTCGCGGTACGCGTCCTCGACGACACGGGGGCGGGGACGACGGCCCGGGTCATCGCGGGCATCGACTGGGTCACCCGGCACGCGAAGAAACCCGCGGTGGCCAACCTGAGCCTGGGCGGCCCGGCCAACGCCCAGCTCGACGCCGCCGTACGCACCTCCGTAGCGGCCGGGGTGACGTATACGGTCGCCGCCGGCAACGACGCCGTCGCCGCCTCCCTCTCCTCACCCGCCCGGGTGAAGCAGGCGATCACGGTCGGCGCCACCGGAAAGAAGGACACCCGCGCCGCCTTCTCCAACTGGGGCACGAAATTGGATCTGTTCGCGCCGGGGGTGTCCATCACCTCCGCGTCACACCGGAGCGACACCGGGTCCGCCACCTATTCGGGTACGTCGATGGCGGCGCCGCACGCCGCGGGCGCGGCCGCCCTGTACCTGGCCGACCACCCCGCCGCGACACCGGCGCAGGTGGCCGAAACGCTGGTGGAGGGTGCGGTTTCGGGCAAGGTCAAGGACAGATTTCCGGGCTCTCCGGACCGGATTCTCCATGTCGACGTCCCGTAGGCCCCGGTAACACCACAGGTGAACGTCCCTTTACCCAAAGCGACTAGAGTGACCGGCCTCGCCCCCCTCGGACGAGGCCGGTCTTGTGTGTAGACATACGCGTGAGTAGTTAACAAAGTGCCGGAATGCTCACCCGCACTGTGTGGGAAGGCTCCACCGGTACATCCCGCTGGCCCCACCTCCCCACACCCTCATCCGCCCACCCACGTTGACGCGGACAGGAGCGGTCATGCCCGCCACGCACCACTCGTCAGCACCCCCGACGACCAGTACCACCACAGCGCACACCAGCACCCCCGCCACGGCCACCCCTAGCGCCGCCGCGCGCCCCGCGCGCCGGGCGCACACCGGCCCGCCCGCGCCGTCGGCCTCGCCCCCGGACACGGCGACCGTCGGCCGGATACCGGTTCTGGACGTACGGCCCACCGTCCATCACGGCCGCCGGCCCGCGAAGGCCGTGGTGGGCGAGGAGTTCGAGATCTCGGCGGTCGTCTTCCGCGAGGGCCATGACGCGGTCGCCGCCAATGTGGTCCTGACGGACCCGGAGGGCCGTCCGGGTCCATGGACGCCGATGCGGGAACTCGCCCCCGGCACGGACCGCTGGGGCGCCACCGTCTCCGCGCCGAGCGAGGGCCGGTGGACGTACGCGGTGGAGGCGTGGGGCGACCCGGTCGCCACCTGGCGCCATCACGCCCGGATCAAGGTCCCGGCCGGCATCGACACGGAGCTGGTCCTGGAGGAGGGCGCGCGGTTGTACGAGCGTGCCGCCGCCGGGGTCCCGGAGGGCGGGCGCGCCCGTGGTGCCGTCCTCGCCGCCGTGGACGCGCTGCGTGACACCGAGCGGCCGGCCGCGTCCCGTCTGGCGGCGGCTTTGTCGCCGGAG
>NZ_LIRK01000762.1:0-374 GCF_001419765.1 Streptomyces torulosus
CGACGTCGTGGAGCCCGCGCTGCCCATGGCGTACGCCCGCTGGGACAACCCGGTGTGGCACGACTACCGGGTGCCGATGGAGGTCCCGATGGCCGTGCGCCTGGGCGACCTGCATCTGCCGGAGAGCGACGGACTGCGCATCCCCATGCTGGTCCGGCTGCCGCTGGAGCGGGGCCTGTGGATCGACAGCGGCCGTTCCGGCTCCGTCGCCTCCTTCGCGGACTCCGACGAACTGCGCCGTCTCGCCCTGGACACCGCCGTGGCGCTCGCCGCGCGGCTCCTCGCGGTGTACCCACCGGGGGAGTTCAGCGTCCATGTCATCGACCCGGCCGGGGCCGGAGCGACCACGCTGGCACCGCTGACCCAGCCGGGCG
>NZ_LIRK01000762.1:380-3353 GCF_001419765.1 Streptomyces torulosus
GCGCGGCGGCGCCGCCGACGCGCTGCCGCCCGGCTTCGACACGGCCGAGCAGCTCCTGATCGTCAACGACTTCCCGCACGGCTTCGACGACCGGGCCGTGACCCAGCTGCGCTACCTCGCGGACGAGGGCCCCGCCGTCGGCGTCCATCTGATGATGGTCGCCGACCGTCAGGACGCCGCCGCCTACGGGCCGTTGCTCGACCCGCTGTGGCGCTCGCTGCTGCGACTCACACCCACCCCGGACGACCACCTGGCCGACCCCTGGGTCGGGCACGCGTGGACGTACGAGCCGTCGCTCGTCCCGCCGGGCAGCCGGATCCTCCACCAGGTGCTCACCCAGGTCGCGGACGCCCGCCGCTCCTGGAACCGGTGAGCACGACCTGGCCCCCACCTGCATCAAGACCTAGTAAAGCCGCTCTGACCTGCGATTTTGATACTTCCTTTGCCTGCCCCTTTACCTATTCTTGGTGAATGGGTATGCTCTTATGAGCGGAGGGGAGTACTCCCTACTTGCTGCGGCGTACCCGTCAATACGGATCAGACAGATCCCGGGGCGTCGGCCCGGCGGCACCAGGCGTTGTGGAACGCCCTGGAGGACCGGGTGGAAGAGACCTCCGGTAGCGATGACGCTGCAATTTGCCGTTACGTACTGCCGGAGGCGCAGTGGATGTTTCCACGACCCTGTGGGTCCTGACAGTGGTGGGCCTTGCCGCCCTCATCGCGGTCGACTTCTTCATCGGCCGCAAGCCCCATGACGTGTCCATCAAGGAAGCCGGAATCTGGACGGTCGTCTGGATCGTCCTGGCCGCCCTCTTCGGACTCGGACTGTTCGTCTTCGCCGGCGGCCAGCCGGCCGGAGAGTTCTTCGCCGGCTTCATCACCGAGAAGTCGCTGAGCGTCGACAACCTCTTCGTCTTCGTCCTGATCATGGCGAAGTTCGCGGTGCCCTCGCAGTACCAGCAGCGGGTGCTCCTGATCGGTGTGCTGATCGCCCTGGTGCTCCGCGCGATATTCATCGCCGCGGGCGCCGCGATCCTCGCCAGCTTCGCCTGGGTCTTCTACATCTTCGGCGCGTTCCTGATCTACACCGCCTGGAAGCTGATCCAGGAGGCCAGGGCCGACGAGGAGGACGAGGACTGGGAGGAGAACAAGCTCCTCAAGGCCGCCGAGAAGCGTTTCGGCGTCGCCGACCGCTACCACGGCACCAAGCTGTGGATCGAGCAGAACGGCAAGCGCGTCATGACGCCGATGCTCGTCGTGATGCTCGCGATCGGCACCACCGACGTCCTGTTCGCCCTGGACTCGATCCCGGCCATCTTCGGCCTGACCCAGGACCCGTACATCGTCTTCACGGCCAACGCGTTCGCGCTGATGGGCCTGAGGCAGCTGTACTTCCTCATCGGCGGGCTGCTGAAGAAGCTGGTCCACCTGTCCTACGGCCTGTCGGTCATCCTCGGCTTCATCGGCGTGAAGCTGGTCCTGCACGCGCTGCACGAGTCCGGCGTCCATGTGCCCGAGATCTCCATCCCGGTCTCCCTCGGGGTGATCTGCTCGGTCCTGATCGTCACCACGATCACCAGCCTCCGTGCCTCCAAGAAGCAGGCGGCGGCCGAGGCGGAGCAGCAGAAGACCGAAGGCGCCGAGAAGGACAGCGTCGAGGCCTGACAGCGGCCGCCGCACAGCACAGCAACGATCGAAGGGGCCCCGCCCACCGACGACGCGCATCCACGGCGTCGACCGGAGTGCGGGGCCCCTTCACGTCTGAAAGGATCACCGCATGCTCGCTCGACTCCGGTCGCTCGCGGCGCGATGGACCGTCGCCGTCCCGGTGGCCGCGGTCGTCCTGCTCGTTCTCACCTGGGGGCGTGATCTGCCCGGGGTGCTCGTCGCCCTGGTCACGCTGGTGCTCGCGGGGGCCGTCCTCTCGGCCGTCCATCACGCCGAGGTCGTCGCCCACCGGGTCGGCGAACCGTTCGGTTCGCTGGTCCTCGCGGTCGCGGTGACGATCATCGAGGTCGCGCTGATCGTCACGCTCATGGCCGACGGCGGCGACAAGAGTTCCACCCTCGCCCGGGACACCGTCTTCGCGGCGGTGATGATCACCTGCAACGGCATCCTCGGACTGTGTCTCCTCGTCGGCTCACTGCGTCATGGACTCGCCGTCTTCAACCCGGAGGGCACCGGCGCGGCCCTCGCCACGGTCGCGACCCTGGCCACCCTCAGCCTGGTGCTGCCCACCTTCACCACGAGCAAGCCCGGCCCGGAGTTCTCCACGGCCCAGCTCACCTTCGCGGCACTGGCGTCACTGCTGCTCTACGGCCTCTTCGTGGCGACCCAGACCATGCGCCACCGGGACTACTTCCTGCCGATCACCCGACAGGGCGAGGTGATCACCGCGGACGACCACGCCGAGGCGCCGACCTCCCGCACCGCCGCCGTCAGCCTCGGACTCCTCGGCCTCGCGCTCGTCGGTGTGGTGGGCCTCGCCAAGGGCGTCTCGCCGACCATCGAGTCCGGTGTGCAGGCCGCGGGACTGCCGCACGCCGTCGTCGGTGTGGTCATCGCCCTGCTCGTGCTGCTCCCCGAGACCATCGCCGCCCTGCGCGCCGCCCGCCGCGACCGCGTCCAGACCAGCCTCAACCTCGCCCTCGGGTCCGCGATGGCCAGCATCGGCCTCACCATCCCGGCGGTGGCCCTGGCCTCGCTCTGGCTCTCCGGTCCCCTCGTCCTCGGCCTCGGCGCGACCCATATGGTGCTGCTCGCCCTGACCGTCGTGGTGGCCTCGCTGACGGTGGTGCCGGGGCGGGCGACGCCGCTCCAGGGCGGGGTGCACCTCGTCCTGTTCGCGGCGTACCTGGAACTCGCGGTGACCCCGTAGCGGGGAGCGCCCCCGACCAGTTGCCAGGGCGTCCCCGACCCGTAACCGGGGCACTTCCGACGCGTAGCTGGGGCACTCCCGACCCGTAGCCGGGG
>NZ_LIRK01000763.1 GCF_001419765.1 Streptomyces torulosus
CTTCACGCTGTCGGGGGCCCGTCGAGCCGTACCGACAGCTCGTGCCGGGCCCCCGACAGCGTGAAGTGCCGTACGCCGTGCCGTCCTCCGCTCTCCTGCGGGCGCAGATAGGGCGTGAACAGGTCGTCGACGGCGGCCGAGTGGTGCCCGACGGGAGCCCCGACCGCACGGTCCGGGTAGCTCTCCCAGGGGCCCTGCCCGTACCAGGCGAGGCGGTCGAACCCTTCGGTGGTCTCGAACGCCGTGCCGACGCGGGCGACGTCCGTCAGCTCCTCGGGCAGCACGGCCATCTCCTCGACCAGGATCCGGCCGTCCACCAGCGCCGTGAACGTCTGCTCGTGCTCGACGGCCCCGGCACCCGTCAGCAGGCGCGACCGCACCCGCACCACGGGGCCCTCGCGCTCCACGGACACCGTCTCCCGTGCCGGGCTGTCGAGGCCCCAGGCCCGCCAGCGCTCGGCCATGCCGCCGAGGACGTCGTTGTCGGTGGGGGCCCGCCACAGGCTCAGCGTCGGCGGGGCGGCGAGCAGCGGATGCAGCAGCAGCCCCTCGTCGTCCGTGCGCGGCGGGGGCACATGGCCCTGGGTGTCGTCGGCGCCGACCACCGGCTCGCCCTCGTCCGCCTCGTACCACCGCACATGCGGGACGCACACCTCGGTGCCGCGCGGCGCCCACGGCTCGTCGGCGGCCGTCGTCACCCGCAACGTCAGCCAGATCTCACCGGCCCCGTGCCGCACCTCGGGCCGGTCGATGACGGCGGAGCCGCCCGCGGGCACGTCGGGCAGCTGGGCCGGCACCGTCCAGGTGCCGCCGTCGGCCGCGGCGAACTCCCACTCGGCCGCGAGCCACGAAAGGTCCCGGAAATGCTGCTTGTTGTGGACCCGCAGCACCCGCCAGGTGCCCTCGCCCTCGACGGACAGCCGTACCGGGGCGGCGATCTCGCGGTGCTCGTACATCACCGGCTTCGGGGTCCGGTCGGGGAAGACCACCCCGTCGGCGATGAACGCGCCGTCGTGGATGGTCTCGCCGAAGTCACCGCCGTACGCCCAGCGCAGTCCGGGGGCGGCGACACCGTTGTCATACAGCCCGGCGCCCCCACGCCCGGCCGGTCTTCCGTCGTTCACACGCTGGAGGATGCCGTGGTCCCAGAACTCCCAGATGAACCCGCCCTGAAGACCCGGGGTCGCCTCGATGGCCGCCCACGTGTCGGCGAGCGTGCCGTTGCTGTTCCCCATGGCGTGCGAGTACTCGCACTGGATCAGCGGCCGGGTCTGCTCGCCGGAGAGCGCGTGCGCCACACAGTCCTCGATCGGCGCGTACATGGGGCAGGCGATGTCGGAGGCGTCGTCCGTGGCCCCCCAGTCCAGCTTCGCGGCGCCCTCGTACTGCACCGGCCGCGTCGGATCGTGCCGCCGCAGCCAGCCCGCCGCCGCGTCATGGTTGGCGCCGTAGTCGGACTCGTTGCCCAGCGACCAGATGATCACCGAGGGGTGGTTCTTGTCCCGCAGCACCATCCGGGACACCCGGTCCACGAACGCGTTGAGATAGCGCGGGTCGTCGGCTGTCTCGTGGGCGTGGTCGTGCGACTCGATGTCCGCCTCGTCCACCACGTAGAAACCGAGCTCGTCGGCGAGGTCGTACAGCGCCGGGTCGCTCGGATAGTGGGAGGTGCGGATCGCGTTGAAACCGAAGCGCTTCAGTGTGACCAGGTCGGCGCGCAGGTCGTCGTACGCCACCGTCCGGCCCGTCAGCGGATGGAAGTCATGGCGGTTCACGCCCCGGATGTAGACGCGCTCCCCGTTGACCAGCAGGTCCCGGCCGCGCACCTCGACGTCGCGGAAGCCGATCCGGTGGCGCGAGGTGTCCGCCACCGTGCCGTCGGCGCGGTGCAGCCGGACCGTGAGGTCGTACAGCTCGGGCGTCTCGGCGCTCCAGGTCCGCACCTCGGGGACGACCGTCTCCATCCGCGCCTCACCGAGGAAGTCGGAGACCCGCTCGTCCTCGGCGTTGACCCGGTCGAATTCGGTGTCCTGGGCGAGCGCCAGACCGTCCAGCTCGCCGCTGACGTACCACCCGGCGGGCAGCGCGCCCGTGCCCTCGGTGGTCCGCACCCGGCAGTCCACCCGCAGCGCGCCGTCGCGCCGGGCCCGCACGGTCACATCCGCGAGATGCAGTGGGTCGGTGGCGTACAGCAGTACCGAGCGGGTGACGCCGCCGAGCCACCACTGGTCCTGGTCCTCGATGTGGGAGGCGTCGGACCACTTCACGACCGTGAGCCGCAGCGTCGACGGCGCTCCGGGGCGTACCAGGTCCGTCACGTCGAACTCGGCTGCCAGATGGGAGTCCTTGGACATGCCGACGGGCCGCCCGTCCACATGGACGAGCAGCACGCTCTCCGCCGCGCCGACCTGGAGGACGATCCGGCGGCCTGCCCAGTCGGCGGGTGTCTCGACCTGCCGTTCGTACACGCCCGTCGGGTTCGCGGCGGGGGAGTGCGGCGGGAACTCCGGCCACGGCATACGGACGTTGGTGTACTGCGGGGGGTCCTCGGCCGCGTGCAGCGCCCAGGAACCGGGAAGTTCGGCCCAGGACCAGGTGGGGCCGGGCTCGTCGCCGGGCGAGGGCAGCAGCTGGAACCGCCAGCGGCCGTCGAGCGACCGCGCCCGGGAGCGCCGGTCCACGGCGGACATGGGCAGCCGCCCCCAGGAGGTCACCTCGGGGGCGGCTGCCCATGTCCG
>NZ_LIRK01000764.1 GCF_001419765.1 Streptomyces torulosus
CATCGTCATGGAGTACGTCGGGGGCCGCTCGCTCGACTGGATCCGGCGTGCCTCCGACGCGGAACTCGCGGCCCTCTTCGGCTGCTCCTTCGGCATCGGCCATGTGATCACCTACGGCTGCAAGATCCTCGGGGCGCTGGAGTATCTGCACCATCAGGGCCTGCTGTACTGCGACATGAAGCCCGAGAACGTCATCCACTACGGGCGCGACATCAAGGTCATCGACCTCGGGGCGATCCGGCGGACCGACGACCGGTCCTCCACGCTCGTCTACACCTCGGGCTACGCGCCGCCGAAGAAGGAACGCGACCAGCGGGGCTTCCACATCGACACCGACCTCTTCACCGTCGGCCGGACCCTGGAGACCCTGGCCGCGCGCGCCGAGCCCGCCGCGGGGCTCGCCGCCCGCTCCTTCGACGCGCTGATCAGACGGGCCACCCACCCGGAGCCGGCGGCCCGCTTCACGTCCGCGGCGGAGATGTCCCGTCAGCTGTGGGAGGTGCTGCGCGAGCACCAGGCGCTCAGCGGGCACGCGCCGTACCCGGAGCGCTCCACCCGGTTCGAGCCGACGGCGGCGGTGTTCGGCGCGGCCCTCGGTACGGTGCCGGGGCTGGACCACTGGACCCGCCGCTCCGGGCCGGACATACCGGAGCTGCCCGTCGGGGCACCGGACCCCGCAGACGCCGCGCGGGCGCTGCCGGTGCCGATCCCCGATCCGGGGGATCCCGCGGCCGTCCTGCTCGGCGGTCTCGTCTCCGGCAGCCCCGAGCGCATCGCGGAGCGCGCCGAACGGGACCCGGCGCTCGGCACCGTCGAGACGGCGTGGTGGCTGTGCCGCGCCTACCTCGCCGACGGGGACACCGACCGGGCCGGGCGGTGGCTCGACCGGGCCCGCGAGCGCAGTGGCGCGTACGACTGGCGGGGCTTCTGGCACCAGGGCCTGGTGTGGCTGACACGTGGTGAGGTGCAGCGGGCGGAGGCCGAGTTCGCGGCCGCCTACGCCGCGCTGCCCGGGGAGTCGGCGCCGAAGCTGGCGCTGGGGTTCTGCGCGGAGTACCGCTCGGCCGCCGAGGACCGGACGGAGGAGTACTACGAGGCCGTCTGGCGGCGGGACCGGACGCAGGGCAGCGCGGCCTTCGGGCTCGCCCGGCTCCATCTGCGGCGGGGGGACCGGGCGCGGGCGGTCGCGGTGCTGGACGAGGTGCCGACGACGTCACGGCACTACGACGCCGCGCGCGTCGCCGCGGTCCGGGTGCTCACCGGCCGGCTGGCCGGAGCGGGGCCGACGGTGGACGAGTTGGCCGACGCGGACCGGCGGCTGGCGCGGCTGGCGGGCCCGGCGCAGCACCTCGTGGGCGGCGCCGCCTGGGACCGGCTGGTCACCGAGGTCCGCGAGAACGCGTTGGCCTGCCGCCCGCCCGGCGGGTGGGGGCCGCGTTTCCCGGCCGGTGAGGTGTTCGGGCCGCTGGACACGCGCGGGGCGTTGAGCACCCGGCTGTCCGGTTCGCTGAGGAGGCTCGCGGACCAGGCGGGCAGCGCCGTCGAGCGCGGTGAGCTGCTCGACCGGGCGTACGCGGTGCTCCCGGAGCCGGTCCGCCTGCGGGAGCTGCTGCGGGGCCGGCGACGGACGGCGTGAAGGTGCGGGGGCCCGCGGCCGGGACGCCGGCGGGCCGGGAACGGGCCGGGCGGGCCGAGGCCCGCGGACGAGGGCGAGGAGCACGGACACCGTGGACACAGGGGCATCCGTGAACGAGCACGCGAGGAACGACGGAACGGCGGGCGGCGGGGCCGCGGGGACCACTTCGGTGGGCCTCGACCTCAGCCAGTGGAAGTACCTGTCCCGCGAGGCGCGGGAACCGCAGATGCACGCCATCCTGACCGTCGAGGCCGACGGCACGCAGAGCGGCGGTGGCGCCGGCCCGATGCTGGCGCAGGTGCTGGCCGTGGACTGCTCCAGTTCGATGGCGTACCCACAGGAGAAGCTGCGCGCGGCCCATCAGGCGGCCGTGGCGGCGCTGCGGCTGCTGCCGGACGGCACACCCTTCGCGGTGGTCAGGGGCACCCAGTCGGCGGACCTGGTCTATCCGACGACGGCGACCATGGCGCGTGCCGACGCCCGGCACCGCGCGCGGGCGGAACGGGCCGTGCTGAACCTGGTGGCCGGGGGCGGCACCTGCATCGGCAGTTGGCTGGACCTGTCCCGCAGGCTGCTGATCGACGCGGACGCCCCCATCGGCCATGTCCTGCTGCTGACCGACGGCAAGAACCAGCACGACGAGCTGATGCCGCTGTCGGAGGTCCTGGACGCGTGCGCGGGACGGTTCGTGTGCGACGCCTGGGGCATCGGCGACGGCTGGGACGGCCGGGAACTGCTGCGGATCACCAGCCGACTGCACGGCACGGCGTCGTCGGTGCGGGAGGAGACGTCCCTGCCCGAGGAGTACGCGCGGCTGACGCGCCGTCTGCTCGCGAAGAGCATCCCGGAGCTGGTGATCGCGGTGACCCCGACGGCCGGGGCCCAGGTGCGCTCCCTCAAGCAGGTGTTTCCGACCGAGGTGGAGCTGGACCCGGTGGGCACGGACGGCGACGGGACCCTGCGGTTCGTCACGCGCGCGTGGGGCGACGAGATCCGCCGGTACCAGCTGTGCCTGTCCGCGGACCCCACCGGCATGCCCCCGGGCGAGGACCTGCAGCTCGCGGTCGTCGCCCTCGACGTGCCCGGCGGCCGGGGCGTGGAGGTGACGCCGCCCCTGCCGTGCGTGGTGCACTGGACCGACGACGTGGCGCTGTCCGGGCGGAGCGACATCCAGGTCGAGCACTTCGAGCGCCACCAGCGGCTCGGCGAGGCCGTCGCCGCGGCGACGGACGCCCACCGCGGCGGGCGGCGCGACGCGGCGCAGCATCACCTGGGCCGGGCCGTGCAACTGGCCCACGCCATCGGGGCCGAGCAGGCTCTCGACCGGCTGGAGCGCCTGGTGGAGGTCCTCGACGCCGAGGCGGGCCGGGTCCGGCTCCGTCCCGGTGTGGCGGCCGTGGACTTCGAGCATCTGATCACCGCGAGCAGCCACAGCACGTACGGGCCCGACGCGGGCTCCACCGACGACGTGTTCCTCGGCGACCCGGTCGCGGCCACCGTGCGGTGCCCCTCGTGCCGGGAGCGGACGCCGGCGACGGCGCGCTTCTGTCCCCTGTGCGGTCACGACCTGCGGGAGCGGGCGTGAACACCACCGGGCGTGATCTGGTGCGCAGGCTCTGGGTGCTGCTGTCCCTCGCGGTGGTCTCCACCCTGGTGCTGTTCGGCGCCTACCGGGGCGTGCACGACGACACCGTGCCGCTGGCGTCGTCGAGTGCCCCGGGAATCCTGGCCGTGGACACCGCGAGGAACGCCGTGCAGCGGGCGCACGCGGCCGTCGACGGGAGCGGGCCGGCGCCGGACGCGACGGGCGACTTCCACACCCAGATATCGGTGGCCCACCAGAGCATCGCCGTCGCGGCGTCGGAGAACGTCGCCGGCCCGGCGGACCGTCACACCCTGAAGACGATCACCGGGTTGATCACGGTGTACTCGGCGTGGGTGGAGCAGGCGGGGCAGGAGGAGGACGCGTCGCTGCGCGCGGCGTTCCTGCACTACGCGGAGCGGGGCCGGGACGACATCGTCGAGCGCCTCGACGAACTACGGGACCGGCGGCTGGCGGTCGCCCGTGAACAGGCGTCGTTCCCGTGGCCGCTGTGGCTGGGCTGGGGCACGGTGGCGGTGCTGGGCCTCGCGCTGTGCGGGGCGCTGGTGGAGGCGCAGTGGTTCGCGCGGCGCCGCTTCCGTACCGCCGTGCAGCCGTGGCTGCTCGCCGCCACGGTGCTGTGGGCGGGCTGGGTGGCGGTCCTCGGCTGGTTCACGGTGCGGGCGCAGCGGGCGATGGGTGACTCGCTCGCCGAGCTGCGCGGGGTCCGGTCGGCGGACGAGATCCCCGAGGCCGGGGCGAACGTGGAGCGGTACATGGCGGATGCCGGCTTCTGGGCGTCGCTGTCCGGCTGGGTCCTTGTCGGAGGGGTCGTGCTGATGGTGTTGACGGTGTCGGGACTGGGGCCGCGCATCTCCGAGTACCGGTTCAGGGGGCCGCGATGAGCCGCCCGCGGACCCGGACGCTCGTCGCCGTCGGGGTGTGTCTGGTGCTGCTCGCCGCGGTGGTCGTGGCGGTGCGTCTGACGGGGGGCTGGACGGGGTCGGTCACGGTGCTGGCCAACTGGAGCGGTGCCGAGCGGGAGCAGTTCGAGCGGGCGGTGCGGCCGTTCGAGGAGGAGCACCGCATCGACGTCGTGTACCAGGGCAGTTCCGCCCTGAGTCAGGTGCTGGCGGCGGATCTGGCGGCCGGTACCCAACCCGACGTGGCGCTGCTGCCGGGTCCGGGCGAGCTGACGGCGTACGCGGCCGAGGGCAGACTGGAGCCGCTGGACGGGCTGTTCGAGGCGGGTGACTACGGCGGGGTCTGGGTGCCGAAGGTGGCGGGCGGGGACGGCCGGGAGCGGACGTACTGGCTGCCGGTGAAGACCGGTCTGAAGAGCATGGTGTGGCACGGCGGCGATCTGTCGGGGGCCGGGGTCGGGCGGGCCGCCGGTGAGCCCGGCCGCTGGTGCGTGGGCATGGAGTCCGGGGCCACCTCGGGCTGGCCGGGCACCGACTGGGTGGAAGACATCCTGCTCCAGCAGGCCGGCCCGGAGGTGTACGCGCAGTGGGCGAACGGCCGCCTCCCGTGGACGGACCCCCGGGTGCGGAAGGCGTGGCGGACCTGGGGCGACATGGTGGGCGCGGGCGACCGGTCCCGGGTCGACCGCCTGCTCCAGGACAACTTCGCCCGGGACTGCTCTCGACGGAACCTGGAGCATCTGGGCTCGTTCCGCGACAGCCACTGGAAGCCGCTGGCGGGTGACTTCGTGCACTCCGCCGAAGTGATCCCGGGCGCGCGGGAGGGCGCCGACCACTGGGAGGTCTCCGGGGACCTCGCGGCCCTGCTCAACGCGACGGACGAGGCGAAGAAGCTGATCCGGTTCCTGGCCGACCCCGACACCCGGCTGCCGGACTTCACCGCCCACCGGAGGGCCGCCGCGCCGGACGGTCCTGAGGACGCGCCGAGGCGGCGGATCGGCTCGATCCTGCGTGGCGCGGAGCGGCGGCTGTGCTGGGACGCCTCGGACACCATGCCCCCGGCCCTGCGCGACGCGTTCCACCAGGCGGTGCTGCGTTTCCTGGTCGCCCCCGGCGAACTGGACGCCCGTCTGAGGGAGTTGGATGCCCTGGGCGACGACCGCCGCCCCACCCTGCCGGTGTGCGGCGGCGGTTGACGAGCCGACGGCCGGAGGCCACGGCTCACACGGGCGACGCGGGCGCAGCCGAGGACCTTGGCGATGAGGCCGGAGGAGGAGATCCAGGTGACCCCGGCGAGGGCGACGTCGGCGACCGGGCCCCAGCCGAGGAGCAGGGCCAGTCCGGCGCCGGGGGCCGCGTTGAGGACGAAGTCGACGGCGCCGGAGGGGTATTGGGTCTTGAGGTTGGTGACGAGTTCGGTGGCGCTGTACTCCAGGCCGAGCAGGAGCAGCAGCAGGATGACGCCTATCCCGGCGCCGGTGGCGACGAACCCCTCGCTGGCCCGCAGGGGGAGGATGCCGCCCTGGCCGAAGGCGAGCCCGGCGAGCAGATAGAGAGGTATGGGTGAGAAACCCATTCGTCCGGCGAGGCGTCCCAGCAGGCCGAGGGCGAGGATGATCACCCCGCGTTCGATGAGCATGGCGGTGGTGTGATGCACGGGCGTCTGTCCTCCGTTGACGAGGGCGGGCGGCGTCTGTGCCTGGTGTCGGGCGGGCGGGTACGGCGGGCGGGCGTCCGGTCAGCCCGTCACTCGCCGGTATCGGGGACACTGTCGCGAGCGGCGATCACGGCACGCACGCGGATGACTCGTCCCATGCCCTCGCCCCCGTCACGTCGGCCCTGGATCGCCGATCACTTCCCCCCACGCCTGAGCGAACACATGCTCAATGGATGCGCAACACGGAGGCCGGCGGGCTGTGCGAGAGGCAGCAACAAGAACAGTGGTAAACGTTTGCCGTTCCCCCCACGTCCCCTTCCGTTCTCGGCAAGCCCCGACACACCCCTCATGCAGTAGCGTCGAGCCGTGACGGACAACGGGAACAGCGAGCGGCCGACGACCCGAACCGGCCGGTCGGGCAGGCGCAAACGGGGTGAGGGGCAGCACACCGCCAAGGAGCGGCCCAGCACGATCCGCGATGTGGCCGCGAAGGCGGGCGTCTCCGTAGCAACCGTTTCCCGCACGCTCGCCGGGAACTATCCGGTCTCGGAAGAGGCGCGGACCCGCGTCATGGCGGCCGTGGAGTCCCTGCACTACGTGATCAATGTGCACGCCAAGGCGCTGTCCGGGCGGGTCGCGGGCCCGGTGGCCCTGGTCATCAAGGACATCACCGGTCCATCTCTCGCCCATGTCGCCGCAGGGGTGGAGCAGGAGGCCGCCGACCGGGGCCGGCTCAGCCTGGTGTGCGCCACCCACGACGATCCCGCCCGTGAGGACGCCCTGGTCCAGCTCATGCGGGAGCAGCACGCGGCGGCCGTCCTCCTCGTCGGCAGTGTCGTGCCGGACGAGGCGTACAAGCGGCGGATGATCGGCTACGCGCAGGCGCTGGACGCCGCCGGGTCACGGCTGGTGCTGGTCGGCCGCCCCGCCCCGGCGCCGGACATGCCGGTGACCGTCGTCGACTACGACAACCGGGGCGGCGCCTTCCAGGCCGTCTCGCACCTGCTGGTGTCCGGGCACCGGCGGGTGCTGTTCCTCGGCGGGGAGGCGGGGCTCAGCAGCGGGGACGAGCGCCGCGCCGGTTACCGCGACGCGCTGCGCGCGCACGGCGCCGAGCACATCGAGGAGTTGGACACCACCGGGACGTACACGCGCGCCTCGGGCTATGTCCGTACGCGGGACGCGTTGCGTGCCGGGCTGGAGTTCAGCGCGGTGTTCGCCGCCTCCGACATGGTCGCCCTGGGCGCGCTCGCCGCGGTCCGCGAGGCCGGCCTCGACGTTCCGGGCGAGGTGTCCGTCGTGGGCTTCGACGACGTGCCCTTCGCCACCGACCTGACGCCGCCCCTCACCACGGTCCGCGTGCCCTACGAGGAGCTGGGCCGTACCGCCGTACGTCTCGCCCTCGGCCGTGCGGACTCCCCCGTCGGCGACGACCACGTGGTGCTGGGAACACAGTTGGTCATCCGTCAGTCGGTGCGCCGGGTGAACTGGTAGCGGCACCCGGCCCGTAGACCGGGACGGTCCCGCGGTCCCCCGGCTCCCCTCTCGGGTCAGCGCGGGGTGTCGAGCAGCGAGGTGAGCGTCTCGGTGAAGGCGGTCGCCGACTGGTCGGCGTGCTCGCGTATCCGCGCCGCCACGGCGTCGGCGCCGCCGCCCTCCACGAGGTGGACGAGTCGGTCGAGGCGCCGCTCGTGGCCCTCGCGGGTGTCGGGAAGGGTGGTCAGATAGAAGTCCGCCGCGTCGTAGGCCATGTGGAACACATGCTTCTTCACGTCGCTCAGCGTCAGATAGTCGTCGTGGGTCGTCGGCACCGGCTCGGGAGCGCCCACGCACAGGACCGGGGTGCCGGCGCCCCAGGCGTTGACCGCCAGGTGGTAGGTGTCGGTGACGACCAGCCGGTACCGGGGCAGGACGTGCAGCAGGTCGCCGAGGGTGTGGTCGCCGGGTCGCCGCGCGATGTGGGCGGCGCGGGCCGGGACGTCCCGGTCGAACCAGGGCAGCCATTCGAGCGGGGCGCCGAGGCGGTCGGCGAGGGACGCGCAGAACTCCGGCAGCCAGGCCGGGATCTCGGTGCGCGCGCCGAGGAACACTCCGATCGCGCCGCCCTCCGGCAGGTCCTGGGACCAGGCCGTGGCCGGGAGGTGGTCCAGGTCGCCGGGGCGGGACAGCAGGGCCGCGTCCGAGCCGAAGTGCTCGGTGGCGCGGTCCCCGCGGAAGCGGGCGACCTTGGCCGCGGAGAGCGGCTCACGCGTCCAGATCCGGTGACTGCGCGTCACCAGCCGTGAGAACAGGGGGCCGTACTCCTTGTCCTCGTAGTCGGACTGCGTGTTGTGCAGGATCGTCCCGCCGTAGCTGAGGGTCCGTGACAGGAGTTCGTCCGGCTGGTCCGCCAGCAGCAGCGTGCGGTTCAGCAACTGCCGGGCCGCGTCCCGGTCCTCGGCCATGCCGAAGTCCATGAGGCGGTTCGTCGCGTCCTGCGCCAGATAGTGCCGCGTGTGCAGGAAGTCGCCCCAGAAGACGACCGCGTCGTGGTCGCGCAGCTCGTCGAGGTGCTCGGCCAACGGCCGGAAGCGGAACGGGAACTCGGTGCCGCGCGCGCACTCCCGCAGTGCGACCGTCTCCGGGGGGTGCAGGGTGTACCAGGTGGCGTCGACTTGGGTGGCCATCCGCCGCCGGAGGGACTCGAACGCCAGGTCTACGGTCACCATGCCGGTGTTGCGGTACCCGATGTTCGGCGCGGTGATGACGGCAACGCGTGCCATGTGCTCGTTTTCCCCTTCGCCGGTGCCGGCGCCGTCGTGGTCGGAAACGGATCACGAGCCAACGTACACGCCCGACCCGGGCCGCCCGCGCCCGGCCCCGCCGGCCCGGTCGCTCACCAACCGTCCTGCACGAGAGGGGAATTGGCGGCGCACCGGACCGACGAGCACCCGTGCGCCGAGTGCGGGGGAGGCCGCCGTTAGACGATGGGGTCGAACCACGTGGGCGCGTCGGACATGGCCTGCTTGATCCGGGACAGCGCGAACTCGCTCAGGTCGGGCAGGGCGTCCAGGGAGTACCAGCCGACCTCCAACGACTCGTCGTCGTTGACCCGTGCCTCTCCCCCGACGGCACGGCACCGGAACGTGGTGTCCATGTACTGGCAGACGTCCCCGTTGTCGTACCGCACCGGGGCGAGTGCCTGGACGAGGACGATCCGCTCGGCCACGCACCTGATCGCCGTCTCCTCCTGGACCTCGCGCACGGCACAGGCCGCGGGCTGCTCCCCGGGATCCGGGATGCCGCCGATGAGCGACCACTGGCCGTTGTCGGACCGGCGGTTCAGCAGCACTCTGCCCTCGTCGTCGAAGACGACGGCGGTGACCCCGGGAAGCCAGAGGAGCTGATGACCGGCCGAGACGCGGAGCGTGCGGATGAATTCAGGGGTAGCCATGGAGCCGACCCTAACGGGCCGGTTCCCTCACCCCGACGCTTCCCGGACGCGCACGCGCGGCGTACGGCTACACGCCACCGGCGCGCCTCCCGCGCACACCGGCCCCGATCGCCCAGCCGAGCCCACCGGCCGCGACCAGCACCAGCAGCATCTCGGGCAGGATGCCGACCTTGGTGGCGGGTGTCTCGGAGGAGCGCAGCGGCACCTTCTGGACCAGGGAGTCGGCGACGAACATCCCGGTCCGCTGCGTGATCCTCCCGTCAGGCATGATGATCGCGCTGACGCCGCTGGTCACCGGCACGGTGACGGTGCGGCTGTGCTCGACCGCACGGACCCGGGACATGGCGAGCTGCTGGTAGGTCATCTCGCTGCGGTCGAAGGTGGCGTTGTTGCTGGGTACGGAGATCAGCTGGGCGCCGTCGGTGACCTCGGAGCGCACCGCCCAGTCGAAGGCCGCCTCGTAGCAGGTGACGAGACCGACCTGGGCGCCGTCCATGGTGAACACGCCGGGCTCGGTGCCGCGGCTGAAGTCCTTGCGGACCATGGACGTCCACTGGTCGTTGATGGCGCCGATGAGCGACCTGAGGGGCAGATATTCGCCGAACGGCTGGATCTGCCGCTTGTCGTAGGTGTCGGTGGGGCCCTTCTCCGGGTCCCAGAGGATCTGCTCGTTGTAGAGCTTGCCGTCGCGTTCGACGACACCGCCGACGGAGATGGGCGCGCCGATGGCGGTGGCCGCCCGCTCGATGACCGCGCGGGCGTCGTCGTTGGCGAAGGGGTCGATGTCGGAGGAGTTCTCCGGCCAGAGCACGAAGTCCGGCCGCTCCACCTTGCCGGCCTTGACCTCGGCGGCGAGACGCTCGGTCTCCTTGGCGTGGTAGTCGAGGACCGCCCGGCGCTGGGCGTTGAAGTCGAGCCCGAGCCGCGGGACGTTGCCCTGGATGACCGCGACGGTCGCCGTGCCGTCCTCGGCCTTGTCGCTGACGAGGCCGCGCGAGGCGAGGGCGCCGGCCACGGGGACGGCCACGCTCAGCGCCGCCACGGCGGCGGTCCCCCGGCGCAGCGCGGCACCGGTGCGCCGGGCCTCGACGATCAGCCGGACGATCTCGAACAGCCCGTAGCCGCACAGGACGACCGCGAAGCCGAGGACCGGGGTGCCGCCCAGCGCGGCGAGCGGCAGGAAGACGCCGTCCGCCTGGCCGAAGGCGATCTTGCCCCAGGGGAAACCGTTGAAGGGGGCACGCGCGCGTGCGGCCTCGCCGGCGACCCACAGGGCGGCGGCCCACAGGGGCCAGCCGGGGAGCTTGGACACGACGGTGGTGCCCGCGCCGACGAGTGCCACGAACACCGCTTCGATGGCGACCAGCGCGAGCCACGGTCCGGGGCCGACCTCCACACCGGTCCAGACGAGCAGCGGCAGCAGGAGGCCGAGGCCGAAGAGGTAACCGAGGCCGAGACCCGCCTTCCAGCTCCGCCCGCGCAGCACCCAGCCGAAGCCCGCGAACGCCGGCAGGGCGAGCCACCACAGGGTCCGGGGCGGGAAGCTGACGTAGAGCAGCACTCCGGAGAGCGCCGCGGCGGCGGCCGGGAGGAGCCGACGGGCCCATCGGGACGCGCGGGAAACGGGCGCGGCCTGGGGTTCGAGCTGTTCCGGCTCGTCTACGGGAGTCGCGGTGACGGTCACTTGGGGAGTGTACGGCGCGTGCCCCGGGCGCTCACAGCGCGGTCCGCCCGGTCCCGGTGCGGCCCGGACGAGGGTTCGCCGCACCTCTGCAGCATCGTTCCTGCGCAACTCGTCCACACTTGGGCACCTCACCCGTTACGGTGTGCCCGAGCCTCTGACGTGCGGCCGAACACGGTTGAGCGGTCGGGGCCCGGCACAGTCGGGGGGCGTTTTGGGGTCCACAGGGACGGAGCCTGCGGCCGGAGCGTCGGCCGCGTCCGACAGACGGAACGTTTCCGATGTCACGGGCGTGATCCTGCTCGGGGCGTGTGCGGCCTGGTCGCTGGTCACGGCGGCGGCACGGGGCGGCCGCCCCGAGGGTGTGCTGCTGGCGGTGCTGGCGGTGTCGGCCGGGTATGCGGCGGGGCGCATCTGCGGTGCCCTGCTGCCGGTCGTGGCGCCGGGCGCGGGGGCGCTCGCCGCTCTCGGTCTGGCGGTCGCCGCCCCGCACACCACGGTGAGCTCACCGTTCATC
>NZ_LIRK01000765.1 GCF_001419765.1 Streptomyces torulosus
TCGTGGTGGCTCGCGCGGTTCCCCGCGCCCCTTTGAAAGCGCCGGGCGCGACCCATACGTCCAAGGGGCGCGGGGAACCGCGCGAGCCACCACGACGGCGCCGCAGTGGGCCGACCACCGCAACCCACGAACTCTGCCGCGGCGGAGCCCTACGGCTGGGGGGAGCGGGCGGGTGGTGCTCCCGGCAGGGCCACCTGGATGCGGCAGCCCTTGGGGGACTCGGCGACGCCGATACGGCCGCCGTGGAGGTCGACGGCCCAGCGGGCGATGGCCAGGCCGAGGCCGGTGCCGCCGTCGCTGCCGGGGCCGTGCGGCCGGCTCACCGCACCGCGGTTGAAGCGTTCGAAGACGCGGTGCCACTCGGACTCCGGGATGCCGGGGCCCTCGTCCAGCACTTCGAGGGTCAGCGACTCCGGCGTGGACCCGCGGCGGGCCCTGACGGTGACACGGCCGTGCGGGGGGCTGTGCTTGACCGCGTTGTCGATGAGGTTGGCGACCACCTGGTGGATGCGCTCGGGGTCGGCGTGCGCCGTCAGCTCCGGGGGGTGGACGTCGAGATGGAGGTGGACGTCCTTGCGGGTGTGGTTGCCGGAGCCGGAGGCCATGCCCCCACGCGCGCTGGCCACCATCTGGGTCTCCTTGAGGACCCCGGAGAGATACGGCCACACCTCGAAACGGCGCTTGCGGAGCGGGACGACGCCGTGGTCGAGGCGGGAGAGGTCCAGCAGCGTCTCGACCAGTCGGCCCAGCCGCTCCGTCTGCTTCAGCGCCGTACGCATCGTCTCGGGGTCGGCGGTCGCGATGCCGTCCACGATGTTCTCCAGCACCGCCCTGAGGCCCGCGATGGGCGTGCGGAGCTCGTGGGAGACGTTCGCCACGAGCTCTTTGCGCTGCCGGTCCTGGGCCTCCAGCTCGTCGGCCATCAGGTTGATCGTGTGGGCCAGGTCGCCCAGCTCGTCCCGGCGGTTCTCGCTGACCCGCCGGGTGTAGTCGCCGCGCGAGATGGACCGGGCGACCGCGTTCATCTCGTCCAGCGGAGCGGTGAGCGAATGCGCCACGAACTGCGTAATCAACAGTGTGGCGATCATCGAGAACACCGTGATGAAGCGCAGCTCCGTCTTGGTGTGCACGGCGATCATCGACAGACCCGTGGTGATCAGGACGGAGACGACGACGAGCGTGCCCAGTTTCGTCTTGATCGAGAAGGGCCGCAGTCCGCTCAGCGGCCCCGCGACCCTCCGTGACCGCGCGTCACCGAGGCTCCCCGGCCGTGGGTCACCGACTCCGCTCATATCGCCACCAGTCCCCTGTGCCTACGCGAGTACGAGGCGCGTCGTGCGGACGCGGCTCAGGGGGTCGGGGTCTCCAGGGCGTACCCGACACCGTGCACCGTGCGGATCCGCTCCGCGCCGATCTTCCGCCGCAGCGCCTTGATGTGGCTGTCGACGGTGCGCGTCCCGGACGCGTCCGCCCAGTCCCAGACCTCGGCGAGCAGCTGTTCGCGCGAGAGTACGGCACGCGGCGTGTTCGCGAGACATACGAGCAGGTCGAACTCGGTGGGGGTGAGGTGAACGTCCTCGCTGCGCACCCGGACACGGCGCTGCGCGTGGTCGATCTCCAGCTCACCGAGGCGCAGGATGCCCGAGCGCGGGGTGGTGGCGGCCAGCGCGGCCCGCTCCACGCGGCGCAGCAGCACATGGACGCGCGCGGCCAGTTCACGCATGGAGAACGGCTTGGTCATGTAGTCGTCGGCGCCGACGCCGAGTCCGACCAGCATGTCCGTCTCGTCGTCCCGCGCGGTGAGCATCAGCACGGGGACGGGCCGCTGGGCCTGGACGCGCCTGCACACCTCCAGGCCGTCGAAGCCGGGCAGCATGATGTCGAGGATCAGCAGGTCGGGCTGCCAGGCCTCCGCCGTGTCCACGGCCGCCGGGCCGTCGGACGCGGTCTGCACGACGAAACCCTCGGCGCGCAGGCGGGCCGCGATGGCGTCGACGATCGTCGGGTCGTCCTCGACCACGAGCACCCGGCGCTGTGCGCCCGGGGTCGCGGTCGTGCCGTTGTGGGAGGTGTGTGTCTGCTCCATCGCCCGCCCCTGAGTTGCTTTCCGGAATCCGTGGGGTGATCCCTTGACTACGCATGGCTGCGCATGACTGCGATTGACGCTTGAATGATCGGCGCCAGGCAAGCAGGGTACGGGCAGTCACCACGCCAGGGCTATCCAGGTCGGACCGCGAGGTGCACCACGTCCGGAACTCCTCGGGCAACGGGGATCTCTTCGGTACGCACCTGATGGAACCCGGCATTCCCCAAGGTTTCCTCGAATTCCGGGGAAGGCTGTGCCGACCACACGGCCAGCACCCCGCCGGGGTTCAACACCCTTGCGCAGCTTGCCAATCCGGCCGGTGAGTACAGGTTTTCGTTGCTGTCGGAGACGGTCCAGTCGGGCCCGTTGTCGATGTCCAGGCAGAGCGCGTCGAACGTGGCGCAAGTCTCATTGACGTACTCGACGAGATCGGCTTCCACGATCTCCGTCCGCGGGTCGGCGAGCGCCTCCGCGGACAGTTCGGCGAGGGGCCCCGCGCGGTGCCAGTCGATGACGGCCGGTTCGCGTTCCACGACGGTGATCGCGCCCCAACTCGGGTTCGCGGCGGCGTGTGCGAGCGAGAAGCCCACGCCCAGGCCGCCGATGAGCACTCTCGGCTGGAAACGCCCGGTCAGCGCGTCGAGGGCGGCGTCGACCAGAAGTCGCTCCGAGCGCCCGTCGGAGGTGTCCATCAGGAAGCACCCGTTGGCGATGATCTGCAACAGCTCTCCGTGCCGCCGCAGGACTACCTCGCCGTAGGGGCCCTCGCGCCGGTCGATGACTTCGGGGACGTCGATGGTGGTCATCCCTCCATCCTTACGCGTCCCGTGCGCGACGGCGGCTGAATTACGACCGCCCCGGCGGGGCTTGACGTGTTCGGAGCGTCCGCCCGCCGCGACGGGGCGTGTTCAGATCTCCAGGCCGTGCCCGTACGGGAAGAGGGGCGTCCCGGTGGCGATCGGCACGCCCGGCCCGGCCTCCTCCATCGCGGCTGCGTGGCGCCGGAGTTCGAAGGGGAGCCGCCCCTCGGCCCGTGCCCGGCCGAAGGCCACATCGAGCAACGCCGTGTCGGACGCCCCGTAGTCGGCGACGAGTGCGGCCGCCCTCGCCACGATCTCCGGGAGTACGGCGGGTTGTTCCAGGGTGACGCAGACCAGGGTGGGCACGGCGTCCAGCAGCGCGAGGACCTCCCGCAGCCGCTCCTCGCCGGACGCCGGGGACGCTGGGGTCCCCGGGGACCCCGGGGGGAGGGACGGCTCGGCTTGGTCCGGCCGTTCCGCGTGCGGTGTCCGCAGCCGCAGTACGGCGACGTCGGCGTGGGTCGGATCGGCGACGACATTGCCGTACAGGGACGCCGTCTGCGCGCCGACGCCGTCGACGTACAGGTTCGGGCGGTCGGTGAGGGGCAGCAGGGAGTGGTTGGTGAGGATCGTGAGGGAGCGGCGCTGGGCGGTGGCGCCGAGGGCGGTGAACTCGGCCGCGCCCACGGTCTCCTCGGCCCGGTCCGGGTCGACGTAGCGCCTCTCGAAGAGGCCGAGCCGGAACTTCTCACGCAGCAACCGGCGTACGGAGGCGTCGACGCGCTCCTCGGAGATCCGGCCGGACCGCACCAGTTCCACGACGACTTCGGGGCACCCCTCGCCGCCGAACTGGTCGGCGCCCGCGTCCAGGGCCCTCGCCGCGCGCTCGGCGAGGGAGAGGTGTTCGGCGCCCCGTTCCCCGTGCGGTTCGCCCGGGGTCGTGGGGCCGGTGAGCAGGCCGGGGGCGGTGCAGACGATGCCGTCGAAGCCGAGGCGTTCGAGGAGCGGGCCGGTCAGGGCGTCACGGCCGAAGCCGAAGCCGACGACGCCGAAGCCGGCCGGCTCCCCGTCCCTGTCCCTGTCCCTGTCCACGGTCCCGGTCGGTCGGGCGGGATGCGGCATCAGGCGCGAGCACCCGGCGTCGACGGCCGCCTCGACCGGCGCGAGGGACCGGCCGCCGCCGGGGACGTGCGTGAACATGGCGGCGACGGAGCGCGGACCGAGCCGTGGCCCCTGGAGACCGCGCACGTACGCCCGGACGAGTTCGCCCGTCAGTTCGGCGGACGAGCCGAAGGTGCCGGGCAGGTCGGCCCTGCCGTGCCCGGTGGCGAGGTCGTGACCGGCGCGGACCGCCGGATGGACGGCGACCCGGAAGCCCACCGCCAGATACTCGCGCCGGACGGTGTCGCCGAACCGCTCCACCAGCTCCGCGTCGCCGATGGCGGCCAGGCCCGGCGGTTCGGGCCAGGCGGAGAACGGGCCGGTGGCGAAGGACGCGCCCGGCTGGTCGGTGTACGAGTGGCGCGGGTCGGTGGAGAGGGTGACCGGGATGCCGAGCCGGGTGTCCGCGGCGAGCGCCTGGAGCCGGTTGACCCATTCCGCCGTCTCCCGCACGCCGTACCGGCCCCCGAGGTGGACGTGGGTCAGATGACCGTCCGTTACCAGCTCGGTGGTGCCGTACGGAAGGGAGCCACCCCCTTCGGCCGGCGTGCCGTCCTCGTTCATCGTGAGCGGGGTGTGGAAGAGCTGGCCGGCCTTCTCCGCGAGCGTCATCCGGGCCAGCAGGTCCTCCACCCGTTCCTCGACGGGAAGGTTCGGGTCGCGGTAGTCGGGCGTGGGCATCCGGCAGTCCTTGTACGTGGAGGTACGGAGGTGCGTGGGGTGTGGCGGTACGTGGGTATGGAGGTGGCGAGGGGCACGGAGGTGCGTGGGGGCGACGGGGCACAGGCCCGTTCAGGGAAGCAGTAAAACCGAGTGGGTACTAGGTTTTGGTCACGTGGCCAGAATCACCGGGCGAACCGCTTGATCGACAGGGCGAGTGACTCGTGTAACCGGCGGTTCGCGCCGTCCGCCGAGGTCGCAGGGTGAGGACTAGGGTGGCGGGCATGGCGCGGAAACGGACGCCCCAGGGGTCTGCCGACGAACCCGGCAGACGGACGCCGCCCGCCGCCCGGACGCCCCGCGGCTCGTACGCCGTCGGCGACGAACGACGGCAGCGCATCCTCGACACGGCCGTCGACCACTTCGCCCGATGGGGCTTCCACGCCTCTTCCCTCGCGCGCATCGCCAAGGACGCCGGCATCACCCAGGGTGGCCTGCTGCACCACTTCCCCTCCAAGGAGGACCTCCTCCTCCATGTGCTGGAACGCGCCGACGCGACCGACCGGGAGGGGTTCCTCACGCACGAGTTCGAGTCGGCGGCGGAGATGTTCTCGATGCTCGTGCGGCTCGCCGAGCACGACGGCGCGCGGGTGGGGCAGACCCGCATGTTCAACGTCCTGGCGGCGGAGGCGGGCGACCCCGGGCATCCCGCCCACGCGTACTTCGCCCACCGGTACGCCGAGTTGGTGGAGGTCATGGCGGGGGTGCTGCGGCGGGCGGCGCACGCCGGTGAACTGCGGCCGGACACGGATGCCGTCGCCGTCGCACATGAGGTGGCCGCCGTGCTGGACGGACTCCGGATCCAATGGGGGCTGGACCCGCGGGGGTTCGACCTGGCGGGACGGTTCCGGGCTTTTGTGGAGCGGGTGTTGCGGGCGCTCTCGGTGAGTGGGTGAGGTTGTCGGATTGCTGTGAATCCCGGCGAAGGTGGCGCAGGTCACAGACAGGGGGCGCCGGGATGTCGAAGGTGGAGCCAAACGGAGGGAGCGCTTCATCTTGGATGGCGTGGAGACCGGGACAGGGCCGGACCGGACCGACGTGACACCGTCGGCTGCCGGGCCGCTCCTGAACGGAATCCCACGCCAGCCGGGCGCGGTGACGCCGGTACGGGGCGGGGGAGAGGCCGGCCCGTCGGGGCCCGGTGTCGAGCGGGCGGGACTGTCGAAGTCGCTGGGGCCCGGTGTCGTCGAGCGGACGGCACTACCCGGGCCGCTGGGACCCGGTGCCGAGCAGGCGGGGTTGCCGAAGCCGTCAGGGCCCGGTCGCGAGCGGGTCGCGTCCTCAGGGTGCCGGGGCAGGAGCGGCCCGGTCGCCTCCAGCCGTCGCGCGCGTCCCACCCCCGCACCCGGCTCCCTTCCGCGCCCCTGGCGGCTGCTCCCCACCCCCACCGGCACACCCTTCACCTTCTGGTACCTGGCCGTCCTGCTGCTGACCTCGCTCATCACCGAGTACGCGGACCCGGCCGTCGTCCACGCCCTCCACCAGGGCTTCAGTACGGACGTGGCGCACCTCGTGGGCGCCCCGGTGCCGGTGCTCGTCGCGAGCGCGCTGTGGATCGCCGGCGGGGTGGCGTCGCCGTACGCACTGGGCTTCGTGCTGGTGCTGACCGCGCTGGAACGCCGGATCGGCGGCCGTCGGACGGCCGTGGTCTTCCTGCTGGGGCATGTCCTCGCCACCCTCGCCACCGAAATCCCGGTCGGGGTCTCCGTCCTGACCGGCGGTCTGCCCGGCAGCTCCCTCCACCGCCTCGACTACGGGATCAGCTTCGGCGTGGCGGCGAGCGTGGGCGCGCTGGCCAGCCTGCTGCCGTGGTGGTCGCGCTGGCCGCTGCTGCTCACCTTCGGCTCGATGCTCGTGGACGACCTGATGGCGTTCACGGACCCGATGACCAACTGGGGGCATCTGATCGCCCTCGCGATCGGGGTCGCCACATGGCCGGCGGTACGGCGGTGGCGGCACGCGGCGATGGCCCGTGACGCGGTCCCACCCCTGGTGCGGGTTCCGCAACACCCGTGAGGTTCCCGTGACGATCAGACCTCTGCGCAGGGACTGGGAGCGGGTCAAGGACGACGTGATGCGCTGTGCGGTGGCAGCCAAGCTCCGCGCGCATGCCGATATCCGGCACATTCTGCTGTCCACCGGTACGAAGAGAGCGTCGAAGACCCACCACCGATCACTACTGGGGCCGGGGCCGGGGCCGGG
>NZ_LIRK01000766.1 GCF_001419765.1 Streptomyces torulosus
GGGGAACTGCGCGAAACCACGACGCACCCGCGCGTACCGCCGCCTGAGCGTCGAGGAGCGGCGCAGCCAGCTCCTCGACGCGGCCCTGGAACTCTTCGCGCACAACGCCCCGGAGGATGTCTCCCTCGACGACGTCGCGGAGGCGGCCGGGGTCTCCCGCCCCCTCGTCTACCGCTACTTCCCCGGCGGCAAGCAACAGCTCTACGAGGCCGCCCTCCGCTCGGCCGCCGAGGAGCTGGAGCACTGCTTCGACGAGCCCGCCGAGGGCCCCCTGACCGCCCGGCTGTCCCGCGCCCTCGACCGGTATCTGACCTTCGTCGCCGGGCACGACGCCGGTTTCAGTGCCCTGCTCCAGGGCGGCAGCGTCGTGGAGACGTCACGGGCGACGGCCATCGTGGACGGTGTGCGGCGGGCCGCGGCGGAGCACATCCTGCGGCATCTGGAGGTCGCGGAGCCCGACCTCCGGCTGCGGATGACGGTCCGGATGTGGATCACCGCCGTGGAGGCCGCCTCCCTCATCTGGCTCGACGAGGGCAAACAGCCGGACGTGGCGGAGCTGCGGGACTGGCTCGTGGAGCAGTTCGTCGCCTGTGTCACCGTCACCGCCGGCCGGGACCCGCAGACCGCGGCCGCCGTGCGCGGCGCCCTCGCGATGGAGGCCGCGGACGGTGCCGTCGGTGCCCTGGCCCGCCGTGTCCTGCCCGTGGTCGGCGACGCCGCCCACCTGCTGTGACACCGGTCCTGTGACACTGGTCAGGTGAAGACACAGGACACCCCTTTCGTCGGCGGCCCCCTGGACGGGCGCGTCCTGCCGGTGCTGCTCGGCATCACCGGGCACCCGCCGAAGACGTACCGGGTCCCCGTGCCCGATCCCGCGGGCGGACCCGACACGGTGCTCGTGTACCGCAGGGTCGACGCCGGGCGGGGCGGGTTCATGCAGCAGCTGTGGAAGTACGAGTACGCGCCGGACGGGGACCCGGGCCGGGGCCCGAAGTGGCCGTGGTCGGGGCCGCGACGGCAATCCGCCACGCCGCCCGAGCGGCCGCCGTCCCCCGACGAGTGACCTCCGCGGGCCGGACGGCCCACCCGGCGCGCGCCCGCCCTCCGTTCCTCCCATCCTGCCGGTGCGAGATGGACGGCCCATCCGCGCACCGGAGGTGATGACGTGTCAGGAAAGGTCCTGCGCCTGGTCCGTACGGCGACGGCCACGGCGGTCGCGGCCGGCACACTCCTCACGACGGCACCCGTCCAGGCCGCGGCGGACCCGCTGCCACCGCCGCCGGGCGACTCGGCCGGACCCGCGCCCGACAGCGACATCGCCGTACCCCCCGACGACGGCGACACCGCCGGGGCCGCCGTCGACGACGACACCGCCGCCGGCGACGCCCGCNNCCTGCACGACAGCCGGGGCGCCGCGGGGCGGCTGGCCCGCCAGCAGTACCAGAACAGCACCACCGACCTCTCCCCGTACGTGCGTCTGCTCCTCGCCCGCGACCCGCACCGCGCGCTGGAGCAGGGCCATGTGATCGGCCAGGTCGCCGAGGAGCGCGCGCAGACCGTGGAACGGATGACCGGCAGCGAGCGGAAGACGGACGCGCTCGCCCGCCGGGCCCGCACCGCCCTCGACCGCCGGCTCACCCTCACCGAGCGCCGCCAGAAGGAACGCGACGCGGTACGGAACCGTCTCGGCGAGGNNCCGCCGACCCGCACCGGGGCGAAGGCGCTGCGCTACGCGGTCGCCCAGATCGGCAAGCCGTACAAGTGGGGCGCCGAGGGCCCGAAGGCGTACGACTGCTCGGGGCTGACCTCCCTCGCCTGGTCGCACGCCGGACGCCGCATCCCCCGCACCAGCCAGGCCCAGTGGGCCCGTCTCCCGCGCATCCCCCTCACCAAGCTGCGCCCCGGTG
>NZ_LIRK01000767.1 GCF_001419765.1 Streptomyces torulosus
GCGCGTGGCGTGATCGTCGGGTGGCGGGGCCGGGGCTGCCCGCGGAGCTGCGGGCCCTCGGGCGGTCGCTGGACCGGTCGGCCGGCGGCCGGGACGACGGGTACGACCGGGACGACCGGGACGAGACCATGGTCGAGCGGGTCCTGCGGCAGATACTCGCCGAGCAGGTGCCGACGCCGGTGGCCGACCCGCCGGTGGCCCGTGGACGGCTGCGGGCGGTGCGCCGGTGGCTGCGACTCCGGTGGCGTGCGCTGACCGCCGCGCTGTGCGGGCTGCTCACCGCACTGGTCCTCACTCCCCCGGTGCGGGCGGCCGTGGCCGACTGGTTCCGGTTCGGCGGGGTCGAGGTGCGGTACGACCCGTCGGCGACGCCTTCGCCCGGCGCGAGGGTGCCGGGCTGCCCGCACCCGGTGCCGCTCGCCGAGGCCGGGCGGCGCGCCGGGTTCACTCCGCTCGTGCCCGAGGCGCTGGGCGCGCCGGACACGGTGTCCGTGACCGGGGCCCCGAAGGGCCGCTCCGTGATCACCCTGTGCTGGCGGGAGCGGGGGCGGGTGATCCGGCTCGACGAGTACGCGGCCCGGCTGGCGCCGGAGTACGCCAAGACCGTCGCCGGGGAGCAGGACGTCGAGTGGGTCGAGCTGGGCCCCGGCTGGTACGAGGTGCTGTGGTTCCCCAGGGCGCATCAGCTGCGCTTCTGGATGCGCTCCGAGGACGGCTCCCGCTTCACCCGCTCCGAGCGCACGGCGGGGCCGACGCTGCTGTGGGTGCACGAGGGCGACTTCACCCTCCGCCTGGAGGGCGTGGACTCCAAGGCCCGGGCCCAGAAGATCGCCCGGTCCGTGAAGTGATCGGCTCGAAGAACGGATCGGTCCGGTGGAAGTGGGAACCCCGGCGGCGCGAGCGGTGTACCAGGAATGACACTGCGAGTGCGGGCGGACCGCACCGCTTCCGATCGGGGGTGTCGGATGCGTGGATTACGACGACTGGCGGCGACCGTCGGCGCGTTGCTGACGGCGTTGCTGACGGCCTTGGCCCTGGTGCTGCTGGGGGCGCCGCCCTCGTCGGCGGGCGGACCGACCAGCGTGCTGCTGGCCTCGCCGACCAGCAAGCGGACGGCTTCGCTGTACGACACGGACAAGGCGTACATACGCCTTCAGGAGCTCATCGGCCTGGTCGGCTCCGGGCTCGACGGCGGCCGCGACAAGCCGCCGATGCCGGAGGAGGAACTGGCGGAGGCATCGGGTGACATGATCAATGTCACCTGGATGATCCATGACGTGAGCCCATGGCGTGTGGACCGGGTGTACCCGAGCCTGCCCAGCACGAAGGACGTCTGGATCCACACGACGGTGAGCGTCGGCGGCCTGGGGACGGACGCCGCCGCGGAGAACCGCGGCGTCTGGCACAAGGCGAAGGACTCCCAGGAGCTGCGGCAGGTGCTGACCTGGCTCGGGGTCCTGGGCGAGGAGTCGGACGGTACGGCGCGGGGCGAGCTGCCGTCGCTCCCCGCACCGGGCACGGCTCCTGCCGACACCGGCGCGACAAGCGACGGCGACGACGGGAGCGCGAGCGAACCGGGCCTGGCGGACCAGGCCCGGTGGGCGATACCCGCGCTGGCGCTGGGCGCGGCCCTGGGCTCCACCGTCACGGTGCTGCTGCGCCGCGCGGCGGCCCGGCGTGACACCGGACCACGAGGGCCCCGTCAGGAGCTGCTGGACGCCTGACCGACGGAGGCGGCCGCCCGTCGCGATCACGACGAGCGGCGTCCTGCGCAGGGCGTATGACGTCCGGCGAATGGCGTCCGGCGTCCGGCTTCCGGCTTCCGGCTTCCGGCTTCCGGCTTCCGGCAGGGTCAGCCGAGGTCGATCTCCGGGTACAGCGGGAAGCCGGCCACGAGGTCGGTGGCGCGGCGGGAGATCTCGTCCGAGACCTTCGCGTCGAGCACGTGCTGGGCCTTGGACGGGGCGCCCGACTTGGTGGTGCCGGGCGTCGCGGTGGTGAGGACGCGGTCGATGAGGCCGGCGACCTCGTCCATCTCCGCGGTGCCCAGACCACGGGTGGTCAGGGCGGGCGTGCCGATGCGGATGCCGGAGGTGTACCAGGCGCCGTTCGGGTCGGCCGGGATGGCGTTGCGGTTGGTGACGATGCCGGAGTCGAGCAGCGCGGCCTCGGCCTGGCGGCCGGTGAGGCCGTAGGAGGTGGCGACGTCGATCAGGTTGAGGTGGTTGTCGGTGCCGCCGGTGACCAGGGTGGCGCCGCGGCGCATCAGGCCCTCGGCGAGGGCGCGGGAGTTGTCGACGATGCGCTGCGCGTAGTCCTGGAATGCGGGCCGGCGGGCCTCGGCGAGGGCGACGGCCTTGGCGGCCATGACGTGCGGGAGCGGGCCGCCGAGGACCATCGGGCAGCCGCGGTCGACCTGGTCCTTGAGGGAGTCGTCGCACAGGACCATGCCGCCGCGCGGGCCGCGCAGCGACTTGTGGGTGGTCGTGGTGACGATCTGGGCGTGCGGCACCGGGTCGAAGTCGCCGGTGAGGACCTTGCCGGCGACGAGGCCCGCGAAGTGCGCCATGTCCACCATGAGCGTGGCGCCGACCTCGTCGGCGATCTCGCGCATGATCCGGAAGTTCACGAGACGGGGGTAGGCGGAGTAGCCGGCGACGATGATCATCGGCTTGAACTCACGGGCGGAGGCGCGCAGGGCCTCGTAGTCGATGAGGCCGGTGGCGGGGTCCGTGCCGTAGGAACGCTGGTCGAACATCTTGCCGGAGATGTTCGGGCGGAAGCCGTGGGTGAGGTGGCCGCCGGCGTCCAGGGACATGCCGAGCATGCGCTGGTTGCCGAAGGCCTGGCGCAGTTCGGCCCAGTCGGCCTCGGAGAGGTCGTTGACCTGGCGGGCGCCGGCCTTCTCCAGGAAGGGGGCCTCGACACGGTCGGCGAGGACGGCCCAGAAGGCCACGAGGTTGGCGTCGATGCCGGAGTGCGGCTGGACGTAGGCGTGGCGGGCCCCGAACAGCTCCCGGGCGTGCTCGGCGGCGAGGGACTCGACGGTGTCGACGTTGCGGCAGCCGGCGTAGAAGCGGCGGCCGACGGTGCCCTCGGCGTACTTGTCGCTGAACCAGTTGCCCATGGCCAGGAGGGTGGCCGGGGAGGCGTAGTTCTCGGAGGCGATCAGCTTGAGCATCTCGCGCTGGTCGGCGACCTCCTGGCCGATGGCGTCGGCCACGCGCGGCTCGACGGCGCGGATCACGTCGAGGGCGGAGCGGAAGGCAGTGGACTCGGTGGAGAGGGGCTCGGCTGACATGGGGACCTCCGGACGTTGCGTTCAGCGTTCACGGTACGGCCCAGGCGCACGGCACTCATCTTCCCGGGCCGCTCCCCGATGGTCTGTCCCATCCCAGCGCGCCAGTCACGGCCCGTCGATCACCTTATCGGGCGGCGTCGAGCGGCAGACCCGGACGTCCACCATTCGAACGACGCGGAGACCGACGGGCCGGGCGCCGCCGGCGTCACAGGATGACGTGGGGCAGGAAGCGGGCGTACTCGTCGGTCACCAGGCCGGAGGACTCGCGGATGCCGAGGCCGGCGGACTCGTTCTCGACGACCCAGGCGCCGAGGACGACATGGTTGCCGTCGAAGGCCGGCAGGGGCGCCAACCCCTGGTAGCAGCAGGGTTCCTCGCGCAGGACCGGGGCGCTGCCGGGCTCGTGGACGGTGACACCGGCGCCCTCGCGGCCGAGGAGGGGCTTGGAGACGTAGCCGTCGGTGGCGGCCAGTTCGCGGGGGCCGTCGAGATAGGCGGGGAGGAGGTTGGGGTGGTCGGGGTAGAGCTCCCAGAGGACGGCGAGCAGCGCCTTGTTGCTGAGGAGCATCTTCCAGGCGGGCTCGATCCAGAGGGTGGTGCCGGTGCCGCCGCCGTTGTCGAGGGTGGCGAGGACGTGCGGGGCGAAGCGGTCCGTGGTGAGCCACTCCCAGGGGTACAGCTTGAAGATGCTGCGGATGAAGCGGAGCTTCTTGTCGACGAAGCGCTCGGAGAGGCGGTCCCAGCCGATGTCCTCCATGGAGATCCAGTCGGTGTCGAGCCCGGCCTGCTCTGCGGTCTCCTTCAGATAGGCGACGGTCATCAGGTCCTCGCCGAGTTCGTCGCCCGCGGTGTGCGCGAAGTACAGGGGGCTGCCCGGCGGGAGGAGGTGGGCCTGCTTCTTCCAGGCGTCGACGAGGCGTTCGTGGAGGGAGTTCCACTGGTCGGCGCCCGGGAAGCGTTCCTCCATCCAGAACCACTGGGGGCTGGCCGCCTCGACAAGCGAGGTCGGGGTGTCGGCGTTGTACTCCAGCAGCTTGGCGGGGCCGGTGCCGTCGTAGCGCAGGTCGAAGCGGCCGTAGACGGAGGGCAGTTCGGCGCGCCGGCGCCACGCCTCGGCGACGAGGCGGGCGAGGCGCGGGTCGGTGATGCCGAGGTCGGCGAAGCGGTCGTGCTCGACGATGTGCGCGGCGGCGGCCAGGCACATGGCGTGCAGTTCCTCGACGACCTCCTCCAGCGCCTCCACCTCGGGCAGCGAGAAGACGTAGTAGGCGCTCTCGTCCCAGTAGGGGCGCAGGGAGTCGTCCGGATAGCGGGTCAGGGGGTAGATGAGCCCCTGCTCCTCCACCGTCTGCTGCCATCCGGGCCGGGGTTCGATGGTGCGGCGTTCCATGGCTCTGCCTCCCGGACGGGGTCAGCCGCCGCCGGAGCCGGAGCCGGAGCAGCCGAAGCCGTCCCGGTCGACGGCCTCGCTGCGGCTGAAGGTGCCGTAGTCGGCCCGGTTGCCGGTGACGTCGGCGTCGTAGTACCAGGCGGCGTCGACCGTGCCGGGCTGGCTGCGGTTGCCGCTGCTGTTGGTCTTGCGGTTCTTGCCGTAGGACGAGGAGGAGCCGGAGTCGGAGTTGCAGTTCTTGTCGGCGATGATCTTGTAGCCGTTGGCGACGTCGTAGCTGTCGCGGTCGACGCACCGGCGGTCCGGGTCGGATCCGCAGGAGGTGAGGGCCGCGGCGACGACACCCATCCCACCGAGTACGACCGTGCTGGACCGCAGTCGCCTGCGCTGTTCTCCCATGTGCTCCCCCGTCGGGCTGGTGTGCTCGGCCGAGCGGGGCCGGTACGCGGGGACCACCCCCGAAGCGCCCGGCGCTCGGCACCCGGCTTATCCGGGCCTTATCGGCGCTCAGACTAGTGATCGGTTCAGGCCACAGCCAAACGGCGCGGGGGGACGTGGAGGGGAGGGCGCCCG
>NZ_LIRK01000768.1 GCF_001419765.1 Streptomyces torulosus
CCATGACCGTCACCACCGCCGAACCCGCGTCCGCCGCCGAGGACCTGCTGCCCTTCTGTGACCCCGGCTTCCGCGCGGACCCGTACCCCTACTACGCACGGCTGAGGGAGGAGCACCCCGTCTACCGGCATCCGCTCGGCCTGTACGTCGTCTCCCGCTACGAGGACGTCGCCCGGCTGATCCGCAACCCCACCCTGAGCGTGCAGCAGCTCGACTTCGGGCCGGCCGACCCGATCCACCACGCCATGCTCGGCAAGGACGCGCCCGACCACACGCGGCTGCGGAGGATCACCAACCGCTGGTTCACGCCCAAGGCCGTCGAGGAGTGGTCCCAGGTGATGCGCGCCTCCGTGGAGGCCGTGCTCGACGAGGTCGAGAACGGCGACGGTGCCCTGGACGCGGCCGACGGCCTGTCCCTGAAGTGCACCTTCGAGACGACCTGCCACATCTTCGGCATCGAGCCGACCGAGATGGACACCATCCAGCGCAAGACCTACGAGATCGGGCTGAGCCTCGGCCCCGGCGGCAACGACGAGGAGGCCCGCGCCACCACGGAGGCGTTCGCCTGGTTCGCCGACCACATCCGCCGCCTCGTCGCCGACAAGCGAGCCCACCCCGGCGAGGGACTGATCGACGCCTTCATCGCCGCGCAGGACGAGGGCAAGATGACCGAAGAGGAGGTCGTCTACTCCGTCTTCCTCTTCTTCGCCGTGGGCCACCTCGACGTCAAGCATCTGATCAACCACGGCATCTGGCTGATGACGCAGCGGCCCGAGCTGTTCGCCGCCTACCGGGACGAGCCGGAGGCGCGGCCGGGCATCATCAACGAGATCCTGCGGATCGACACGCCCGAGTCCATGGTGGTCCGCCTGACCACGCAGGACACGGTCATCGGCGACACCACCGTGCCGGCAGGAGAAGCGCTGGCCCTGCTCATCGCCTCCGCCAACCGCGACCCCGAGGTCTTCACCGACCCCGACACCTTCGACCACACCCGCCCCCTCGCCGCCGGCCGGCACCTGGCCTTCGGCTCCGGCATGCACGGCTGCGCGGGCCAGGTCCTGGCCCGCGCCGAGGCCGACGTCGTCTTCAGCTCGATCGTCAACCGGTTCTCCGGTGTCGAGCCGGCCGGTGAACCCGCCTACGCGCACACCGAGTTCCTGCGCACGATCACCCACCTCCCCGTCCGCTTTCTCTTATCCCCCGCTCGGCCATCACGGTGCACGAGTAGGGCGCACCGAGTACCACCGAGCGAGCTTGATCGGGTTGCCGCATCCCGCCCGCGGCGGGCGAATTCGGCCACTCTTGGCGCGATTTTTTCCTCTAACTTCTCGGGTTACGTCAACTGAGTAATTCGAGCCGGAAGGCGGAGTGGAGGCGCATTTCTCAAATCGCTTCCTTTACCTACGCTATGTGTTCCAGTGGGGCGGGATCACTTACCGAGCGTGGTTGCGACGGCGACCTTCTCGTGTGTGACGCAAGCCATAGCTGGGGTCAAAACCCCCATTCTGAAAGGTGCATAGTGGTGGATAGAGGGCGCCGATGTTCTTCCATGTGAACGGAGTTAGGTATTCCGCCGTCCTGTCGGTGTGATGCTCAATTGACTCCCTCCTAACCATCTCTTGACCTTTGTTGGCTGATACTCATAGCCTTCACGTCACTATCGGCGCCGCCGACCACGAGCGCTGGAACCGGGCCCGATTGTCTTTCGGGTGACTGATCTGAATCATGGGGGATCGCGTGTACGACGTCATTGTTGTGGGTGCCCGCTGCGCCGGCTCACCGGTCGCCATGCTGCTGGCACGCCTCGGCCACCGGGTCCTCGTGGTGGACCGGTCCTCTTTCCCCAGCGACACCGTCTCGACCCACTACATCCACCAGGCGGGGCTGCTGAAGCTCCGGGAGTGGGGACTGCTCGACGAGATCGTCGAGGCGAAGACCCCGGCGATCCGCAAGATGCACTACAGCTACCGGGGCATCGAACTCAACGGCTTCGCCGACCCCGTCGACGGCCTCGACGCGATCTACTGCCCGCGCCGCACCGTGCTCGACGAGATCCTGGTCAACGCCGCCCGCAGAGCCGGCGCCGAGGTGCTGGAGAGCTTCACCGTCTCCGACGTCATCGCCTCCGAAGGCCGGGTGACCGGCATCCGGGGACGCGAGGGCGACGGACCGGAGCGGGAGTTCCGGGCCTCTGTGGTCATCGGCGCGGACGGCTTCCACTCCACGGTCGCCAAGAAGGTCGGCGCCGAGCTGTACAACGTCCGCCCCGCGGCCGGATTCATCTACTACTCGTACTACAGCGGCCTCGACTGGGGCCTGCACCACAAGACCGGCTTCCACGAGCGCTGGTTCGGCAGCTGGCCCACCAACGACGGGCTGAACATGCTGGCCGTCATCTGCACCCGGGCCCAGCTGAAGGACTTCCGCACCGACGTGGAGGCCCGCTTCCAGGCCGTCTTCGACGACGTCCACCCGGAGATGGGCGCCCAACTGCGCGACAGCGGGCGGCGCGAGGAGGACTTCCGCCCCATGCGCTACCCGGACAACTACTACCGCCGCGCCCATGGCCCCGGCTGGGCTCTCGTGGGCGACGCCGGCTACCACAAGGACCCCTACACCGGGTGGGGCATCACGGACGCCTTCCTCCACGGCGAACTGCTCGCCGAACGCATCCACCAGGGACTGTCCGGGGAGCGGCCGATGGACGAGGCGCTGGCCGAGTACAACAAGGTGCGCGACGAGGAGAGCGCCGGCGTCTACGACTTCACCACCACCCTCGGCGAACTCACCGAACTCCCGCCGTTCTTCAAGGCGACGATGAGCGCGATGAGCGCCAGCCAGGAGTGGACCAACAAGATGCTCGGCCTGATCGGCGGCGTCGTCCCCGACTACGAGATCTACGCGCCGGACGCCCTGGAGCGTCTCTACGACGACGCGGGCGTACCCGAGGAGGAGCGGGTCTACGACCCGGCCGCCTGACCGGGCGGGCGGCGACCTCCCCGGCGGCCGTCGCCGGGGAGCGGCCACCGTGACCGGGTGATCGGGCCGACCACTGCGCGCGGTTCGACCGCGGTGTCCGGGCCCCCGGCAGCGCCGCACCGTACGCCGGAAGCCCCGGCACCCGGCGCGCCGCACCTGTCTCCGTCGCCCGCCCCCTCGCACCCGCGGCCGCACGGCCCGTGCGCTGTGCCGCACATGCCGAAGGAGCCCAGGGAGGCCGCGCCCGCCGGCGCGGTGGCGGATTGCGCCGTCGGCCCGCCGATCGCCGTACCGCCGCCCCCTCCCGTCCTTTCCGCCC
>NZ_LIRK01000769.1 GCF_001419765.1 Streptomyces torulosus
CACCAGTACGCGCCCCAGCCTCACGCGCCGCAGGCACACCCCTACCCACAACCGCCGCAGCCCCAGCCACCCCACGCGTACGCGACCCAGCCGCCGCATGTCTACGCACCCCCCGCCGCCGGGGCGGCACCGGCGGGCCCCGACCCCGCGGGCCCGGAGTTCCTGGCGGTCGACCGCCACAACTCCATCGTCATCGACGTGTCAGGCGTGGCCTTCGAGGACCACGGCGTCTCCGTCGACTTCCCCTGGTCCGAGATCCGCAGCGTCCACTACAAGGCGAGCCCCAACGGCAAGGCCCTCATGGTCGCGGTGGTCCACCTGGACGGCAGCTTCTTCGAGTGCACGGTCGAGGCCAAACCCCGAACCCGCCTCCACGAGTGGTTCCCCCACCTGGCCCACGTCCTCGGCTACTACCGGCCGATGGGGTAGCGCCTTCTCACCATTTCGGTTTCCCGCGAGATGCCGTGAGGAAATAAACCCACCAGACCGGGTTGATGAAGTTGAGGGGATTCTTCCTGTTCTTCAGGTGGCGCTCCCAGTAGGCGTCCTGCTCCTCCACGGAGCCTACTTTGCTGGGGGGCGCGTAACCGAAGATCGGCACAAGGTCGCGCACGGTAGACGGGCGCCACATATGGAGAACATAGATCATCCAAGCGCCGTGCGAAGCGGAAAAGCCCGACGGTCTCACATCGACTCGCGCCCCGTTGCAGCACAAGATGATCCCTCTCGGGGTCAACTCCTCACGGATCGACCGCAACGCTTTAAACACGTTGTCGCCGACCGCTGCCGCTTCGATCCCGTCGGGGGATCTGAGGTGCAGATGCCATGGCCCATCTCCCTCGACCAGCACCTGCCATTGGGCTTCCCCGTCGCCGATTTTGACGCGAACGTCGAATCGGTCATCCATTCTGTTTGTCCGAAGTCTTCTCAGCGGGCCGCGGAGACCCATGTCGTCGAATCAAGCAGGACGGGCCCGGACACTTCTTGGCCTCCGGCGGTGTATGCGAGCCATCGAAGCTCGTCGCACGCAAAGAAGGACTCACCCCAGCTGTCCACCCAGATGCGCACGTGCCCTTCGACGGAATACGTGACGTCCCACCATGCCCATCCACGAAACTCTGAGTCGGGGTCGAACTGGTAGAGCCACTCCTGCAACTGCCATCCTCGGCCGACCGTGCCCTTGATCATTGCGACATAGCGGTCTCTCCCGCGTGCCGCGAAATCAGGAACCGGCTCAGCGGCGTCCTCGCTCGCTGCAACGAACCACTCGGGAAGGTCACCCGTGGGGAGGTCGTCTCCTTCGAAGGACTGAGAAATGGCCAACGTCAGCGCTGCGTGCAAGACGGACCGCACTCTGGACACATATTCGTCGACGGGGCCAGTCGTCACCACATCGAATGCGCACAGTACCGGCGGTACTTCACCTTGTGATGGTTGGCGGGTAAGGCGGTCGATTTCCTGCTCGAGGTCCTCGATTTCGTGAATCACTTCAGTAATCTTCCCTGTCACTCATCCTGAACTATCCTGCCTGGATATTTTGAGACTTCTGCCCGGAACTCGTCGAGCATGCCGCTTGGGATACCGTATAGATCCTCTCCCATGGTGGGGTCGGAAATCTCCGGGTAGATCCTCTTCAGTTCTTTCCATTCTGCTTTGGTGAAACCCAGTCCCTCTGGCTGCTGTTGCGGGATCGCATTGTTTCTGATCTTCTCTCGGAACTCCTCCGAGATCTGAAATTCTACAATCTGCCCACCATCGCCTCGGAAGCGGACCGTGTGACCGATTTCGCCACTCAGGTTAACGTAAAGCGCACCCTTGCCGGTGATGGTGACGTTCCCGTTTTCATCCACATGAATGCGCTGACTCATCGGATGATTGGTCTGCTTACGATATCCGCTGACCGTGTCCTTGCACTCTTCAGGGGCGAGGCCGAGTGGGTCGCTCCAGGTATGAGGGTTGCGCACATAAACCGCGGGGTTCGGTGCAGGTGCCAGCCCAAGAGGATCCGGTGTCAGATATCGTGCTGTTTCCGGGTCGTAGTGACGGAAATAGTTGTAGTGCAGCCCTGATTCGGGATCGAAGTACTGGCCAGGAAAACGTAGCGGCGTATAGGCGCTGCTGTCGGCGGCCCATGTGGTGCTGCCCCACAGGGTTGCCCGTGTGCGCCAGGCTATGTCTCCTTGCTCGTCCACGAGTTCTGTGGGGCTGCCGACGAGGTCGGTCACGATGGAGAAGAACCGGGAGTCGATCTCATGCTGAGGCGCATCGGCTGTCCGGATCCGTTCCGTCTGAGCGACAGGATGCCTGCCCTGGTAGTCCCAGGTGACCGTTACCGGATTGGGCAGACTGGGAGACGTTGTTGTCTGCTCACATAGAGTCGTGCCGTCCCAGGTGAATTCGATCCGCTCGGCGACGGTTTGGCCATCCTCTGCCATCCGGAGCTTTGCGGTGCGGCGGCCGAGCGGATCATACGTGTAGCGCCAGTGAGTTCCGTCCGGGGTCGTCACCGACATGAGACGGTCTTCGACGTCCCATTCGTAGCGCCAAGTGTCTGCCTTGCGGGACAGACGAGTCTTTTGACGGAGAATCATGCGGCCCAAAGCATCATGGACATAACGGACGTTGCCCGCACGAGCGATACGGGTTCCGGCATAGGTCCGTGTGCCTACTGCTTCCCGGCCAGGATGATCTGTTGGCCACGAAGCCGAGGTTTGGTTGCCTGCTTCGTCGTAGGCGTACTTCTCCGTCCAGTTCGCCGCGCTTACAGACATGACGCGGCCCGATGCGTCGAGGTCGAAACGGCGAGGGCCGATCAGGACGTCGTCGACTCCTACCAGGTTGCCGTCATCGCGGTAGATGTACGCCCGGTTCTGGAGGGCGTGACCGCCTGCGTCCGTCACTGACTGCTCTGTGAGTCGGCCCATGGCATCGAAAGTGCGCTGTTGAGTAACTCCGTGACCGAAACGGCGAGTCAGTTCCCGGCCCATGACGTCGTAGGTGAACTCGACGGGGCGACCGGACATCACCATGTGTGCGGGTTGTCCTGAGGAGTCGAACGACCAACTCGTCACCGCGCCCGTTGGGGTGGTGCGGCTTGTCCGTCGCGCCAACTCGTCGTAGCCGTATTTCAGTTCCCTGCCGTCGACCTTTTCGGAGCGGACCAGGCCGAACCGATCCCGAATCACGGTAAGTGTGGAGTCACGGTCATGTGCGTGAGCGAGCTGGTCCGTCATGTCGTACGCGTACGTCGTCAATCGGCCGGCCGCATCCTTGCGGATGATCTGACCGAGCTCGTTGCGCTCGAATGACACGACCTGACCGAGCCCGTTCGTTCGTGACACCAGAAGTCCGACCGCGTCATATGCGTACGTGAGGGTTCGACCGTCGAAATCTGTTTCCTCGACGAGCCTGCCGGCCGGGTCATATGAGTACTTCCATGTCAGGCCTTGAGGGTTGGTGACTGTCGTGAGCCGCAACTCCGTGTCGTACGTGAACTCGTACCGTGATCCGTCCGGGCCGACGCGGGCTGCGAGCAGGTCGAAATGTGTGTATTCGAACCGCGATACATTGCCCATGGAATCGGTGTGACTGGTGCAGTTGCCCTCCCCGTCGTACGTCCAGGACTCGGTGGCACCGTCGGGTGTCGTGCGGCGGGTCAGGCGGCCCTCCTGCGTCCATCCCAGTTCGGTGACGCCGCCTGTCGGGTCGACGACGGCGATCACACGGCCGAAGGCGTCCCGTTTGTATCGGGTCACGCCTCCCCGGACGTCGGTGATCTGGATGGGAAGTCCCGCACGGTCACAGTGGATCGCGGTCGAGTGCCCAGTCGGGTGGGTCACCGACGTGACTCGGCCTGCCTCGTCGTACCTGAAATGACTGGTCCGGCCCTTCGAATCGGTAACTGACGTGCGATTGCCAACCTCGTCGTAGGTCTGGCGAATCACTGATCCATCGGGGTTGATGACTTTCGTGGCCAGACCACGCGCGTCGTACTCGGCCTTCGACGCACGCCCGTCGGGGCGGGTCACGCGGGTCAGATGCCCTGCTGTGTCGTATGCGTAGGAGACGATCCGGCCGTGCGCATCTGTCTGCGAAAGCACTCGGTTGCGGTGGTCCCGTTGGTAACGGGTCGTCCCTCCCAGTTCGTCCACCTCGGCCGCTACGTGCATGCGGTCGTCGATGAGGTAATGGGAGGTGTAGCCGAAGGAGTCCGTGACCGATGTGATGCGATGCCCGGTCGCCGGGTCGATCGAGTCGTAGGAAAAGGTGGAACGCTGGTGACCGGCGGAACCTGATTGGAATGTGCAACGGTCTCGGTCGTCGTAGACGTACTCGAAATGCTCGCCGTTCGTATCCGTCCACGAGGTGATGCGGCCGTGCTCGTCGCACCCGAAGAGTGTGGGCCGCCCGCTGGATTTGGTCACGTTGGTGAGATGGCCATCGGTGTAGCCGTAGCGAAGAATCTCTTGGTCCGTGCCGTCGCTGGAGGCTCCCACGAGGTACAAGGCGGTGACTCTGCCGTCCGTGACTGCCATCCGCAAGTGGTAGCCACCGCTGTGGACGATGTCGGTGGGCGTACCGTCGGCGTCGTAGTCGAACGTGATCCAGTTGCCGTTGCGGTCGTCTATCTGTTTCAGAAGTGACAGCTCGTCGGATTGATCGATGAAGTGCCACCTCTGTCGTGTTGCGGGATCCGTGATGGTATAGCCGCCGTCTTCACGGTTCAAAGGCCACTGCGGTCCATGGGTGGGGAGGACCGAAACGCCGGGAGCGGGGTGGGGGTACGCCAGCAACATGCCTACGTCGTCGACGAAGACAACGCCTTCGGAGTCGACCTCCAAGCGCTGATCGGCGGTACTGGACCAATGGGGTCCGAACCACCGCCCGGCGCGATAGGAGGACTCGAAGGACCGAGTGAAAACGAGAGGGAGAGATCCGGCCAGGAAGATGTCTGTCTGGGGAAGGACCATGCGACCCGTGGCAACATCTACAGGATCTCTCAGGCAGACCTTGTCGGAGGCATGACGCCCCGTGGCTTCGGGTTCACCGACCACGCTACGGCGAGCGTTTCGGGATTCCGACGCCAGGGCGTCGTCGACCGCCCCCCTGATCCCGCCGCGCACCGCCCCACGTCCGACGCCCGTGCCCTTCGTGCCCAGGGCCTCGGGGGCGAGGCGGCCCATGAACTCGGACGGGTCCTTCTTGGCGGTCTCCCAGGCGTCCTTGAGGGCCCGGTCCGGGTGGGCCGCGGTGTTTGCCAGGCCGGCGAGCGTCATGTTGACGTTCTGGTAGTACTCGGCGGGGTGGGTGAGGTTGTACGGGTCGTAGAACGTCATGCCGCGGGCGAAGGTGAGCAGGCCCGCCGTGCCCTTCACCGCGCCGCCCACGACATGCGTCAGCTCCAGGCTCGTGCCCGCCTGGTGGTCGACGAAGTTCGAGACGAGCCGGCTCAGGGGCGGGGGCTCGGCGGGCGCGTGTTCCAGCGCGGCCCGGACCGACGTGGCGGCCGTGCGCGCGGCCTCGTTGCGTTGCCTGCGGGCCTCCTTGAGAAGCTGGTGCGCGCGGGCGACGTCCTTCTCGCCGGGGTCCTGGAAGGG